>DFGU01000076.1:0-850 GCA_002371785.1 Bacteroidales bacterium UBA3742
GAGCATACGCACGCTCGTGCTGCACAGCATGACCGCACTCATGGGCTGCCACAGCTGCGGCTGCCACGTTGGCAGAACTATACACCGACTCTGACAAGTTGACAGTACGGGTAAGCGGGTTGTAGTGGTCGGTCAGGTGACCGGGAGTACACGTCACCTTGACGTCAGTGATGCCGTTTTCGCGCAACATCTTCTCGGCCACTTGCGCACCGGTGAGAGGTAGCGGCTCCTTGGAGTACTTCTTAAACTTACGCTCCAGGCTGCTACTAACCAGCCAACTGAGCAGCGCAAAAACGCCTAATATAATCCAATACATAGTGTCTCGATATTCAGTTTAACTTGTTTTAAAACAGTCGCTTATAGCTTCTGCACACCTTGCACTCTCCGTAGAGAAACAGCGTATAACGCTTGATGTTGAAGTTCGGTATGCGATAGGCCTTGATGGCATTGGTGATGGGTTGACTCGTGATCTGCTTCTCACGTCCACATCGCCAGCACTTGATCGTAATGATGCGTGCATCGCCTGTCAGCACCTCGTAGCGTGCATGTTCGCGTGTCGACTCTCTACTAACACACTGCAAAATCCGTGCCTTAACGAACAAGCGAATGATATTATATACCGAAGCGGTCGATACGCGTTGCTCTGCCACCTTCTCCGTCAGTTCGCTTGCGCTGAAGGGTTGCGGCAGTTGGCAGATAGCCTGCAGCACCATATCGCGCACTTGGGAACGGCGCATATGCTCCTGCTCCACGTACTCATCCAGTCGCTGTTTGAGCACCGCATAGTCTATCACCACTCGCTTTGTCGGCATCGTCTTTACAACGGTTTGATATACGCACGGCGGCGCTT
>DFGU01000076.1:974-20778 GCA_002371785.1 Bacteroidales bacterium UBA3742
GTCTCCAGCGTGGTCAGTCCGTACTGACTGAAACGCGGAACGAGATCCTGCATAAAGAGCGTGTCGATACCCTTGTTCTGATAGTCGGGACGGATAGCGAGCAAGAGGAAGTTGAATGCCTCCAATTTCTTCGCGCGCAGCGCCCGGAGCATATAGAACCAGCCGAAGGGGAACAAGCGGCCGTTGCACCGGCGCACGGCGCTCGATATCTCAGGCATACCCAGACCCACACCGATGCACTCGTCCTTCTCATTGGCCACAATCGTCACAAAATCGAAGTTGAGCAGCGGGAGATACATACCGATATAGTAGTCCTTCTGGCGCCGGGTCATCGGCTGGAAGTTGTAGAGTTTCTGGTAGGCGGCATCGATCACGTCCATATAGGTATGACCGAAGCGGCGATTCAGTTCGCGCACGTTCTTTACTTTTACCACGTGCACGCGCGAGCGTTCCTTAACTATATTAGCAACACGATCTACGCGCTCGGGACATTTCGTACCCGGGAATATCTGCATCTCGATCCAGTCCGACTCTTTGGTCAGTCCGTAGGCATCCACATGCTTCACGTAGTACGGATAGTTGTAGAGCGAAGCCAGCGGCGCACGGTACTCATAGCCCTCGAGCAGCAGCCCCTCATGGTCGAAGTCGGTAAAGCCTACCGGACCGTTCAGTTCGGTCATGCCATGCGACTTACCCCACTCCGCTACGGTGTCGAGCAAGGCGTGACTCACCTCCATATCGTCGATGAAATCGAACCAACCGAAGCGCACCTTACGGACATTCCAATGCTCATTGGCACGACGATTGATGATGCCGGCAATACGTCCGACAGGCTTACCGTCGCGATAGGCCATCCACAACTTATGGTCACAAACCTCCAGGGCCGGGTTCTTCTTCGGGCTGAAGCAGTTCAACTCGTCGAAGAAGATAGGCGGACAGTAATACTGGCAGTCCTTATACAGCCTATTGGCGAATTCGATGAACTCGCGTAACTGACACCGGGTTTGTACTTCGCGTATCTCTACAGCCATAACGGGTAGCACATTTTCTAAGCATAAAAGGGGACTACCTATCGGTAGCCCCTTCTGCGCATATGATAGGGTTTGTTAGTTAGGCAAGCTTATTCACATAGATAGCCAACTTCGACTTGAGGTTAGCTGCCTTGTTGGTGTGAATGATATTACGCTTAGCCAGTTTGTCGAGCATCGAGCTAACCTTCGGCAGCGCCTTAGCGGCCTCAGCCTTGTCGGTAGTAGCACGCAGGTCGCGCACTGCATTGCGAGTAGTCTTAGCGTAATAATGGTTGTGTGCCTTGCGAGTAGCCGTCTGGCGGATACGCTTCAAAGATGATT
This sequence comes from Bacteroidales bacterium UBA3742, assembly GCA_002371785.1. Classification (GTDB taxonomy): domain Bacteria; phylum Bacteroidota; class Bacteroidia; order Bacteroidales; family Paludibacteraceae; genus Colicola. Next base: position 2,327 of record DFGU01000076.1, read on the forward strand.
TATGATTTGCCATCTTACAAATTTAAATAATTTAACTGTTCTGTTTTTACCTAATTTTACTGGTAGTCCATAGGGGAGTCGAACCCCTCTTTAGAGAATGAAAATCTCTTGTCCTAGCCGATAGACGAATGGACCAGTCGCGAAAAGCGGGTGCAAAATTACTGCTTTTTTTTGATATACGCAAATTTTATCGCGTTTTTTTGCATTTTTTTGCAAATTTTGCACTTTAAACTTTCTACTTTCAATTATTTTTTGTAATTTCGGAAGCCGCCTGAACAAGTTCATTCCCCTGAAGCTACAGGCTAAAAATCCTGCAAATGGCAAAATAAAACGCGTTTTATTTGCGCATTCGGATTTTTTTTTGTACCTTTGCAGCCTGAAAATGACTTTTATGAGAAAAATAGCATTCATCCTTCTGCTATTGAGCAGTATAGGCTTGGCAGCCCAGACGCCGGATATCCAGCGCGCGGATAATTCCTTCTTTGATCCTACGCGCAAGCAGACGCAAACCGAGGAGTATCACTTCGGCGTGGAATACCGTCTGGAGGCGGGTTATATCCAGCCGCAGCAACGTAGCCGCAACATGTCCTACCCCGATATGTACCTGCACGGCGCACGCGTAGGTGCGACGTTCACGTTCCTGCTTCCGCGCCGCTTCTCGATGCAGACGGGTCTGCTCTACTCGGTGGCTTACGGCCGTCAGCAGCAGCACTACCGCTCGATGGATGCACAGTCGGTGCAGGTGGAGTATATCCAGCACCGCGTCGTGGAGCACGACCTGACGATACCCGTTCGTTGCTACTACAACCTGCAGCTCTGGAAGCAACTGAACCTCTTCGTCTATGGCGGTCCGCAGCTGCAGATCGGCCTGGCCGAGAACGACTACATGCAGAACCACCTGAGCACCAAGACCGAGACCTGGTTACAATCGCAAGGCATACATACCACGCCCTACGACCGCATGGAGAGCGAACTGATGCGCGTCAATATCCAGATGGGTGTAGGTGGCGGACTGGAGTGGGATCGCTACCGCCTTCAGGCCGGCTATGACTTCGGACTGAACAACCTGGTGCGTCAGCCCATCGTAAGCGGTCAGCACATGTGGGAATGGGGTTGGTACACCTCATTCAGTTACCGATTCTGAGAAAAACGATTTTCGAAATCGACCTATTTCGCCTCGCGCAGTTGCTCCAGTAGCAGCTGGATGAGTGCGTACGACTTGGTGAATGCCTCGGCCGTGGCCAGGGGCATCTTGCCGCGCTCGTTGTACGGGTAGCGATCGGCCAACAACCATTGCTCGGCCGGTAGCGGAGCACCCGAGGCCGTATGGAAGAGCATGTTGACCACGCCCTTGTCGGTCTTAACGATCTCGTAGTACTGGAGCGAGATCTCCACCTGCGCCTCGTTGTCGGCAGCGCGGAACGTCAGGATCGGACGCAGACAGAGGTGGAAGCGATAGAAACCGCCTACCTGATTGGCCACGCTGAACAGATAGCACTGCGCCGTCAGGGTACGGCCGGCCTCATCCATCGAGAGCACCGAGTCGGTATAGGCAGCCGCCAAGGTCTGTAGACGGGCATACACCTGATCAGCATTCTTGCCGGGATAGCTGAGCGTAGCAGAATAGGTATAACCTCCCTCGTCGTTCAGACGCAGCACCGGACGGATCGACAGCGCCGCCTCTTTCCAGCGGTTGCGGTACTGCTGTTTAGCATAGGTATTGACGCGGTCGAGCGTCACCGGCTCGGCCTGAGCCGGCATGATAGCGAGCCATGCAAAGACGCATAGCAGGATAGAAAACAGTATATTTCTCATATTGTTGGTTGCTATTATTTACGCATATTCATGGCCCAATATACCCATGCCGACACTGCCGGGAAGACGGGTACGAGCCAACTGATCATCGCCTCGGTGTTCCATCCGCCCGTATAGCGATAGCGCAGATAGAGGACAAAGGAGTGAGCACCGAAGATAAAGAGCATCGCTGCACTGTAGGCACCCAGCACACCAATCACACCCAGCAACTCGCTGCTGAAATGCTCGTAGTGGGTACGCACCAGGCATATGAGCCAGGCCAGGAGCAGCAGGAGCAGGACGATATGATAGAAATTGTTGGTGTAGCAGAACCAACCGTAGCGCTGCTCTATCATACTCCATACCACCGGTACGGTATAGGCCACCGCCAGCAGGAGCGTGAGCCACTTATGACCCGTATGCAGTTTGGGCAACTCGCGCCGACGCAGATACATGACGAGGCCGAGGCTGAAGATGAGCAGCAACTTGACAGCTACCCAGAACGAGCGATAGACCATGAAGCGCAGCGAGTGGTGCATGAAATAGGCATTCATCGCTTCATACGCAGAGGTCATATAGACCACCTGTTGGATCAGGAGCAGGCTGACGAGCACAACGGCCGTCATAACGATCTTTTTCATATTATTCGTGATTTACTTCGTTACTGATTTGACGCAAGAACCATTCCGGGAAGGCGGGACGGTTCGGACCCGTGGGTTCACCGTATTCGTTGCGGCGGAACTGACCATTCTCCTCCTTGCGCTCCTGGCCGTCGATGAACTTGGTGCGGAGATATATCTCCAGTTGACGCCAATCGTCCATCACGTCTTGGCACATCGAGGCAGCATATTTGTTAGCCATGCGCTGCATCTCCTCCGGCGTTGCCTGGCTGGCCAGCTCACGATCCACACGAGCGATCATGTCGTTGAATGTCTCGTCCCATTTCTTCTGATGCTCGGCGATGATGGGGTACATGCGGTCGTACTTGGTGTAGGCCCAGTTGGCCACCATGTTAAACTGCCACCATGCGCTCGTGGGGCTGTAGTTGTACAGGTCGCCGTTACCCTCGCGGAAGCACTCCGGCACCTCGGTCAGACGCGTGTAGATCGGTACGTAGCAACTGCAAGCTGCATCATCTACGCCAAACCAGAATATACCACCGGCGGCGTTACCCTTACGCATCTGGCTCACATAGCTCCAACCGGTCTGCTGCGTAGCCGTAGGACGCGGATAGCAATAGCTGACGGAGTCGAGCTTGAAGACCAGTCCGCCGTAGCGCAACTTAGACTGCCACGGACCGGCTCCCTGCCCCTGGGTAATATCCAGCGGCGTACCCCGGTACTCGTCACGCATACACTCCTTGATATCCTGGACGCTTACCTTGCGGTTCGGACGGATATAGAGCGGCATACGCTCGCCGGGATTCTTGCCGCCCGACTCCACAAAGGTCTTACCCGACGCGAAGTCCAGGTAGCGATCCATGTCGCTGGAGAAATGGCGGAAGAAACTCCATACGCGTGCCTCGCAAGCCAGCAGGCCGGTGAAATCGTAGGGATTATAGGCTTCCTGGAACGAGAAATCGGCATCCTTGCCACTGAAATAGCCACGCTCGCGAGCAAAGGAGATGACGTTCTTGGAGTAGAGCCAGTTCTTGCGGTCGCGGAAATTAATCTGCTGGATACGCGCCTGATTGGCATGCGCACATATCATGTCGTCCGGTACGCGCGTAGCTACCCAAACCACGGTGTTCTTACCCTTGCCGGTACCGATCAAGTCCATGATCCATACCTCGTCGGGGTCAGCTATCGTGAAGGTCTCGCCACTGCTGGCATAGCCGTACTGCGTAGCCAGGTCGGTCATGCAGCGGATAGCCTCGCGAGCCGTACGGCAACGCTCCAGGGCGATATATATCAGGCTTCCGTAGTCCACTCCCTGGTCGCCTTCCAGTTCTTCACGTCCGCCCCAGGTGGTCTCACCGATAGTGAGCTGATGCTCGTTCTGGTTGCCCACCACCGAATAGGTATGACTCACCTGCGGGATCTGACCCAGCGGTTTGCCGGTGTCCCACTCTACGACCTCACGCATAGCGCCTTTGGGATAGTCGGCAGCGGGTGAATAACGCAGAAAACCGTACAGACTATAGCTGTCGGCAGCATAGGATACAATGGTCGAACCGTCGGCCGAAGCCTTGCGGCCCACGATGAAATTGGTGCACGCATCCATAGATACCCATAGGGTACTGAGAAGCGATAGCACAGATACAAATAGGATTTTTTTCATGGTAGTATTTTGGTGTGTTTATCAGTTTATAGGTTGATGAGTTGATGAGTTGATTAGTTTATGGGTTGATGAGTTGATTTATGGGTTGATGAGTTGATTTATGGGTTGATGAGTTGATTTATGGGTTGATTGGCACAACGCTTTTGCGCTTTGCGTAGGGCGATATCGTAGGCCTTGCGGTAGTACTTGAAGAAGCGGCTCCACTCGGCCTTCTTCGCGATCGCTGCCGCAGCACGGCGCGCACGCTTCACCATAGCCGGGGTATAGTCCATCATCTGCATGAGGCTCTCGGCGATCTGATCGACCACATACAGGAAGTTGCTATCCGTACGCGGGATGACCACCACACCTTTCTCCAGTCCCACAACACCCGTGTCGGCCCATGCGCCAAAGCCGGCCAGACTGGTCGTGATCGTCGGCACGTGGAAGGCCACCGACTCCAGCGGCGTATAGCCCCAAGGTTCGTAGTAGGAGGGGAAGACGGTAGCGTCCATACCGATGAGCAGGTCGTAGTAGGTCTTCTGGAAGAGCGGGTCATGCCCGTCCAGGTAGTACGGCACAAAGACCACACTCACTCGACCGATACGCATCACGGGGCGATCCAGATAGGGGATCATCACAAAGGCGATCACCTCGCGCTGTACGTCCCGATGATACATCTTCTCACCCAGACGTTCCATAGCCTGGAGGAAAGCATCGATACCCTTGTTCTTCATCTCCAGTCGTCCGGCGATGCAGACGAGCAGGGCGTTGGGGGAAACTACCCCACCCAACTGCTGTCCGGCTACGCGCAGCAGGGCCTCGCGTGCCTCGGCACGACGTTGGTCGAAGGCCTCACCCACGGGTACGAAGTCGGGTTCAAAGCCATTAGGGGTAATGACGTCCACAGGTTTGTCCAGCAACTGGGCACACTCGCGTGCCGTGATCTCGCTCACCGTCGTGAAGCAGTCGGCCCAGTAGGCAGCCTGTTTCTCTACGGAGTGCTTGCTGACCATGTTCAGTTCCTCGGCCATCTGATCGCCGTGGTAACCCGTGAAATAGTCGTATAGCGGTTTGCCGTTACCGGCGATAGAACGTCCGATACCCGTAGCGTGGGTGGTGAAGAGCGTCGCCACCTCGGGGCAGTGGTCGTGCATATAGAAGATGGTGAACGCCGTCTGCCACTCGTTGGCATGCATACAAACAGAGATCGCTTCGCTGTTAGACCGGCTCTGCCTGTTAGACCGCTTCGCTGTTAGACCGGCTTCGCCTGTTAGATAGCGATACAAACTCTCCATCACCATACCGCAGGCATAGCCAAAGAGGCACGACTCGTCGTAGTCGCCGTAGGCGGCATGACTCTTGACGCCCGCTTTCTCCCATGCCCAGGCGTAGATCTGGTTCTTGCGCTCCCACATCGCATCCGCACGCAGCAGGATAGTGATCGGTTGACCCGGGATGTCCCAACGACCAACCCTTATGGGGATTTGAAGATTCGAAGATTCCAAGATTTCAAGATTCGCTTTCCATTTTTTCAGAAGATTCTTGTCTTCGCGGAAATAGATGTCGCTATGGTCGCCGAAGTCGGGTCCGAAGAAGAAGACACGATCCGGATGTTCGCGCTGCATCGAGGCAGCACGGGTGGAGAGGACTGCATAGATACCGCCTACGCGGTTGCATACCTCCCAACTGGTTTCGAATATATAATCGGGTTGCAACATGAATGTTAATAATTTCAGTTTTTAGTTATCCGTCGCTATACGAGTTACACCGCCGAGGGTATTGATCGTCTGGGGTTCGGTCACAAAGCGGTTGTTGTCCGCCCCTACGAGCGGCATATAGCGCACCTCGTTAGCCACAGCCCAGTAGATACGGTTGTCCACCAGGTCGATGGTCATCGCCGTACACTCTTCCGTCTCAATCTGCACCGGGTTGGCACCGTCGATAGACGCTACCCACAGGCCTTCCCCTTCGGCACGGTAGTATATCTTACGACCGGCTATCTTGAAGCCCTGCAGTTCGGGGAAGATAGGTTTCAGTTCGCTCATCTTGAACCACTTACCGTTATACAGCTGCGCTGTATCCTGCTCGGCATCCAGCAGCGCCTTAGCCGAAGCATCCTGGCGCGGATCCTCGGCACGCTGACCGAAGATACGCTGACGGTAGTCGCCCTGGGCGTTGCGGAACAGCACGGAGTTGGTCTCACGATTCACCACCAGGAACGATTTCTCTATCCGCGTCGTATCGCCGTTGAGCACCACCAGCAATCCCAGACGAGCCTCCGTCATCGGACGCGTGAAGTAGAGATGCAGCGTAGCTGCTCGCATCGTGGTATCGGTAACGGTATAGTACGGGGCCTCATCGCCGGGCTGGTACCATAGGTACTTCACCTCGTAGTTATACGGATTATACACCAGCGCCTGGAAACTATAATCGCGGTAGATAGCGAACGCTGAATCCGAAGCCGAGTAGGTCGGGATGGTATCATACACCGTGATCTCGTGCACCTTGGTACGCGACGACTTACCGTCCACCTTCAGCGTCACGGTGTAGGTTCCGGGATTCTTGTAGGTGTAGGTAGGCGACTTCAGCGTAGAGGTGCCTCCGTCACCGAAAGTCCATGCCCACTCCTCACCTCCGGTGGAGAGGTTGGTAAAAGTCACTTTCTCTCCCGCCTTGGGTTGGTCGGGAGAATAACTGAAGTCAACGTCTATCTTCTTGCACGCCATCATGGCGCAGCAGGTCAATAATAGTAGTACAATTCGTTTCATAATCTGCGCCGGCATCCAGCCAGCATATTTCTGTATCTCGGTTAAACCACGTCATCTGCCGCTTGGCATAGTGGCGGGTATTTTGCTTTATCAGTTCTACGGCACGCTCCAAGTCGTACTCGCCGTCCATATAGGCGAACAGTTCGCGGTAGCCCACGGTCTGCAAACTGTTGCGTTCGCGTTCCGCATAGACGCTCCGTGCTTCGACCTCCAGTCCATCCTGCATCATCTGGTCCACACGCCGATTGATGCGGTCGTACAGTTCCGGCCTGGGGCGGTTCAACCCGATCTTCAAGATGCGAAACGGCCGCTCGTGCTGTTGCCTCCGTCGTAGCGCGGTGTACGTCCCGCCTGTCAGCAGGCATAGCTCCACGCAGTGCATCAGTCGTGCCGGGTTCTGCCGGTCCACGATCTGCCAGTACTCCGGATCCAGTCGCTCCACCTCGGCCTGAAGCCACGCCAATCCGTGCTCTTTATAATTTATACGTACGCGCTCGCGCACGCTTTGAGGCACAGCCGGTATCTCATCCAGTCCGCGACATACGGCATCGATATAGAGCATCGATCCGCCCGTCATCACCACCACCTCGTGCTCCCGAAACAGGTCATCCAGTAGTCGCAACGCATCGCGCTCGAACATGCCGGCGTTGTAGCCCTCCTGCAGGCTGTGCGTTCCCACCATATAGTGGCGCACCCGTGCCTGCTCGGCGGCAGTAGGCGCCGCCGTACCGATCGGCAGTTCGCGGTAGATCTGACGGCTGTCGCAACTCACGATCGGGCAGCCCAACCGCTCCGCCACGCGTAGCGACAGTTCGGTCTTACCTACGCCCGTAGGACCCGTTATGATCAGTAGCGTTTTCAAAACATCGAACCGTCGTCGAAACTCAGGTCTTGGAAGCCCTCCATATCCAGGTCGTCCATGTCAAACTCCGACTCGCCAAACAGGTCATCTACGTCCAGGTCACCCTTGCCGTCCTTGCCCACGATAGCTTGCATGTCGTCTTCACGCAACTGTTTCGGCGGACGTCCCGTGGACTCCACGCACTTGACGCCTGTCATCGTGCCGGGCTTGATCTCACGCAGGTTGCCGAAGAAATAGCGCTCAAACATCGGGTCGAAGATATAGATCATGCGTTGGCCTTGCTCCTCCAGCAGTTCGCTCAGGCGCGTCTCGGCCATCGTCATGTTGTCGTACTCGAAGTTCGATCCCATCTCTACGAGGGTCACTTCCTGACCCTTCTCCCACTCGTCGTTGCACATAAAGAACGAGGTGATCTGATCGTCCTTATAGCCTACCGACTCCAGGATAGCCTTATGCAAATCCAGGAAGGTAGCCTCGGGATCAGCCTCATAAACGCGACGGAAGTTCTGGTCGCCCTCGTCGCATGTAAAGGTAATTCTGTATATCATAATACGTACGTAATTATTGCCTTGTTAATATTTCGGCTGCAAAGGTACAAAAAAAAATCCGAACATGCAAATAAAACTTGTTTTATTTTGTCATTTTGTCGGATTTTTTCGGGTAGTGTAAGCTCTCAACGGAGCGGATATGTGCGGCGAAGCGGTTCAAACTGATCGGGAGCGGCCTTCAAACGCTCCGTGATGCGGCGCAACCATCCCGGCGAAGTGTCGCCCTGAGCATCGGTCATGGCCGCAGCGGGAATAGCGATCTCGGGCAGGCTGAACCGCTCGGCTATCGCCGTGAGACACATCTGCGTCGCGTTGCGTTTGCCCTGCTGCGAATAGCCGGCTATATGCATCGAAGCCAATCGGGCACCGGCCAGCACCTCTGCCGAGATATGGGGTTCACCCTCCCAGGTGTCCAGCACGTAGGGATGGCCGCTACGGAGCAACGCCTCCTCATCCACTACCCCACCTCGGGCCGCATTGATGATCAGCGCACCGGGTTTGCAGCGGCGCAAGAAGTCCGCGTTGCATAGATAGTGCGTGTCGTCCGTGAGCGGTACGTGGAAGGTGATGATGTCGCAATTCTGCGCGATTTCATCGAGCGAAACGCCTATGCCGCGTGGCGGGTCGTTGAGCAACACATGGAGTCCGCACCGCTCGGCCATCCGGGCCACGAGCGAACCTACGTGGCCTACGCCGACGATGCCGATAGTTGGTCGTTGGTCGTTGGGTGCCTTCGGGCACTCCGATATAGGTCGATAGATGTCATTCAGAACCTCTTCGATATAGTCGCAGACGGCTTGGGCGTTGCAGCCCGGGCAGGCGGTCCAAGCTATGCCATACGCCTCGCACCATTCGGTATCGATGTGATCATACCCGATCGTGGCGGTGCATACCAGTCGCACACGCGATCCGTCCAGCAGGTCGGAATCCACCCGCGTACGGGTTCTCACCACCAGCACATCGGCATCGCGCACCGCCAAACGGTCGATTTCATCGGGAGAAAACTGCTGCAGCTCCACCTCAGGCCATCCCGTCCGGACAGCCTCCTTCAAGAAGGGTATTCCTATGTCAGCAACAATCTTCATCCCTGTCTGCTTTTGACTTTCGACTTTCGACTTTTTACTTTCGGCTATCAATACTTGATATTATCGATCAGGCGCACCGGACCGCAATAGACCGTGACGCAACCGATAGCATGCCGGAAAGTGTCGGTAGGCAGCAAGGTGGTCTGATCCACGATCTCGTAGTACTCCACCTCCAGGCCCGGTACGGCATTGATCGTATCGACTACGCGCTTCTGTACCTCCTGCACGGATGCCGATTTGGCCCATTCCAACGAGGCAAACAGGGTGCGCGAGATAGCCAGCGCCGTCTCTTTCTCCTCCGCCGACAGACGCTCGTTGCGGCTACTCATCGCCAGACCGGAAGCTTCACGCACGATAGGGCAGTCGATGATCTTGAGGTCGCCGAACGTACCGGCCATCGACGAGCGCTCTACCATATGATGGATGATAGCCAGTTGCTGGAAGTCCTTCTCACCGAAATAGGCACGCTGGGGACGCACCAGGTAGAAGAGGCGGCTCACCACCTGCACCACACCGTTGAAATGACCGGGACGCATCTTGCCCTCCATGACTTGGTCCAGACCCGCAAAGTCGAACTGGAACGTGGTCTCCATCTCCTCGGCCGAGTACATCTCCTCGGGCGTAGGTGCAAAGACAAAATGTGCTCCCAGGCTACGCAGATACTCCGCATCGCGCTCTATGTTGCGCGGGTAGCGGAGCAGATCCTCCTTGTTGTTAAACTGGGTGGGGTTGACAAAGACGCTCACCACGCATACATCACAGTCAGCCACTGCTCGGCGAACGAGCGAAGCATGGCCCTCATGCAGGGCTCCCATCGTCGGCACCAGGCCGATCGTCTTGCCCTCTTGACGGCACTTTTCGACTGCCGCTTGCAGGGCCTGTTTGGTCGTTAAAATTTGCATATTTTGGTTGTTTTGGTTCAAAAAAACATGCAAAGATACACAAAAAATCCAAAAAATGAAAATTTTTTGCAAAAAAATGTGCAAATATCAAAAATTTTTTGTACCTTTGCACTGCCTTTAGTATAACTAAACAAGAAAACAACGCTTATGAAAGAGCCAAAACGTATCTTATTTCTGTCGCAAGAGATTTATCCGTACTTAGCGGAAGAGACTCCCATACGCATGCTGAATCGCCGCCTGCCGGAGATGTTTCAGCAGAAAGGATTTGAGACACGCACCTTCATGCCCAAGTTCGGAGACATCAACGAGCGTCGCAACCAGTTGCACGAAGTGATTCGCCTCTCGGGTATGAACCTGATCATCGATGACACGGACCATCCGCTGTTGATCAAGGTAGCGTCGATTCAGTCGGCTCGCATCCAGGTCTATTTCACCGACAACGACGACCTCTTCCATCGCCGCAAGGGTATTGCCGATGAGAACGGCGTAGAGTACCCTGACAACGACAAGCGTTGTATCTTCTTCGCGCGCGGCGTGCTGGAGACCGTCAAGAAGCAGCACTGGACACCGAATATCATTCATTGTTCGGGCTGGATGACCGCCTTGGCACCCCTGTTCCTGAAGCGCACCTACTCCGACGAGCCCTTCTTCGCCAACGCCAAGGTGGTGCTCGTAATCGACGACCAGGAGTACCAGACGCCCTTCAGCACCAAGTTTGCCGAGAAGCTGTGTGCCCACGACGGCATCACCGCCAACGACGTACGCAGCATAGCCGGTTTCCCGGTGGGCTACGAGGAACTGATGCGCTTGGCCATCGACTACTCCGACGCCATCGTCTTTGCCTCCCCGAACGTCAACCAACGTGTGCAGAACTACGCCATCACGAAGAACAAACCGATCTTGGAATATACCGACCTGGAAGACACAGCACGTTACTTGGAATTTTACAACAGTCTGTTAACAACGAATGAATAAATACCGATTCATATTGCTATGTATGCTTGCCGCGCTGATGGCAAGTTGTGATACCGACCTGGCCGGTATCGGTTCGAGCATACTCAAGCCGGGCGACAGCATCATCGTGAAAGCCGATACGTTCTCGCTCAATAGCCGCATCGACAGCAGCAGCGCCATCGTGTCGCTGCCCGACTCGGCCCTGCTGGGCGAACTGGAGTCCGACTACGGAACCATACGTGCCGAGATACTCACCCAACTGACCTGCCCCGAGGGCTATGAGTACCCGAACAATGCGGTGATCGACTCGATCTCGCTCTTCTTCTACTACACCAGTTGGGTAGGCGACGGCTATGCGCCGCTGTCGGTCAACGTGTATGAGATGGACGGCAAGCAGCTCAACTACTCGCGTCAGTACAAGACCGACATCAACCTCTCAGACTACTGCTCGCGCACCAAGAGTATTCTGCGCAACCGCCGCATCATCGTGGCCTCAGAGAAGCGCGACTCGATGCTCAGTTCCAGCAATGTATATGTACCTATGGTGCGCATGATGACCGACTCTACTTCCGACTTCTTCCGTCGGTTTTCGGCCATCCGTAAGTTCACCACCCAGGACGAGTTCAACAAGCAGTTCAAAGGTCTGCTGCTGGAGACCGACTTCGGTAGTGCCACCATGCTCAACGTGAAGGATATCGCCATGGGCGTGTACTACCATTTCAGCTACGACAAGGCCGGACGGGATACTACCGTCAACGATATCAAGGTCTTCTACGCCAACTCCGAGGTACGTACCGTCAACCGCATCAGCTATATGGACAAGGACGCCCTGCTCCAGAACCTGGCCAACGATTCGACCCGGTACAACTATATCATCGGTCCCGCAGGCGTACATACGCGTATCTCACTGCCTGTCCGGCAGATGGAGCAGCGGATGCACCAGAACCTGATAGAGACTATCTTCAGCACGGGCGATACGCTCATCAAGCGGCCGTACGTCAACCTGGCGGAGCTACGCGTGGACGTAGAGAATGTGTTCAGCGGTAGTGCATCTACGCTGACCCGCAACGACTGGTTGCAACCGGCGCCGTATATGCTGCTGGTCCGCGAGGCTTCGGCCGAACGCGTGCTGAAGGGTAGCGAGATACCCACCGACACCTGCGCCATCGTGGGCACCCTGACCCAGGGTACCGACTCGCTGGGTAATCCTACCTACTACTATAGTTACGACCTGGCTACGCTGCTCACCTACGAGCTGCGTAAGGATAGCACGCCGGCATGGCTGGATATGCGACTGGTGCCTGTCAACGTACAGACCGCCACCACCTCGTCCACTACCATCATCTCGTCGGTCAAGGAGGCACAGACCCTCTCGGCCACCAAGATACGTTCGGCCGCCAGCGGACTGACGCTCAAGATGGTGTACAGCGGATTCTAATACGCGTATGCGCGGGCGCACTTTTTTAAAAGGAGAGAATTTTAGAAAACGATGAAATTGCTACGTATTATTCTGTGTGGGCTGTTGCTGCTATCCGGTATGGGCATAGAAGCACAGCAACTGCCTATGGAGCGCGACTACCTACGGTTGAGTCAGCGCTATGACAAGCGTGTGAAAGACGACAAGAACCTGCCGGTCGATCTGCGCAACTATCAGAAAGCTTATCCCTATAGCACCTACCTGGACGAGGTGCAACTCATGTATGCCATCATCCAGGTGGAGCAGACCAAGAAGGACGACCTGAGCAAGCCGCTCAAGGAGTTGCAGAAGGTAGAGAAACCCGCGCTCCTCACCCGTCCTCACTACCAGGACTACCTCTACTACCTGGGCTATTGCTACGTGATGAGCGAGCAATATACCAAGGCCCAGCAGCAGTTCCGCACGCTCTTGGACCTCAAGGACAAGGAGAACCCCTACGAGATCCAGGCTACCTACTATGCCGCCTATTGCGACTACCGCAAGGGCGACTACGACAAGGCTATGCCGCTCTTCCGCAAGGTGGAGAAAGAGCCCGGTTGCCGCAAGACGGTCCCCTACTATATCGTGCAGATCTACTATGCACGCAAGAACTACGACGAGGTGCTCACCCGTGCCAACGCCCTGCTGGAGGCCGATCCCGACAACCAGAACAACGCCGAGCTCCACCGTATGCTGGGCGAGATATACTACCAGCGTAGCCAGTACGACGAGGCCCAGCACCACCTGGAGCGCTACGAGAGCTGGATCAACACCATCAACTCGGGCGACGAGTTCGGCAAGAACAAGCCCCAAAAGCCGCTGGAGCTGGAGCGCAACGATATGTACCTGCTGGGTATAACCTACTACAAGACCGACCAACCCAAGAAGGCCATCGAGTACCTCAAAAAAGTAAAGACCCAACAGGACACCATCTCCGAGAGCACCCTCATGACGCTCGGAAATATCTATATCGACCTGCATAACATCGAAGCCGCCAAGCTCAACTACGAGGCAGCTCGCAAGATAGGCATCACGCCCCGGGTGGCCGAAGAAGCGGCTTACAACTACGCCCTGACTATGTACGAGTCCAACTCGGCGCTGGGTGACGTGGTAGCAGCCTTCGACGGATTCCTGCAGGACTATCCGGACAGCCAATATGCCCAGCATATCTACAGCCTGCAATGCCAGGCCTATATGCAGGCCAACAACCGCGAGGAAGCCCTTAAGGTACTGGACCGCAACCCGCAGCAGACCGACGAGATACGCCAGACCAAGCAGTACCTGCGTTACCAGATGGGTGTCGACCTCTTCCTGCAGGGTAATATAGCCGGTTCGCGTGCCAAGATGACCGAGGTGATCGACCATCAAGTTGAGTCGCAGCACTACGTGACCGAGGCCCTCTACTGGCGTGCCGAAGCGGCCTACCGTCTGCGCGACTTCGATGCCTGCCTGAGCGACCTGCAGACTTTTAGCAAGCAGTCGGACTATCAGAGTTCGGCCAACCGTCTGCCCTCGCTCTACCTGAAGGCCTATACCCTCTTTGCCCAGAAGAAATACCCCGCGGCGCGTGAGCAGTTTGCGCAGTATGTGCAGCAGGCCAATAGCGCGGACCGCACCTATACCGACGCGCTCAACCGCATCGGCGACTGCTACTTCAACGCACGCAACTACGCGGATGCCAATACCTACTACAGCCGCGTCGTAGAGCAGCAGAACAAGACCGGCAACGTCACCGGTGCCGACTACGCCACCTACCAGCGCGGCTATTCCAGCGGTCTGCTCCACCGCTATGAGAGCAAGCTGGAGGACATGAATACCGTCATCACCAAGTACCCCAAGTCCGACTACGTCGTACAGGCACTCTACGAGAAAGCCCGTACGCTGATCGAACTCAAGCGCGAGACGGAAGCTATCAAGACCTACGACCAGTTGCTCTCGCAGTACGGCCGTCATCCTAAGTTCGGTGCCAAGTCGGCCCTGGAGCGCGCCATGCTCTACCGCAACCTCGACATGCCCGAAGAAGCCATCAAGGCGTATAAATATACCATCAGCAACTATCCCTCTACCGACGAGGCCTATACCGCCCTCAGCGGACTGGAAGCCCTCTACGTAGAGACCAACCGCGTATCGGAATACGTACGCTATACCAAGTCGCTCAAGCAGATGAAGGTGGTCACCAAGGACGACTCGCTCACCTATGCCGCGGCCGAACTGCTCTATATGCAGGCGCGCTACCGCGAGGCTGCAGCCGCTATGACCACCTATCGCCGCCAGTACGGCGTGGGTAGCCGCTACTATACCATCGCCACCTATTCGGCCGCCGACTGCCTCTACCGTCTGGAGGACTACGACCAGGCACTGCCGCTCTACGAGGAGCTGATGCAGATGGCCGGTAACGCCTATATCGAGGAGGCTTGTCTGCGTTCGGCCGAGATACGCTACGACCGCCGCGAGTATGCGCAGGCCAAGCGCAGCTTCGAGCTGCTGCAGGGCATCGCTACGACCCGCGACAACAAGGCCACGGCTAAGTTGGGCGTACTCCGCTGCTGCTATCAGACCCAGGACTACCCGGGTACGATCACTATCGCTACCCAGATCCTGGACGAGCGTCCTACGGCCGAACTGCGTCAGGAGGCGCAGTACGATCGCGCCAAGGCCTATCTGGCCCAACAACGCTGGGAGGACGCTACCATCGACCTGAAGGCCCTCAGTCAGGAGGTACGTACCGCTGTCGGTGCCGAGGCCAAGTACCAGTTGGCACAAGCCTACTACAACCTGGACCAGACCGAGCAGGCCGAAGCCCAAGTGATGGAATTCACCGAGGCCAACACCACCCAGCAGTACTGGCTCGCACGCGCCATCATCCTGCTGGCTGATATCAGTCAGCGCCAGGGCGATACCTTCCTGGCCGAGCAGTACCTGCTCTCGCTCCAGGCTAACTATACGGGTCAGGACGATATCCGCACCATCGTAGCGGAACGCCTCAACGCCCTGCAGCAAACACAAACGGAAACCGACGAAGATGAAGATTGACACTATGAGACGTATCCTACTGACAACAGCCATCACCCTATGCGGACTGAGCCTGGCCGCACAGGACAGCACATACACGCGTACGATCACCGTAGAACGTGACTACCAGCCTACCATCCAGGAGGCCCAGAAGATACAGGTGCAACCCGAGCAGGTAGAAGAGACCTTGACGCCCGTCGAGGTGCGCTACTCCGAGTACACCCCCATCCTCTCGCCCGACCATAACCTGACGCCCATGTCCACGCCGCGTCAGAGCTGGAAGACCTCCGGCCAGTACAACGGCTACGTACGTGCCGGCTTCGGCCATACGGGTACGCTGCTCGACCTGGAGTACACCAAGGACGATACCAAGAAATCGCTGCTGGACGTCTATGCCCACCATCGCGCCGAATGGGGACTGCGTGCGCTGAGCAAGACTAAGATAGGCATGAATTTCACCCACCGCTTCCAGAATATGGACGTCTATTTCGGCGTCAACGGTGGCAATATATACTACCATAAGTACGGCCGCCTCTACGACTATACCTTGGGCAACGGCTACAACCCCAACCTCTCGCTCACGGCTAACGACAAGACGGCCCTCTGGACCGCCGAGGCCTTCGTGGGTATCCGCTCCAACCGGAGCAAGGCCGACCTGCAGTACCGTCTGCAGACGGGCTACCAGCTCTTTGCCAAGACAGGCGCCGTGGCCGAACATCAGGTGCGTACCCATGCCACGTTGGATTGGCACAGCGAGGCACACCATGTGGGTGGCAACCTGTCGGTGCAGAACAATATCCTGCAAGTATCGGGTCTCTCGGCCACTATTCCTGCTGCCGACTACAACAGCCGTCATGCGATCCGCATCGAGCCCTACTACGAGTACCGCGGCCAGCGTATCAACCTGCATGCCGGCGTCAACCTGGATGTGAATATCGGTGCGGGCCAGATGCTCTCGGGTGCGCAGAACGTCAGCTTTGCCCCCTCGCCCAATATCTCACTCGAGGCCCAGGTGGCTAAGCAGTGGCTCACGCTCTACGCCACGGCCCAAGGTCATTTCGGCGTAGGTAGTCTCCAGGACTTCATGGAGAGCAACCGCTACCGCCTCATCCACTCGGGTATCGTCTCCCACCACGTAGCGGCCTATACCCCCATCGATGCCGAACTGGGTCTGCATATCAGTCCGATGACCGGCCTGCTGCTGGAGCTGCACGGAGGCTATGCGCTGCAGAAAAACCAGACTTCGCTCATCGCTACCGCAGCCGATGGCGATGCCACCTTCGTCAAGTACGGCACGCCGATGAATGCCGGCTGCTTCAGCTACGCCTACTCCGACTACGGACGCGGCAAGGTGGGTGCCCTCATCGACTATCACTATCGCGACATCGTGCATGTCAAGGCTTGGGGCGACTACTATATGTGGCAGTCCTTCGGCCATGAGACGCCGGAATACACATTCACCAATCCTGCCGTCAAGCTCGATAGCGCTACCGTTTACGACCGCGCTAAGTGGACCGCCGGTCTGCGTATCGACGGACGTATCGATAGCCACTGGTCGCTCTATTCCGACAACCGCTTCACGGGTTCGCGCCTGGCCATGGCTACCGATGGCGGACATATGCTGCGTCCGATCATCGAGATCGGCCTGGGTTGCAAGTACGAGATGGCGGTCGGCAAACGCGTAGCCAAACGCGGTGCACGCGAGATACCCAACCTGGAGCTGTTCTTGCAACTGGATAATATCATCCATCGCTACAACCAGCTCTACTACGGCTACGAGACCCAGGGAATCCAGTTCCTGCTGGGTGGCGCGTATAAGTTCTAATAGAGAGAGAAATAGCCGGACCTACTGCCAGCAGTTGTGGCAGATAGCCGGGAGATGACGGAGTGCCTGACGACGAAAGCGTTGGGCACTCTCGCTTTGGAATAGGTCGCGGAGCGAGGTCTGCATGATGTTGCCGTAGCTGTGCGCACCCTGCTTGTCGTAGCAGCAGGGCAGTACCTCGCCTGCCGTGGTGACGACGCACCCGCTCCAGGTGCGATAGCATCCGGGGCGCAACTTACGGCGGTGGTACTTACCGTCCTTGCCGGGCACATAGCGGCTGTACTTGAGGTCCGTCGGCATCAGCGGATGACCATCCGCGTAGTCGTACAGTTGGGCGGTCTTGAAGACCAACCGGTCGGCGCCTAACTCGCGGTAGCGGCGCTGCATCTCGGCCCATTCATGCTCGTTGGTGCGCAACCGAAGGCACTGCATCTCTATCGTGCAGCGGGCGCCGGTCTTCTGCTTGGCCTCGCGGAGCCAACGGAGGGCATCCAGCGAACGCTCTAAGCTGCCGCCTACGCGGTAGGCGCCGTAGCTCTCCTCGCTCAGGCCGTCTATCGAGACGATGATGCGATTCAGTCCGGCCTCCATCAGCCGCTGCGCCAACTCGGGCGTCATGGCTTGGGCGTTGGTAGAGACGATAGTATATATATGGTACGCGCGCGCGTCGCGTATCATGTCCGGCAATTGGGGGTGTAAGAGGGGTTCGCCCTGGAAGAAGAACTGCATCGTATGTACGTACGGTCCCGCCTCCCTGAGCACCCGCTCCCATACCTCTTTAGCCATTAGTCGTTGGTCATTAGTCGTTGGTCGTTGGCCATTGGCCGTTGGCCCTATATCGGAGTGCCCGGAGGCACCGCCATTAGCCTTTCGCCTTTCGCCATTAGCCTGTCCGACAGGACATTCCGGGCAGCGCAGCTGGCATACCGCTGCCGGCTCGACGGACAGAAACGTAGGCATATGACGAACATGCACCAAGCCCAT
>DFGU01000044.1 GCA_002371785.1 Bacteroidales bacterium UBA3742
ACTGCCGCCAAGCAGAATTGAATAATCTTTTTCATAACTTTATATAAATTAATAATGTTAATACTATACGGTGCAAAATTGCAAAAATTATTTGTAAGTTGGATCTTTTCGTTCGTCTATTGGTTCCTTGGAATTTCTAATCAAGAAAATCGGAAGGTGCGCAATAGCTCCAAACATATACTCAGTGGTATAGAACTGATGTAATAATGTCGGATCATCGTGTATCAGCTGATAAAATGTCTCCGGGTTGTTTTCTTTTCTTTATTGCCATATATATAAATTGAATAAAATTTATATCGTTCGGAACCGCTTACTTTGCCCATTGTAATGTCACACTCTGAAATGTAACAGTGCAAATGAATTCACCGACACCAATATCTTCTGAAAACGAACAACTCAATTATCCTATTGTCTTAATGTCGCAACATATGACTCATCTATCGTGAAATAATATTCGTAGACAAATACTGATTGAGGGTGCTGATAACCTGCATAATTGGCACACCATAAGAATGAATGGTGCTGGTTGCTATCAATGTTATATATACTATCATGATAGAGAATAGTACAATATTGGACATCTATTTGTCCCTCATATCCATCCTCTAACGTTGGACGATGCATACTAAACAAATCATCTCCTTTGTCCGACGAGCAATAATGATGAAAAACTATTGTATCATTGGGATTTATGCTACAATGTCCTTTATCCCACTTAAGATCTATCTGTGACGTGGTTCCGTTGATAAGAAAATAGGAATAATAATATGTTCCGGTATTGTACATCGGTTCACACGACACAAGTAGCATCGCTGATACGCAGAGCGATAATAAAAGGAATTTATATCTCATAAAAAAGAGTTAATTAAAATTTGACATTTTCTTTTATAGTGACTCCATGCTGATTATGCAAATCAAGATTTATGTAAGAGAAGCGTGTGTAAGGACACCCACATTTCACATAATTTATACGAAAATATGTAATTCCACCTTTCATAAACCACCATCCCGTTCGAAAATTGTAATCCCATTTTCCGCTATGGCATTCCACTCCTACATCTGCAACAATGTTCGTAAGGCATCCCACACGTCTATAACTACCATCTCCGTTTCTATGATAGTTTATTGCACACATAGATGTCTTTTTTCTTTCTAAGCCAAACTCTATGTTCAGTATACGTCATTTGCTGCAATGCGTATAACTCTCTATCCAAATCTTCCCAGGAATCAAAAACGACGACATCATCACCGAATAATTTTGAATGCTCTTCTATGTACGCTTTTACATAGAATGGCAATTCATCAGGTTTTAGATCGTATTCCTCCTTTAATTGTTTTGTGAAAGATGAATTGTCTTCATTTATATTACTTTCACACGAAATAAAACTTACGAAAACTAAAAGTAGGATAAATCCGAAATGTAGTTTTTTCATAATCATAATATATTTAAAATTATTGCACAACAAACTGTCCTACAAGGGCACCTCCTTCGGTTTGGATGTGCAGTACATACACACCCGCATTGGATATCTGACCTTGGTACGAAGTGGTGAACTGTTGGTTAACGACGATGCTACCGGTAGAAGCATTCACAACCGTTGCTTGTGCAGAGGGGATGGTGGATTCTAATTTCTGAATAGCAAGGGTGTTTCCATCAATAGCAGCGCGAAAACTGGTAGGACGCGTAGGTTCTTTGGGAGATTGATTGGAATCATCTAATGGATTATCACCAGGAATAAATCCCATGCTGATTACTTCGAAAAGCTGAATCTCAACCTCCTCAGCCGAGGCCAAGGATGGAATAGCTGCGAAAACGATGCCGCAAATCAATGATAAAATAATCTTTTTCATCACTTTAAAAATTTAAATTTAACAATACGTAAATATCACCGCCAACCTAAAATGGTTTGACGGTGCAAAATTACTGCTTTTGATCGAATTCTCCAAGAAAACCTGGTGTACAAATGAAAATCACAATCTGCTGTTAATGTGCAAATTGTGAAATTCGGTGGTCTACAATTGCTAAATGCAATATGATTATTACACACTTACTGCCATCGAAAACAGAAAATTTCTAAGATTTTGTGGCGTTGTATTCAATTTTATAGAGATCCGTTTTTTGAGCGTCTTGATACCAGAAGGACTATAATTGATTGTGTCTGCAATCTTCTTTAAAGGGAAATCCAGCATGGTAAGTATGCAGAAACGAATTTCGGTTTCATTTAGTTTTATGGATTCAAGTTTGGAGACGATGCCGCCCATATATAAATCAGCATCTGCTTTCATTTCGGCATACTTTTTCCAGTGAAGCGTATGTTCTATATCATTAATCTTAATATGTTGATTGATATTGCTAACGATAGAGTCTGCTTGCTTTTCTGTTAGATGATTAGCGTGAGCCTGCAAACGAAGTTGCATGCGATACTTATGTGTATAATACCGCCAGAGAATAATACCGATAAATACTACTAACAATGAACCTCCTATATACCACCAATAACTGATTTTGTAATTCAAGTCTTGCTCCAATAGTTGCGTTGCTTTGGATAAATGTCCTTGGCGAATTTCTAAGAGCTTTTGCACATCTGATCGATCAGCGGAAACCTGCTTCACGCCATTAATATCTTTCGTCGCATCATCTTGTGTTAAAATATACAGCGCATTATTGAGATCGAATAATGAAGACGTTCTCGACACAACCATTGATGCATAGTGGGTTGCCGAATCCTTCTTTTCAAGAAATGAATATGATTGAGCAAGAATCAGTAACGGCATTGTGCTTTCCGTACAATGTGCTATTGCCTGATTGCTATAGAATATAGCAGAATCGTACTGCTGATTTTGGAAATATGCTTCTGATTTGGTTTCGAGGATTATGTTAATGATATTCGATTCTTTTGTACTACTTTCTATATCATCCAGTATTTGTAATGATTCATCTTTCTTGCCTTGTTCAGCCAATTCGAAAGCCATATTATTCAACCCATAATAATATAATAAGGTGTCGCCGTTCTGCATGAAATAGTTTGCTGACAACTCATACATATCATACGATTGCTGAAAGTCTTTTGCCATATGGCAAAGATCACCCATATTGCTATATATCCGGCCGAGGATGTGGTGATCATCCGTGCTGGAATGCGTTCCCGAGATGAAGACCTGCATCGCAGCGACGGGATCATCCGCCCGGCGTAGCAGACGACCGTAATGGTAGCAGGCATGGGCGTAAGGAGAGCCTAACCCCAGCCCTTCCCTGAAAGGAAGGGGGATCGCTTCTAATGTCTTATACGCTTGCGCGAGAGTGGCGCTGTCGCCTTCGTCTATACCGTATTGTAGCCCGGCCTGCCAGAGGCTATCCGCCTCGGCTACGACGCAACATGCCTCATCCACGCCATGCGGCACGCATGCCGCCATGAGCAGCGCCATAAGAAACACTATGCCTATCCTGCGAATCATCTAATGGGGCGGATTTTGGCTGCAAAGATACTGCTTTTTTTCGATATACGCAAGCGTTGACGCGGATTTAGTACCCTTTCTCGCCAATTACAAATGACTGATGGAGACCTGAATCCGTACTTTTGGGCGATTTCTTTGCCTGTTAATGTTCCTTTTTCGTACTCCTCGATGATAGCGAGTCGCTGTTCCTGAGTAAACTTAATCTTTGTTCTTCTCAAATCCATAAAGCAGATAATTTAGTGTTTCTAAATGTGTCTACTTTTTTCAGGATAAGACAGATTGTAATGTGTGTGACATGTCACACATTTTCCAGACGAGTTTGGATTTTTTTCTCAATAATACCACTGATTACAATGCTCGGTTCGTAATAATAGTTATCTTTTAATTATTTCCCAATGACCGCCTTTATCTGGGCCTACACGTCGAATAATGCCTTTTTCCTGCAATGTCTTAATATGACGTGCAACAACACTTCTGTTTATACCCAATAAGTTAGCCATTTCTTGCGTCGTTATACTTGGATTCTCGCTAATGAAATCAACTATTTTCTGTACACTTTTCTGTACACTTTTCTGTGTAGTTCTCTCCCCGTTTTCTTCTATAGTATTGTTGTTTTGCGGTTTGCCGGTTTGTATGGCAATGAACTTTTCCCGCGGGATAGTTACCAAGATGCCGCCTCGGGCTTGTTCGAACGAAGGTTGCATCAAATGCTCCCGCACAAAAGCATCGTGAATCTTTTCGTATCCTCGTCCCCACTGCTCAATAAAACCTGCGAAATAGAAGATCTGTGCAAGCAAAGGATTGCGCGGATAAGACTCGTGCGTCTGTAGCAGTTTCTCTATCGTATAGTTGTACGGCAGCTCGCCGTAGTTCCACAGTTCAACCTTGTCATCCCATACGCGCATTTGTATATGCGGACCCAAATTTTCCTGTTTTATGGTCTGGGTTGGTCGGTTTTGCCGGCTCCGCCGGCCGAAGAGCCTGCGCCCCCGCTGCCAGCCGTAGCCGCAGAACTGCCGGCAGTACCAGCCGATGAACCGGTGGCGGTGGGTGTCAGATGGAGCAATTCGCCCAGGGCGGTTTGCTCGGTCTGAGCAACTACAACCGATAGCGGCGAGAGGATCTCCTGCACCCAGTCGCGCTTGACGTAAGCAGTCTTGATGGTGCTCTGCCATGCCTCGCGCACGATGGAACGCTTGCGGCCATGCGCCTGCATCTCGCGCCACTCGGGACCCCATTTCTCTTTATCCCAACGGAAGGGAATGTCCTTAGGATCTTTGCGTTTCTCCTTGGGCTTAGCAGCCTCGCGTCGTATCTCGGTGGAGTCGCGATACCAATCGCGGTTGAGTGCGCAGTCTTCCCGGAGGGTTACTTCCAGTCGGTACTGGCCTGTCCCCCAGGTAGGATTGTTGGACGTGCCGGTGAAGCTGCGGGGCACCACAAAGCTGTCGCCCGTGATGCTCACTTTCTTGCGGTGACGCACGGGATCATAGACGAAGATGCCGTTCGGGTCCACGTCGGCGGAGTCGATCTTGGCGGTGATATTGAATTCGCCTATCTGCTGATTATCAATGAGCATAGCGGCCTCATTGACCCAGGATGAGAAGATCTTGACATTCACGCTGAACGTCAGGTCCTTGCGCTTGCGGAAGTCGAAGCGCGTCTGCATCTTGCCGGGCACAGAGTCGTTGGGCAGACTGGTATGACGTGTGTCGAACACGAGCCGGTCGATGGTCATGTAGAAGCGCGAGTGGTTATTCATATGGTCGATACCGATCGAGTCGTCGCGCAGTTTGCAGAGCAGGTAGAACTCCCATATCTCTTCGTCGGCCAGGCTGGCGGTGTCGGTCAGGCGTGGCGACTTAGGCAACGTGGGCTTTACGTCATCCGGTCTCTCGGGTTTGCCGTCAGGTCTTCCGGGCTTCATATAGCACATACAGCCGAAGCCGTTGAACTTCATGTCCATCGGGTCGAAAGCTCCGTTGTGAGAGGGCGTGTAGTAGAAATCGTCGATCTGGGTATCGTCGTTAAGTCGCTGGGTGAAATGGTTGTGCCATTCTGCGGCGCGCAGCCATGCTTCGCGGTCGTCGCGGTTCTTGTAGATCAGTCCCTTGAGCACCTTGCCGCCAAACTCAAACAGCTTGGATGAGAAGTTGACGGTCTCCTGGATCAGTTTGTTGCCATAACTGGCGGCAATAGCCGAACCCAGGGCTGCCAGGGTGACGCTACGTTCGCCACCTCGGCGTGAGAGCCGGTCGTTGCGAACCTGCAGGGCAGCAGAGTCGGTCTCGCTGCTGACAAACACCCCGTAGGCGCGTTGTACGCGGATGGAGTCGCCCGGCTTAGGCGGCTGGGCAAAGCATACCAGCGTAAGGCAGACAAGCGAGAGGGTAAGAACAGTACGTGTCATCGTGTTATCTTGTTTTTTCATAATACATCTATCAGTATGAATGCGTCGGTATATTGCGGATCGGCGAAGCGACGGGTCCGGCGGTGACTGAGCGTGCCGGCATCAAAGCTGTTCTGCTCGGCGGTCATCAGTTGGCGGCGTGCGTCCATGAAGGCCGCGTAGGTATCCATCCCGTTGCATAGGTTGCGGTAGAACCGGCTCATGAGCATGGCCGAAGCCTCGTCGCTGACGCTCCAGAGGCTGACCACCATCGCATCTACGCCGGCCTGCTTCAATGCACGCTGGATGCCATATACGCCGTCGGCGGTAATATAGCCGAGTCCGGTCTGGCAAGCAGAGAGCACCATTAGGTCGCACTGCAGCTGGAGTCCGCCCAGTTCCTTAGCCGACAGGATACCATCGGCCGTGTGGCTGTTGTGGGCCGTGTCGAGCAGCGCATGCTGCGAACCGGCCAAGGCGATGCCGCTCTGCGAGAGGCTATGATCCATGTAGAGGGGCTTCATGTCGGTGCCATCCTCTATGGTGCCGATGAAGAAGCCGTGGGTGTCGATCATGATGAGCGGGTAGCGCGAAGCCTGCCGACAGAAAGCGGAGTCGGTAGCCTCGGTACGCGTCAGGATGCAGTCCCGGCTGTTCTGGCGGAAACGACGGAACTCCTCCACCTCGCGTCGCGAGGCCTCCAGAGCCTTGAGCGAACGGGCAAAGGGCTGCATGTACCGGTAGGCAAGCGCATCGTTGCCGGACGCCCGGACCTGGGATGCCGAGGCGTAGTCCACGTCGCCGATGAGCAGGATCCGACTGGTGTCGATCTTCTTGTGCGGACGGGTCAGCACGCGCGTGGAGCTAAGTCGGCGGCAGGTCTTGGCGGTGTCGGGCATGAGGTACTCGATAGCCAACTGTTGCAGCAGGCCGTCGGGCGAGAAATAGATGGTCTTGGCCCGGCCGATAGCCTGCATGAGGCGGTCGGTCCAGATGAGGCGCGGGAGTTGCGCGTTCCGGTAGATGCTGTTCTTGTCGTACTTGTCGGTAGAGCGTAGCGCTTTGCCCAGACTCATCTGTCCGCTCAGGCGCATACGGCTGAGGCTGTCCATGTCGGCGATGTGAATGAACTGCGGACGGCTGGATTTGGGGGTCAGAACGAGTGCGCCGAGCTGGTTTCGCTCGTCTCGACCGCGGTATTGCACAAACTCGATGGCACAGGCGTCCTGTTTGAGGTGCGAACGGATGTCGCTCCATTGTGCGGGTTTGCCGTTCGCCCGCTTGGATTCTAATAAGTAGCCTTTGCTGTATAGCGCCAGGTCGTAGAGCATTTCGGGGGCCGTTTCTTCCAGCCGGTAGCAGTCGAAAAGGAAGCTATGGAGGCTCAGCCAGTACTGCTCGCGTTGCGCATCGCTCATGGTTTGCATGGTGCGCTCGGCCTCGGCTTTTTTTGCCTCCAGATAGGCCTCGTAGTAGGACTTGGCAGCCTCTTTGGCGACCGATCCGTCATAGTCGTGACGCAGCATGAGCATCTTGCCCATGGTGCGCAGCGCATCCGGATGGCGGCGACAGGCTTCGGGCATCTCGTCCATCAGTTCCTCAGCCTCGTCGAAGCGTTGGAGTCGGGCATAGACCATCGCGAGGGATAGGTAGCTATCCCGAATGCGGCTGTTGAGCCGCTGGTCGGCTGGGGTAACGGGCTTGTCGCGGTAGGGCATCTCGCCATAGTAGCGGATGACGGCCAAGGCTTCGTCCAGTGCACGCGTATAGTCCTGCTGCCGATAGTATAGGCTGAGCAGTTCGCGGTGGACAGTGACGGCCAGCTCGGGCACGTCGAAGGTGGCGTCTATCGTGGCGATGGAGTCGAGCAAGACGAAGCAGCGCCCGTAGGCCTGTGCGGCCCGGCGATAGGCTTCGGGGTCGGAGTCGGCGGTAAGGTAGCAGTACGAGCCGCGTAACTTACAGAGCATCTCCTCCCATTCCAGTCGGTTGCGCAGCGTCTCATGGTCGCTATACCGCGTATAGAGGCTGTCGGCCAGGTTGAGCTGGCGGCGGAGCAGGGTGACGATATCCAGCATGTAGTAGCACTCGCCTTCGGCTACGGTGCTGCGAAACAGCAGGTCCTGTGCATCCGCTTCATCGGCCATCGTGGCTGCCCGGTGAAAACTATCAGCAGCCTGGAGATACTCTTGCCGGTCGTTTAGTTCGGCGGCACGCTCATACACGGCCTGTATGTCGTCGGTGGTATGAGAGGCACAGGCGACTACGAATAGCGGTATGAGTAGGAGGTGGAGCATCGGGCGGTTCATTGCGTGGAATGCTTGTGGTTGATAATGACGAAGGCGGCATGCCGGTCGGGATCCTGATTCCGGATCTGCAGCTTGAGTACATCGCCCCGTTTCAGTGCTTTGTCCGCATCCAAGACGAAGTAGGTGATGCCGTTCCGGTCTTTGCCGGCGGGCTGTACGGCTACGCCGTTCTTATATATCCGGGCAGCATAGGCTTGGTTGGCATCATGGGGGATGACAACGATCACCTGTTTGCCCACGCGCTTGGGCAGGGTGTAGGTGGCAGTAGCGCCTTTGCGGATACCCTTCTCATAGAGGGTGTAACTGAAGCGGCTGTCGGTGCCGTCCAGCAGTCCCTTGCCGGTGTTCTGGACCGCACGGTTTTGTTGCTGCTTCTGCTTGAGGTCGGCTATGAGGCGGTTCAATCCAAAGGATTGGATACCGGCGCCGGACAAGCGCTTGTCGTTGGTTTCGTCCTGGAGTTCGTCCATGAGGTTGAACTGGTTGAGACGTTGCTTCAGTTGCTGCGTAGCTTTGTCCCAACTCGTCTGGTCGTTATGGCGCAGCGTGAGCGAGGCGTTGATCAGTTGCAGGGTCACGGCTTCCTGCCGGGGATCCAGGATGCCCTGTGCCCGGGTGCCCAGCGCGAAGCATAGCATAGGCAGCAAGAGGATGAGCATGCGGGCAGTAGTGACCATCTGCTCGGGCCATAGGCGATCGACGCGTTCGGCGATATGCGGCGTGGCGGTGACAGAAGCCTGTCGGCGCGGACGTTGCGGTGCAGGGAACGTGGATGCGAGAGCTTCGGCCTCGCGCACGATATCTGCGGCTGTGGGACGATGCTTAGGATCGTAGCTTAGACAACGCTGAAGGAGTCGGTTGAGCGGCGCGGCCTCAGGTTGCGGCAACGACGGGATAGGGGTGCGAGCCGTCTGCGCTTTCTCACCTCCACCGTTCAGGATGGGGTTGCCCAGCATGAGTTCCATAGCTGAGGCGGCGAGTTGCCATATGTCGTTGGCCGGCGTGCCGGATTGACCCGATGTGGGGGCCGATAAGAGGAAGTCATGGTCGGCAATGCTCACTTGTCGCAGGCCTACCCGGCCATGTGTCTGGTTTTGGCTATGCAGCGCATCCAGTTGCGTAGCTATCTGGCGGATATACTGCAGGCAGAGCGACGTGGAGCAATGACCTCGTAGCGTTATAGCGTGTATGGTGTCCATATTGAATCAGGGTATTTGCCGGATGAGTTGATGAATACGGCTGACGGGAATGACGACGGTCTGGTGGCCGGACTGACGCGAGACGAGTCCCACTACCTGTCGGCGTTGTTTGTCGGCTATGACGGGTCCGCCGGAGAAGCCGGGTTGGCATGCCATCTCGCAGATGAACCAGCTATCCGGTGACTCGGGTTCTTGGTCGATGTCGCCCCTCTTGATGGTGAAATGGGCCTCCTGACGATTCTCGCCTTGCGGGTAACCGAAGCTGAAGACCTCCTCGCGTTGACGTACCGGTCGGTCGGTGTCGGCGAGCCGGATCGTTCCCTTCTCGTCCCAAGGCATGAGGGCTACGTCGCCCAGTTCGCAGTCGCGTTTCTCATAGCGGCTGATGATGCTGCGCCAGGTGTAGGCGTGCTGCCGGTCGCCGAGGTCGTAGAGGGCATCGTGGCTGTGGTCGGTGGTGAAACGGTCGGAACGGATGTCCCAGCTCCGTCCATCGGGCGCGGTGAGGGTGAGCAGGGTGACGAGACGCAGCGTACTATCCTCTTCGGCCCGGATGGCCCAGCGCACAGCGGACGAGGGGATGTTGGCGGTGTCGGCCGTGAGTTGATCCTCCATATTGAGCCAGAACTCGATGCAATGCCGTGCCGTGACCAGGTAGCCGTCTTCGGTCAGGAAGGCGGTACCTACCAGCGCCTGTTCGCACGGCTCCTCGGCCAGCAGGCTGTCGCCATGATAGACCTGCAGACCACGGGCCTCAATGCAGTAGATAGACGGCGATTCGTGGCGGAAGACGTAGTGGAGCCCGAGATGGGTCTGTACCTGCCAGACGATGGATAGCAGCAAGGCCAGCACGATGACGCTCAGCGTGATACGTAGCGGCCAAGAGGGCTTGTTGGGAACGTAGGTAGTGGCAGGTTGTTGGCCTTGCTCCATACAAAACCACAGGATGGTATGGTCCAGTTGCAGGGTGTCGCCGTGGCTCAGCGCATGAGCTATAGCGAGGGGCTGACCGTTGACGCGTATGTCGGCCTCGGCTTCCTGACGGAGCAGCACCCATCCGTTGCCCTGCTCCCGGCGGACGATGACGGCGTAGCAGGTGTCGGCATAGTCGGGGTGGGGCGCCAAGCGCAGTTGGCACTCGGGCGTCTGACCGATATAGAGCGCGTTGTCCCCGCCGTACAGTATGTCGCCGCGGCGGTGGAGATCATCCGTGCTCCGAAAGCGTATAGCGTAGTATGTCATATGGGTTA
>DFGU01000016.1 GCA_002371785.1 Bacteroidales bacterium UBA3742
GACGAGGTACAGATATTAACTAAGGTACACGTGCGCGTGAAGAAAACCGGTGCCGAGAAGACCTACCAACTCGTAACAGAGGGAGAGGCCAACTTCGCCGAAGGCAAGATCGCCGTGACGACCCCTATCGCCAAAGGACTGATGGGTAAGCACGTAGGCGACGTAGCACAGGTACAGGTGCCGGCCGGTATCATGGAGTTTGAGATTCTGGATATCTCGTTGTAAGGGTTACAGGTTATAGGTTACAGGTTATAGTTATGACAATATTTACCAAGATAATCAAGGGCGAGATTCCCAGCTACAAGGTAGCCGAGGACGATCGCTACTACGCCTTCCTGGACATCAATCCGCTGCAGAAGGGACACACGCTGGTGATCCCTAAGCTGCCGGAGCCGGAAGCCGACTACATCTTCGACCTGGACGATGAGTTGCTGGCCGGCATGATGGTGTTCGCAAAAAAAGTAGCCCGCGGCCTGAAAGAGGCCACAGGCTGCAAGCGTGTGGGTGTTGCCGTGCTGGGCATGGAGGTGAATCATGTGCATATCCATCTTGTGCCGATGAATTCGGAGAAAGATATGCTTTTCACCAACCCCAAGCTGTCGCTCCAGAGCGACGAGATGGCCATGATAGCCAACTCGATCGCCGAAGCCGTTGAATCACTTGACGCGTAGCCAGGTCTGGCTGCGCCCAAGTATTCCGGCGCGGTCTAAGGAGCCACGCAGCACCAGTTTACCATTCTTTAGGTATATTTTACCATAGTAGAATTTACCACTCTCAGGATCAAGGAGTTTGCCACCGCGCAATTCTCCTTTTTCTTCATGCATACCCCGAATAAAGACGAGTCCCTCCAGCTTCTTGCCATGGTCGGCGCCCGTACACTCGGTGCACGTCATGTTGCGATCGCCCATGAGCAAGCGGTCTATCTTGCCGTAATACAAGCCGTCCGAACCGCGATAGATGAGCACGACGGAATAACTATTACCGGTCTTATCGTCCACGGTCTTCCACCGACCGAGGATCTCGTTGACCTGCGCCGATGCCGACAACGTCAGGCATAGCATCAACACAAAAAAAATCGTTCGTTTCATACCTTTTGCTTTAAAATCGCTGACAAAGTTATACAAAATTTTGCATATATGCAAATTATTTTGTATCTTTGCAGCATGAAATTGGTTTTTGCAACAAATAACGCCCATAAATTGGACGAGGTACGTCGGATTTTGCCCGCAGACGTAGAAGTGCTCAGCCTGGAGCAAGTAGGTTTTCTGCACGACATCGACGAGACCGGTACTACCCTGGCCGAGAACAGTCGAATCAAGGCCGAGACGGTAGCAGAATGGCTAAGAGCTAACAGCCAACAGCCTGTGGATGGCGTCTTTGCGGACGACACCGGGCTGGAAATCGATGCCCTGGGAGGTAAGCCGGGTGTATATACGGCTCGCTGGGCAGGAGAGCCCGCCGCCAATCGCCGGAAGGCCCTACAGGAACTGGCCGACAAGCCGAATCGTGCTGCGCAGTTCCGCACCGTGGTGACGCTGATAGACCGGACCGGTACCCGCCAGGTGGACGGCATCGTACGCGGCCGGATAGCTACCGAGGAACGCGGCGACGGAGGATTCGGGTATGACCCCGTATTCATACCGGAAGGGTATGACAAGACCTTTGCCGAACTGCCTGCAGAAACCAAGAACACGATCAGTCACCGCGCTCGAGCCATGAGCGAACTTAAAAAACTACTGCAACTCTCGTGAAACGAACACTAACGATACTATGCGCGCTCGGCCTCTGTCTGGGGCTGCAGGCCGGCAAATGGACCACCCACTTTGCCTACAACAACGTGACGCAGATAGCGGCGTCGCCGGACCGGGTGTATGCCCTCTCCGACGGTAGCCTCTTCAGCGTGGATAAACAGACCGAGCAGATCACGGTCTATAATCGCCAGACCGGCCTGCACAGCACCGGTATCTCGTGTATTCACTACGACCAACTCGGCCAGCAGCTGATCATCGCCTATTCTACCGGCAAGATCGATATCCTGTCCGCTCGCGGCGTGAGATACATCGGCGATCTCTACGACAAAGACATGACGCAGCGCAAGACGATCTACAACGTCACGATCTCCGGACGCACAGCTTACCTGGCCACACACTACGGCATCCAGACCATGGACCTCAGAGAGTACAAACTGGTGGACAGCTACTGGCTGCGTCCGGCAGGACAGGAGACGCCTATCAAGGACGTGCTGCTCCAAGGCGACTCCATCTACGCCTTCGCAGACGACAGCCTCTATAGCGCTGCGCTCAGCGACCCGCTCTCGGACTACCATTTCTGGCATCGCGAAGCCGCGGGACGTATAGCACCCGATGAGGAGAAGGGTATTCATTATCAGGACGCTACGGACAATTGGTTTCGCGGGTATGCTGAAGGTATCATCCGCTTCACGCCTACGGAACGTCTGACATACAAACCTGAAGGACCGATACAGAATAATCCCTACCGGATGTCGGCCCGGCAAGGCATGCTATATGTCGTGCCCGGCGGACGATGGTCGGAGCAGTACTACAACCCGGGATGCCTCATGCGCTACGACGGACAAGAATGGCACAACCTATCCGCAGAGGCCATAAGTGCCCAAGGCAATGTGCAACCCACCGACTTTATGAACGTAGCTATCGACAGTATGAATCCGATGCATTGCTACGTCAGCTCCTATGGCACAGGACTGTACGAATTTACGAACGACAGCTTGACCCGCCATTATATAGCCGGACAGGCCGACAACACCCTGGTGGCTATCGCTCCCACAGACCCAAGCAGATATACCCGCTTGGATTTCGCCCAGTATGACCAGGAGAAGCGGCTATGGATGCTGGACGCGTGTACCCATAGCCAGCTGCAATGCCTGGACGTGGACGGCACATGGCACGCCCTGAACCTGGCAGCCGAGATGACCAATGTCGAGCTGCACACACCGGCAGGATTCGTCATCGACCGGCGGAATTCGCAACGGAAATGGATCGCTACCGCCCGCTTCAACACCTGCGTCTTCCTCATGGACGATCAGGGTACGCCCTTTGACACCTCGGACGACCAGACGATGGTCAGAAGCGAATGGATCGACCAGCACGGCAACACGTTTCGTCCCGAGTTTATCTTTGACCTGATGCAAGATCCTACGGGCCGGATCTGGATAGCTACGGACCAGGGCGTGGCCTATATCGACACCACGACCGACTTTTTCCAATCCGATGCCATCACCATCGTTGATCTCCAGGACGAGCAGGGTGAACAGCCCCTGGCCTCCCAACGGGTGCAATCGCTGTGTGCGGGACCGGACAATAGCATATGGGTAGGTACACAACTGCTGGGCATCTACGTTCTCAGTAGCGATGCCTCCGCCATCATCGCCCATTATACGACCGACAATACGGCCATGCCGTCCAACTCCATCCTATCGATGGCCTATGATGCGCAGATAGAAAGAATGTACGTAGGCACGGGAGACGGTCTGGTGGAATACGATCCATCCGGCACCGGGGAAGGACTAAGCAACACCGGCCAGGAGGCTGCCGATGAAGAGACCGAGGGCAGTATGCTGCAGTGGAAACTGCATTTCTCCTACTCCGATCCGCAGGAGATAGCCGCTACGCCACATGCGATCTATGCCGCTGCCAACGGCTCGCTCTTCAGCGTGGATCGGGAGGACGAGCACATCGACTACTGGAACAAGTCCACCGGACTGCATGGCTCATCCGTGACGCATATTGCGTACGACAAGAAGACCGATCAACTCATCATCGCCTACGAGAACGGCCAGATCGACCTCATGAACAGTAAAGGTCAGGTCACCCAGATGCCGGATGTATCCCTCAAGGCCGGAACCATCGACGTGACGATCAACGATATATGCATCGGAAGCCGCTACGCCTATCTGGCGATGCCTTTTGGCATCATCGCCATCAATCCGAAGAAAGCAGAGATCAGTGAGACATACTATATCGGCACCAACGCCGCAGCGATTGCCGTACAGCACGTGATAGAATGGCGAGACACGCTCTATGCCTTCTCGTTCGACAAACTATACAAGGCCTCGCTTCGGGACAACTTGGTTGACTATACATACTGGGAAAGCGAGTCCTTGCCCTGCGAGATGGTACAGAAGGCCCTCGTATGCTACGACCGACTCTATACGCTGCAGCACGACTCGATCTACCGCTACGTTAATGGTACATGGCAACTGGTGCGACCGGAGCCTTTTGCATGGATAACTGCCAACGAGGACAAGCTGCTGGCCTATCATGCTCAGAACGGACTATACGCATTGGATGAAGCCGATCAGTTGAGCGGCATTAGCAATCTATACCGACTCAACAACGCCACCTATTCGAATGGCGAATACTGGCTGGCAGAGTCCAGTTACGGCCTGATACGGTTAGGCACCGGCGGCGATGACTATTTCCATACCGACGGTCCGAATAGCAATTTCGGGTACTGCATGTATGCCGCCCACGACCAGATCTACTCGGCTATCGGCGGACGCTGGGCCGAACAGTTCCTGCGCTACGGACGCATCAATATCTATGATCGAAACAATTGGCGTTGCATCAATGAAGGAAATATAGGAGCGAGCGTGGGACGACCCGCTATTGATATTGTCAGCCTGGCCATCGATCCGAACGATGCCGGCCACTGGTTTGCGGCCACGTACGGTACAGGTGTGTTTGAGTTCAAAGACTATCAGGCTATCGCGCAATATGACAGCAACAACAGTACTCTGCGGCGCGTCAACAATTCGGTAAGCGACGCGTACTACACCCGTACCGACGGCGCCATGATGGATGCGCAAGGCAACTTCTGGGTACTCAACGCCACCTCTATCGGTTCGCCGTTGCATATCCGCAATACCTACGGTCAGTGGAAAGCGATCAACCTGAGCAGTTACGGAGAAGCTATCGAGTTCACCACGCCGGGCGGCCAGATACTCATCGACCAACGGAACGAAAACCGCAAATGGATGTACGATCAGCGTCACACTCCCGGCGTCATACTGCTGGATGACGGAGGCACGCCCTTCAATACCTCAGACGACCGGTGCCGCAAACGCAACCAATGGACCGATCAGAACGGCAACGTCTTGTCGCCCTCCCAGATCATGTGCGTAGCACAAGATATGAAAAACCGCATGTGGATCGGTACCGGCGCAGGCATCCTGATCATCCCTGCCGAGGTGGACTTCATGAACTCCAACGCATGCCACCGCATCATCATTCCGCGCAATGACGGCACCGGACTCGGCGACTACCTGCTGGGCAGCGAGCAAGTCAACTGCATGGTCATCGATGGTGGCAATCGTATGTGGATTGGTACGGAGAACTCGGGTATATACCTCATTGAGGACGATACTATCACCGTGGCGCATTTCACGACCGACAACTCGTTGTTGCCTTCCAACACCATCCAGTCGATGGCTATCATGCCGACGACCGGCGAACTGTTTATCGGTACGGCCAAGGGTATTGCCAGTTACCGCAGCGATGCTTCCGCACCGCAAGAGGATCTGAAGAACGCCTATGCGTTCCCGAATCCGGTACGGCCGAACTACGACGGCGTGATCACGATCGCCGGACTGATGGAGAATACGGCCGTGAACATCATCGACGAGTCGGGCAACCTGGTCTGCAAGACGCGCAGCTACGGAGGTACTGCCGTCTGGGACGGACGGATACAAAACGGCAGACGCGCTACAAGCGGCGTATATACGGCGCTTTGCAACGAGCCTACCGGTAAACATACCGTGGTAAAAATCCTGGTAATTCGATAAGGGAGATTGTAGCCCCCAAGAGGAGTACTAAGCCTTGATCAGTTTCATAAACTCTTCACGCGTCTTGGCTTGCTGGAACACGCCGGTGAAGTCGGACGTGACGGTCATGGCGTGCTGCTTCTGAACGCCCCGCATTTGCATGCATAGGTGCTCTGCCTCGATGACGACCATCACACCCAGCGGATCCAGGGTATTCTGAATACAGTCCTTGATCTGGGTGGTCAGGCGCTCCTGTACTTGCAGGCGGCGGGCAAAGACATCCACCACACGGGCTATCTTGCTCAGGCCCGTGATACGTCCGTTCGGTATATAGGCCACATGCACCTTGCCGAAGAAAGGCAGCATATGATGCTCGCAGAGCGAGTAGAAATCAATATCCTTGACCACCACCATCTGACGATAATCTTCCTCAAACAAGGCCGACCGCAGTATAGCCTCGGGATCCTCGTGATAGCCCTTGGTAAGAAACTGCATGGCCTTGCCTACGCGGTGCGGCGTTTTCTGCAGTCCCTCGCGCGCAGGATCCTCTCCTATCTCGCGCAGCAATGCCTCTACGTGCTCGGCGATGCGTGCCGTCTTGGCCTCATCCGGATTGAATTGCTGTAAATCCATCTCTCGCTCTCCTCTTACTCTTTCTGACGTTGCACAACGATGGCCTTGATGTGGTCACGCACCACATAGGTCTGACGAGCCATACCGGGGAAACGCTGCAAGAACGTACGCTTATAAGCATTCGCCTCTTCCAGGGTGCGAAAATCGCCGATACGCACACGCCAGAACGGGGTGTAGAAACGTACATAGATAGGTACAGTGACCTTACCCGTCAGCGTCGCACGGATACGATTGGCTTCGCCCTGACCCACACGCTGGTCGTTCGACTGATAGATCTCCAGTCGATAACCTAGCGGGTTGGCACTCACCGTCTTTCTGCGAACTTCCTTGCCGGGCGTCACACGGATATACTTACCCTCTGCCAACAACTGGATATAACGCGGCTGGTGAATCCTGACAAACGGCATATCTTCCCATATCGTCTGCGGTTCATTTGCTTGCGCCAGCGAGTCCTGCGCCAGGCTATCCACCAACAGCTCCGCCGCTATTGGCTGCGAAGATATCGGATATACATCTTGTGCCCGGAGCAGACCGCTACCGGCACATAGCAACATCAATAAACAAATACCAATTTTTTTCATCTTCTTCTTAATAGTGGAACGAACTACCACCCACAAACTCACGCAACAAGGACGTAGGCGGAATTTCCTTCTCCGGTATCGGTATGAAGTATTGCAGGAACTTGATCAGACGATGTGCCTCGGTATATTCCTCGCAGTACTTCGGTACTTCCTGTAGTATCGGTTCGGCGTGACGCTTCAGCACGGCCAACTCAAAGAGCAGCGCCGAGTTGAACATCACATCGGCCTCCTCCTGGAACGGATAGATCCATTTATCCTCGCCGCGACGTACGCTCGGGCTGCGAGCTATCGTCTCGCGAGCGGAGTAGCCACGATACTTGTAGTCGCGCACGATACGGCGCAGCAGACGAATATCCGTGGTCGGTATCCAGTTGTGGTTGTCGATATTGATGGTCGTCAATGCCGATACGTATATTTTGAACGTCAAATTCCGTGCCACATCGGGCAGAATAATTGGATTAAGTGCATGCAGGCCCTCAATGACCAGGACGGTGTTCTTCTCCAGTTTCAGCTTATTGCCCTCAAACTGACGAG
>DFGU01000109.1 GCA_002371785.1 Bacteroidales bacterium UBA3742
TCCGACCAATCCGTTCCAGATTTTCTCGGAGGTAAAGAAGCTGTACGACGACCGCGCTGTAGAACTGCGCGAGATTGCCAACGCCAAGTATGCCGCTTACCACGAGTGGGCAGAGAAGAATCCGCTGGCTGCCAAGGAATACGAGACCTTCATGTCCGGCGAAGCACCCTGTATCGACTGGTCTCTCATCCAGCAGAAAGCCGGATCAGCTACGCGCAACGCCTCGGCTACCGTGCTATCGTTCCTTGCAGAGAACGTGGGTAATATGATTGTTTCGTCCGCTGACCTCTCGAACTCCGACAAGACCGACGGCTTCCTCAAGAAGACCCACGCCTTCACCAAGGGCGATTTCTCCGGTCAGTTCCTGCAGGCCGGCGTGAGCGAACTCACGATGGCATGCGTCATGATCGGTATGGCGCTCCACGGAGGCGTTATTCCTGCATGCGGTACGTTCTTCGTCTTCTCTGACTATATGAAACCCGCAGTCCGCATGGCTGCTCTCATGGAACTGCCTGTTAAGTTCATCTGGAGCCACGACGCTTTCCGCGTAGGCGAGGATGGTCCAACCCACGAGCCTGTAGAGCAGGAGGCACAGATCCGTCTCATGGAGAAGCTGCATAACCACCACGGCGCACCGTCTATGCTCGTGCTCCGTCCGGCAGATGCCGAGGAGACGACGCTGGCATGGCGTCTGGCAATAGAGAACACAGCTACGCCGAGTGCACTCATCCTCTCTCGTCAGGATATCGCACCTGTGCCTAACGTAAACCTCGACGGTTTCCGCAAGGGTGCATATATCGTATCCAAAGACGAGAATCCGCAAGTGGTGCTGCTGGCATCCGGTAGCGAGGTATCGACCCTGCTGGCCGGTGCTGAACTGCTGCGCCAAGAGGGCATCCGTCTGCAGATCGTGAGCGTTCCCTCCGAGGGTCTCTTCCGCGAGCAACCTAAGGAGTACCAGAACGAAGTACTGCCTAAAGGCCTCAAGCGCTTCGGTATGACGGCCGGTCTGCCTTGCACGCTCGAGTCGCTCGTCGGCGAGAATGGTGCTATCTGGGGTCTCGAGAGCTTCGGTTTCTCCGCACCGTACAAAGTGCTGGACGAGAAACTCGGCTTCACAGCACAGAATGTTTACAAACAGGTCAAAGCCCTGCTGTAAGACCGCTAACGCTCAAAGAAGAAAGACCGCTGACGCTCAAAGAGAAAAGCACTATTTGCTTTGAGTCCCCAAGAGACGGTCTTTCGACTTTTGACTTTATACTTTATAATTTTTATGGAATATAATTTTTCTGAGATTGAACGTCGTTGGCAAGAAGCGTGGGCAAAAGGCGCTGTTTACAAGGTAGACAACGTCTCTGAGAAGCCCCACTTCTACGTCCTCGACATGTTTCCCTACCCATCGGGTGCCGGCCTCCATGTCGGTCACCCGCTGGGCTACATAGCCAGCGACATCTACAGTCGCTACAAACGTCTTCGTGGCTTCAACGTGCTGCACCCGATGGGTTTTGACTCGTATGGTCTGCCCGCCGAGCAGTATGCTATCCAGACCGGACAGCATCCCGAGAAGACCACGATGGAGAATATCGCCCACTATATCGAGCAGCTCCGCAAGATCGGTTTCTGCTACGATTGGAACCGCGAGGTTCGTACATGCGATCCCGATTTCTATCGTTGGACGCAGTGGGCTTTCTCCCGGATGTTCAACAGTTATTTCGATCCCAAGACGCAGAAAGCGCAACCAATTGCTAAACTCATTGCTGAGTGGGAGCAGAACGACCCCACCTGGCCGAAGCTCTCCGAACGCGAACAGCAGGAGCGCCTCATGCATCATCGTATCGCCTATCTGGCCGACCAGAAAGTGAACTGGTGTCCGGCGCTGGGTACGGTGCTGGCCAACGACGAGGTAAGCGAAGGTCTGAGCGTACGTGGCGGTCACCCCGTGGAGCAACGCGTGATGCGTCAGTGGTGCCTGCGCGTGAGCGTCTACGCACCGCGCCTCTTGGAGGGACTCGACCGTATCGACTGGACCGAGAGCCTCAAGGAGACCCAGCGCAACTGGATCGGACGCTCCGAAGGTGCCGAGATGCAGTTCCGCATCAAGGGACGCGACGACGCTTTCACCATCTTCACCACGCGTGCAGATACCGTCTTCGGTGTGACGTTCATGGTGCTGGCTCCCGAGTCGGAGTACGTTCAGCAGATCGTAACGCCTGAGCACAAGGAAGAAGTAGATGCCTACCTCAACCGCTGCAAGCATCGTACGGAGCGTGAGCGTATCGCCGATCGCAAGGTGACGGGCGTCTTCTCCGGCTCGTATGCCATCAACCCGCTCACGCAGGCCGAGATACCTATCTGGATATCGGATTACGTACTGGCCGGCTACGGAACGGGTGCTATCATGGCCGTACCGGCACACGACAGCCGCGACTACGCGTTTGCACGTCACTTCTCGCTGCCTATCATCCCGCTCATCGAGGGGGCAGACGTCAGCGAAGCGTCGTTCGACGCCAAGGAAGGCAAGATGATCAACTCCGGTTTCCTGAACGGTATGGAGGTAAAGGACGCCATCCAAGCCATGAAGGAGTACATCACCAATACCGGCATCGGTCGCGTGAAGGTCAACTACCGTCTGCGTGATGCGATCTTCTCTCGTCAGCGTTACTGGGGCGAACCCTTCCCGATCTACTATAAGAACGGTATGCCCTATACCCTGCCCGACGAGTGTCTGCCGCTCTTGCTGCCTGAGGTCACCAACTTCAAGCCGACCGAGACAGGCGAACCGCCACTGGGCAATGCGCCTATGTGGGCATGGGATGAGCAAAACCGCAAAGTGGTGGACAAAAAACTCATTGACGAGCAGACCATCTTCCCGCTCGAGCTCTGCACCATGCCGGGCTTTGCCGGCAGTTCGGCCTACTACCTACGCTATATGGATCCGCACAACGAGGAGGCGCTCGTTGGTCACGAAGCCAACGACTACTGGCGCCAGGTGGACCTCTACCTGGGCGGCTCGGAGCATGCGACGGGGCACCTCATCTACAGCCGCTTCTGGAATAAGTTCCTCTACGACCTGGGGTATGTATGCGAGGATGAGCCGTTTAAGAAACTGATCAACCAGGGTATGATACAGGGTCGCTCCAACTTCGTCTATCGCTATATTGGCGAGGGCGCAACGGGCAACCTCTATATCTCCTACAATCTGATCGACAATCCGGAGTATAAGGACAAGGTGCAACCCATCCACGTCAATGTCAATATCGTGCACAACGACGTGCTGGATATTGATGCGTTCCGTAAGTGGATGCCCGAGTTCCGCAATGCCGAGTTTGTCTTTGCCGACGGGACGTCGTACGACGACAATCCGTACCTGGCCGGACCGAAGCAGTATATCTGCGGTTGGGCGATCGAGAAGATGAGTAAGTCGATGTTCAACGTGGTCAATCCGGATGACGTGATTGCTCAGTTCGGCGCCGACACGCTGCGTCTGTACGAGATGTTCCTGGGTCCGCTGGAGATGTCGAAACCTTGGGATACCAACGGTATCGACGGTGTACACCGCTTCCTGAAGAAATTCTGGAATATGTATGAGACGATCGAGGACGGTGAACCTACGCCGGAGGAACTGAAGTCACTGCACAAGCTGATCAAGAAGCTGACGTGGGATATCGAGAACTTCTCGTTCAACACCTCCATCCCGGCGCTCATGATCGCGCAGAACGAACTGTATACACTCAAGTGCCACAAACGCGCCATCCTGGAGCAGCTGGCTATCCTCATCGCGCCGTATGCACCGCATATAGCCGAGGAGGCATGGCATCGTTGCGGTCACGACACCTACGTAGTGGATGCCGAGTGGCCCGAGTGTAACGAGGCGTACCTGGTGGAGTCGGTGCAGAAGTACCCCGTGCAATTCAACGGCAAAGTGCGCTTCACCCTGGAGTGTCCGAAGGACACGCCTAAGGAGGAAGTGGAGAAACTTGTGCTCGCACATGAGGACACGAAGCGCTATCTGGGTGATATGCAGATACGCAAAGTGATCGTAGTGCCCGGTAGGATTGTAAACATCGTAATGGGATAAAAAAGAGGGAGGCGAGTTGCCTCGTCTCCCTCTTGTGAACCAGCTGGGGCTCGAACCCAGGACCCCATCCTTAAAAGGGATGTGCTCTACCTGCTGAGCTACTGATTCCCGGCTTTTTTTCGAAAAGCGGGTGCAAAGGTACTGCTTTTTTATGACATACGCAAATATTTTTGAAAAAAAATACCGAAATTTGACATTTTTAGGGCTTTAGCCCGCAAAATATGCAACTAAAATTAACATATAATCGTCGAAAGACGCATACGGTAGAGGTGGGCAACATCTGTCTGGGTAGCGACTATCCTATTCGCGTACAGACGATGGCCAACACCTCGACCAACGATATCGACGCCTCCGTAGAGCAGGCGCGCCGCTGTATAGAAGCCGGTGCCGAACTGCTCCGTTATACCACGCAGGGCATGCGCGAGGTGGAGTCGCTCCGCGAGATACACGAGCAGGTACTAACCTCCGTGCCACTGGTAGCCGATGTCCATTTCCAAGCCGACGTAGCCGATGCCGCTGCACAGGTGGTGGAGAAAGTGCGCATCAATCCGGGTAACTATATCGACCCGGCCCGTAAATTTCAACACATCGACTACTCCAACACGGAGTACCGCCAGGAGCTGCAGCGTCTGCGTGAGCGCTTCACACGTCTGCTGGACATATGCAAGGAGTACCATACTGCTATCCGTCTGGGCGTCAACCACGGTTCGCTCAGCGACCGCATCATGTCGCGTTATGGCGATACGCCGGCCGGCATGGTAGAGAGCGTGATGGAGTTTCTGCGCGTAGCGGAGGATGAGCATTTCCCGAATATCGTCATTTCTATCAAGGCGAGCAATACCCGCGTGATGGTGGAGACAGTACGGCTGCTGGTCAAGGAGATGCGTCACGAGAAGATGGACTATCCGCTACACTTGGGTGTCACCGAGGCCGGTGAGGGTGAAGACGGCCGCATCAAGTCAGCCGTAGGCATCGGTGCGCTGCTGGCCGACGGCATAGGCGACACGGTGCGCGTGAGCCTGAGCGAAGCGCCGGAACAT
The DNA here is from genome assembly GCA_002371785.1 of Bacteroidales bacterium UBA3742. Taxonomy (GTDB): domain Bacteria; phylum Bacteroidota; class Bacteroidia; order Bacteroidales; family Paludibacteraceae; genus Colicola. Next base: position 5,119 of record DFGU01000109.1, read on the forward strand.
GAGATACCGGTAGCCCGCGACCTGGTGGACTATTTTACGGACCCCGACTCAACGCGCTACGACGGATCGGTGGTGGCCGAAGTGCTGGACAACATAGGCGGCAATGCCGAGGTGCGCTATAGTTCGATGGAGGACAACTGGGAACTGTTCTGCCTGCAGGCAGCTGCCGAGAGCGGACGCTTGCTCTGGGACTATAAGGCCACGGAACTAACCCTGGTGAATCCCAATTTCTCGGAGTCGAAACTCAACTTCCTAAGCAAGGACATACTGCAAGCCGCGCGCGTACGTATGTACAAAACGGAATATATCTCATGCCCCGGATGCGGTCGTACGCTCTTCGACCTAGAAAAGACCATCCAGGAGGTGAAGGCTGCTACGCAGCATCTGAACGGCCTCAAGATAGGCATCATGGGCTGCATCGTAAACGGTCCGGGCGAGATGGCGGATGCCGACTATGGCTACGTAGGCGCAGGACGCGAACGAGTGAGCCTGTATCGCGGCAAGGAGTGCGTACTGAAGAACATCCCGCAGGAGGAGGCCGTAGAACAACTGCTGAAACTGATCGAACAAGATAAACAACAATCATAACAAATCAAATTATTCTTATGAAAACCATGCAAAAAAGTCCACTGCAGATAGCACGCCAAAGCTATCAACCCAAAATGCCGGTGGCACTACAAGGCGCAGTACGTCTGGTAGAAGGCAAGGCAACGCAATCCGTAGCTGACCAGGAAGATATCAAAAAGCTCTTTCCCAACACCTACGGCATGCCGATCATCAAGATGGAACCCGCTGAGGGTAAGCCTCATATGGACGAGGCCATCAACGTAGGCGTCATCCTGTCGGGTGGTCAGGCTCCCGGTGGTCACAACGTGATCTCGGGTCTGTTTGACGGTCTGAAGGCCCTGAATCCGGAGAACAAACTGTACGGTTTCCTAGGTGGTCCTTCTGGTCTGATCGACGGCAAGTATCAGGAACTGACGGCCGACATCATCGACGAGTACCGCAACACGGGTGGTTTCGACATCATCGGTTCGGGTCGTACCAAACTGGAAGAGACCTGGCAGTTTGACAACGGTATCAAGGCGTGCCAGGATCTGGGCATCAAGGCCATCGTCATCATCGGTGGTGACGACTCCAACACCAACGCTTGCGTGCTGGCTGAGTACTACCTGCAGAAGCAGTGCGGTATCCAGGTGATCGGTTGCCCGAAGACCATCGATGGCGACCTGAAGAACGAGATGATCGAGACATCGTTCGGTTTTGATACGGCTTGTAAGGTATATAGCGAGTTGATCGGTAACATCCAGCGTGATGCCAACTCGGCTAAGAAATACTGGCACTTCATCCGTCTGATGGGTCGCTCGGCCAGCCATATTGCCCTGGAGTGCGCCCTGCAGAGCCAGCCGAATATCTGCCTGATCTCCGAGGAAGTAGAGGCTAAGCAGATGACGCTCAACGACATCGTAGAGCAGATCGTCGAGGTCATTGTAGATCGTGCAAACCACGGTCTGAACTTCGGTACCATCCTCATCCCGGAGGGCCTCATCGAATTCATTCCTGCTATGCGCGTACTGATCCAGGAGCTGAACGACATGCTCGCTCAGAACGAGGAGTTCACCTCGCTGGAGGGCGACGATGCGAAACGCGAGTACGTGAAGCAGATGCTCAGCCCGGCCAGCTGCGAGCTGTATCGTTCGTTGCCGAAGGGCATCGCACGCCAGTTGACCCTCGACCGCGATCCTCACGGCAACGTGATGGTAAGCCAGATCGAGACCGAGAAGTTGCTCATCGAGATGGTAAGCAAGCGTCTGGCCGTACTGAAGGCACAGGGTGCTTACAAGGGCAAGTTTGCTGCGCTCAACCACTTCTTCGGTTATGAAGGACGTTGCGCAATACCTTCGAACTTCGATGCTGACTACTGCTACTCGCTGGGCGTAACGGCTACCCACCTGATCGCAGCCGGCAAGACGGGCTACATGTCGAGCGTGAAGAACCTGACCAAACCTGCTGCCGAGTGGATCGCAGGCGGTGTGCCTATCACGATGATGTTCAATATGGAGCGTCGTAACGGCAAGATGAAACCCGTTATCCAGAAGGCCCTGGTTGACCTGAACGGCGCACCGTTCCTGTACCTCAAGGAGCACCGTGCCGAGTGGGCTGACGCCAACACCAGCTATATCTATCCGGGGCCGGTACAGTACTACGGTCCGACGGAGGTTTGCGACCAGCCGACCCATACCCTCAAACTGGAGCAGGAGAAATGAAACGTATAGCAAGCATACTCCTCATACTGCTGACCGCATGTTGTTCGCTCTTTGCGCAGTTCACAGAGGCTGACAAGCCCCTGATGGACGCCTATCTGGAGAACAACATGCAGCGATGGAAGAACTATATCGACGCCACCAACTGGGAGAAATCCAATACCCAACAGCGTCTGCGCCTCATGGCTTATGAGTACGGCTACTGTGCCGCTACGCTGGACGTGAGCAAGAAGCAGGCGGCGCCGTACGTAGAGCGCTTCCGCGCCCATACCGAGGAGATGAAGGACAAGTTGCCCGCCGGCTACTACGATATGTATATGTCGTCGGTCTATGCCTTTGAGATTATGATGGGCAAGTCGGCCCACTTCATCAGCACGCTCAAACTCGCCAGTTCGGCGGCCGAGAAGAACCCGACCAATCCTATCACGCTGGGCTACCGGGCCAACGTGCTCTTCTACGCCCCCAAGGGTATCGGCAATAAGAAGGAGGCACTCGTCATCTTCAAGAAGTGCGAGCAGTACTACAAGGCGCCGCAGTGGAAATACTGCTGGAACCGTCCGGCTACGATGCTGACCATCGCGCAATGCTATGAGAAGCAGGGTGATCTGCAGACGGCACTGCAGAAGACCAATGCGTTGCTCAAGGAGTTTCCGAACTATAAGTTCGTCAAGGAAACCTACCTGCCGCAACTGAAAGCCAAGATCGCCAAGCAGAAGAAATAAATGCGTCGGCTGAAACTCATATGGGTTGTCCTATGCCTCGTCCTCCTTTCCGGGCGCGGCATGGGACAACCTCGCATTCTGTACATGGAGGAGCGCGTACCCGTAGCCCATGGCGACACCGCCAGAGGATTTCTGTTCATGCCCATGGGCGTTCGTCCCGCGGACGGATATCCGGCCATTCTGCTGCTCCACGACCATGGAGCCTATTTCGAGTTGGGCGCCAAGAAATTCCTGGACTCGACGTGGGTCCATCGGTTCTACGACGATCAAGACCTACCCTACCTGCTTGCCGCTGAAGGGTATGTGGTACTGAGCATCGATGCGCGCTATTGGGGCAGTCGCCGGAGCGAACTCACCCAACCGCAGTACTACGACTCGCTCGGTGGGCAGTGGTTCAACCTCATCTTGCAGGACGACCAAGCCTGCATCGACTACCTCGATCAGATTCCAGAGGTCGATATGCGACGTATCGCCGCCTGTGGCTTCTCGATGGGCGCCTATCGGGCTTGGCAACTGGCCGCAGCCGACCGACGCATTCGGGTATGCTGCGCCGCCAACTGGATGACCACCCTTGCGCTCAACCGACGCAACGACTCCTGGTGCGCCATGCGTCGGCCCGAGATGGACGATCGGGAGTTTTACGATATCGCCTCGCGCATATACCCGCGCGCGTTCCTATTGCAATATGGGTTGCAGGACCATCTATTCCCCCTCGCTGGCGTGGACACCTGCGTCTCGCACATCCGACATGCATACCGCTATCGGCCCTCACGCTTCTGCGTTAGGTCGTATGACGAAAAACACCGTTTTACGCGTCAACATATGGCCGATTGGCTCGATTTTCTAAAAAAATACCTATAAAAATGCATTTTTTTGCAGAAAAATTTGCATATATCAGAAAAAAGCAGTACTTTTGCACCCGCTTTTGAAAAAAGCCATGCTCAATGGTGTAATGGTAGCACTACAGATTCTGGTTCTGTCTGTCTGGGTTCGAGTCCTGGTTGAGCAACAAAAATGAGCAATCACCATTTGGTGGTTGCTTTTTTTTTTGCTTATATCAAGGACGAGAACCCATTTCTTCGGGGTCCCAGAGGATTTCCAATCCTTGGGGAGAGCGCAGCGCATCCGAGTACTTACTACCTGAACGCTGTTTAGGTACATGTACGATGATGATGCAAGCGAGAGTCCTGGTTGAGCAACATAGAAGAGACCTTCGGGTCTCTTTCTTGTTGTCATACCGACTCAAACCCAGGTTCTCCGCCGCTTCGCTCTGTCGATTACTGCCGAGGCAATTCTCTTATCTCACTACGTTCGAACGATTAATCAGCAAGCTGATTTTTCGAGTCCTGGTTGAGCAACAAAAAAAGAGCACTTGCGGTGCTCTTTTTTCATATTCGTGCCATTGTTATGAGATGGCGATTTGGCGAGTGGTCTTGCCTTCTTCACGTTGGATCTTCGGCAACTCAATCGTCAAGATACCATCTTCTACCTTAGCGGCGATCTTTGCCTCGTCCACATTGTCAGGCAAGGTGTACTTCTGCTCGAAGTTCGTGTAAGCAAACTCGCGTCTCAGATAGTGAGCATGCTTATCCTCTTCCTTGTGCTCGAACTTGTTCTCGATGGCAACGCACAAGTTGTGGTCTTCATCGACGTGTACTCGGCAGTACTCTTTCTTAACACCCGGAGCAGCCAGTTCAACGGTGTAGCTGTTAGCGGTCTCTTTGACGTTTACTGAAGGCGCCACATTGCTGGCCGTGTTCAGAATGTCATTGTTCAAAAACTCGTCGAATACGGTGGGGAACCATCCGTTTGTCGGCAGCCAACTATTTCTACGATAGATTGCAGGTTTCATAATTTAATCCTCCAAATTTAAGTTAAACATCGTTTAACGTAGCTTGCGTAGTTTACGTTGTTGGCGTAGTATGCGTAATTGCGTTTTCACCCTAAAAGAAGCAAATTATGTGCCAACCCTAAAATCCCTGCCAATATGTCCATCTTTCGTGCCAAATTGTCCACTCTCTGCCATTTTGTCCATACTCATTTCACTCGCAAGGTCTTTAGCAAAGCAAAGAGTTTAGTCTCGATATACGCAGATCCATCCAGCCGCATGATCTTCACCAGACGGTCGTCGCCGAGGTAAAGATGGCTACATAGATTGAAAGCACCGGTATCGCGGAAGCCGCATTTGTGCATCACACGTTCAGAGGCTGGATTATCTACAAAGCAGTCACACCATAGCACCTCGAAATGCTGCTCTTGGAAACAGTAGTCAATCATCAGACGCAACGACTCCGAACATATACCTTGGTTCCAATAAGGTTTGGCAACCCAATAACCGACCTCTGCATCATGTTCACCGATGGTTATGTTGCTTTCTCCATACAGATAATAGCCTATGCAACCGATAGATTCGCCGGTCTGCTTGAGTTCAATCGCCCATGTATGATCATTGTGAAAAACCGTCCGGATTATCTCCAGACTTTCTTCCACGCTCTTATGCGGTGGCCATCCGGCACGAGGTCCCACATTCGGATCAGAAGCATATTTGAACAACGCTTCTGCATCACTCTCCCGCCATGGTCGTAATATGATTTTATCAGTTTCCATGCTCATTCATTGTGTACTGTCAGTTTATTGATACACCAAGCAAAAGCACGTGCGAGGCGGAGATGCGGTGTGACAAAATGACCTCCTTTTTCCCACACAATCGTGCAATGGTCGGGACCTATTGTGCGTTGCAGATGATCATATTCCCAGCGGATGTTATTACCCACCTGTGCAATAGCTTTGTTCTTCGTAATCTCTTCACGGTCGCCAAGACTGAGATAGACATAGCGTGCATACACCTCATGTGCATCAGAAAAACCTTTCCAAGCCACTATCCATAGCGAAGGAGATGCGGCTGCCACGGCATCAAAGCACTCCGCCTTACAAACCACCCAACGCGCAAATAGACCAGCCAAAGAATATCCTCCCAACACAATCGGCAACTTGCCGTAGCGTTCAAATATGTACGGTATCAGTTGCTTCGTAATAAAGCCCAAGGTCTCAAAAGCATGGTCGCCAACCGATTGGCGTGGAGAGATATTCGGGTCATGCCACGGCGTTAGTTCTTCTTCCCAATCGCTTATCGCAAAGCCCATAAAAACAAACGGCACATGCACCGCTTCTCTGATCGCCATTATCTCCGCATCCAGCGTAGCATTCTCATGCTCACCCACCGGCTGAATGAGTAGCACTTGCGGTTGCTCGTCTGCGTAGGTGACGCATTTCTTACCTGCTATGTCCGAAAGGATCTTTGTCATTTATGTGCTCTCACTAACTCGATTGCCTCTTTGCCGCTCAGGTGGTCTATCTCCATGCAGAGGACTGCCACACGCGTATGGCTGATGCCGCCGGGCATAGCGACCGACTTACCAATCTCATGCTGCAAACCCGCATGGTCACCTGGATTGTATTTCTCGCCCAAGAGACGCAGACCGTGGATCAGTTCTTCCATGCTCTCCAACCGGTGAATCCGACTAACTCCATTTCCATTCCTGTTTTCTGTGGTTGCATACCCTTGCTTTGGTAGAATTGCATGGCAGCGTCGTTGCCTGCCCAGACGTTGAGCGTGATAGCATGACAACCTATTGACTTGGCATAGTCGCGCACGAACTCAAACAAGGCGCTACCAATATGCTTACCGCGCGCCGCTTCGTCCACGCACAGGTCATCAATATACAAAGTCTTGCGGTCTTGCAACAAACGGTCCTCTTTCACTTCCGTTATCTGACAGAACGTATAACCAAGCACTTCACCATCATCATACACAAAGATAGGTTTCGATTCCTCACCGAGTAGCGTTTCCAGTTCCTGCTCACTGTACTTGGTAGTGTCCGGTTTGAATAGATCCGGTCGCAGACGATGATGCACCATATCCACCTGATGCAGCAGGTCAATAATACGCGGAATATCCGCCACGGATGCTTGTCTGATAGTATTTGTGTGTGTCATATCAAATCGCTTACTTCTAATGGTACATAGTTTATCAGGTCTTGCGGAGCGAGGCGGAGTTGCATGCCGCGCTGACCGGCAGAGACATAGATCTTCTCATGCAGCAGACAGGTCTCGTCGATGTACGACGGAAAAGGTTTCGTCTTACCTCGCGAGCTCGCACGATCGGCTTTGCCATGCATGCCTATCGGACAACAACCGCCACGGAAGTAACCGGTGAGCGGTAGCAACTCC
>DFGU01000110.1:0-7658 GCA_002371785.1 Bacteroidales bacterium UBA3742
CCATCCGCCAAAACGATGGCTGGGGATGCCACATTACCGTCTCCGACGAACGTGACCTGCTCCTCGACACCGGTGGCGGCCTCCGCAAAGCCCTCTCCAACGACAAACGACAAACGACCAACGACCCCATATTGGCTTGCAACGTCGATATCTTGAGTAATATCGACTTGCGCGCCCTAATGGCTAGTTATACTAGTTCTACTAGTCCATCTAGTTTACTAGTTGTATCGGAGCGAGAGACCCAGCGCTACCTCTGCTTCGACTCCGAGAACAACCTCTGCGGCTGGACCAATATCGCGACGGGCGAAGTACGCCCTATATCATTAAATCATTCAATCATTCCATCATTAAAAAAACTGGCCTTCAGCGGCATGCAGATCCTGAGCCCCGAAGTCCTTGCCCTCCTCCCGCAAATGCCCGCTGATAAATTCTCCCTCATCGACTTCTATCTCCGCGTCATGAATCAGGTGCCCCTGCAGGCCTACGTCCCTACCGACTACCGCATGATGGATGTCGGAAAAATCGACCAAATTGACCAAGCAGAAGCCTTTGCGGCCAATTTATAGCCCTTTTTTGCACTTTTTTTGAAAAAAAATACGAAAATATTTGCGTATATCGAAAAAAAGCAGTACCTTTGCACCCGCTTTCCAAAAAATAGAATATCGGGGCCCCCGAAAATTTCTAATTTTTGGGGAGAGCGGAGCGCCCGAGTAATTTTTTGAAAACGTGGTTTTCAAACGTTTATGAGGGATGCGAACGCGAGAGTCTCCCTAGCTCAGTTGGTAGAGCAACTGACTCTTAATCAGTGGGTCGAGAGTTCGAGCCTCTCGGGGGACACAAAAGGTGCATTTTTGCACCTTTTTTTGTTCTCCGAGAGGCGAGAAGAGCCCTCGGGGGCGGAGCGTCCTCCCGACGGAACGGGAGGAGCGGCTTCCGCCTAGGAGGGAAAGCGCAAGCAAAGAATATTTAGACATCTTCGGATGTCTTTTTTTGTACCCGTTTTTGATTTTTTCTATTTATATTTGCGTATATCATTTTTTTTTTGTAATTTTGCACCGAATTATGCGCGCGTGCGCTCACGTACATACGATAAATACTAAAAAATACACGATATTATGGAATTCAAGTACGCTCCTATGTTTCAACTCGGCGAGGACAAGACCGAGTACTATCTGCTGACCAAAGACTATGTCTCCACCAGCGAGTTCGAAGGACACGAGATCCTGAAAATCCAACCCGAAGCCCTGACCCTCATGGCACAGCAGGCCTTCCACGACGTCAGCTTCATGCTCCGTCGCAGCCACAACGAGCAAGTGGCTAAGATCCTGCGCGACCCGGAAGCTTCGGCTAACGACAAATACGTAGCCCTTACCTTCCTCCGCAATGCCGAGGTGGCTTGCAAGGGCCAACTGCCCCTCTGCCAGGACACCGGCACCGCTATCATCCACGGCGAGAAAGGCCAATGCGTTTGGACGGGCTTCTGTGACGAGGAAGCTCTTTCGCGCGGTGTCTATAATACTTACACCGAGTGCAACCTGCGCTACTCCCAGAACGCACCGCTCAATATGTACGACGAGGTTAACACCAAGTGCAACCTCCCCGCACAGATCGACCTGGAGGCTACCCACGGAGCTGAGTACCATTTCCTGTGCGTCACCAAGGGTGGCGGTTCGGCCAACAAGACCTACCTCTACCAGGAGACCAAAGCACGTATCCAGAACCCCGGTACGCTCATCCCCTTCCTCGTAGAGAAAATGAAATCGCTCGGTACCGCCGCTTGTCCGCCTTACCACATTGCGATCGTTATCGGTGGTACCTCCGCCGAGAAGAACCTGCTTACCGTTAAGCTCGCTTCTACCCACTACTACGACTCGCTGCCTACTTCCGGCGACGAGACCGGACGTGCGTTCCGCGACATAGAGCTGGAGAAAAAGCTGCTCCAAGAGGCCTACAAGATCGGTCTCGGTGCCCAGTTCGGCGGTAAGTATATGGCCCACGACGTACGCGTAGTGCGTCTGCCGCGTCACGGCGCTTCGTGCCCCATCGGTCTGGGCGTCTCCTGCTCGGCCGACCGTAACATCAAGTGCAAAATCAACAAGGATGGCGTTTGGATCGAGAAACTCGACAACAACCCCGCTTCCCTCATTCCCGAGGAACTGCGTCAGGCCGGCGAAGGCGATGCTGTACGTATCGACCTCAACCAGTCGATGGACGACGTCTGCAAGATCCTCACTAAGTACCCCATCGGTACGCGCCTCTCGCTCAATGGCACCATCATCGTAGGCCGAGATATAGCCCATGCTAAGATCAAGGCACGCCTCGATGCCGGCGAACCCATGCCCGAGTACCTCAAGAACCATCCTATCTACTATGCCGGACCGGCTAAGACCCCTGCAGGCATGGCTTGCGGTTCTATGGGCCCGACCACGGCCGGACGTATGGATCCTTACGTAGATGAGTTCCAGGACCACGGCGGCTCGCGTATCATGCTCGCCAAGGGCAATCGTTCCATCGATGTCACCAACGCTTGTCAGAAGCACGGCGGCTTCTACCTCGGTTCTATCGGTGGTCCTGCCGCTATCCTGGCCCAGAACAATATTAAGTCCATCGAGTGCGTCGAGTACCCGGAACTGGGCATGGAGGCAATCTGGAAAATCCAGGTCGAGAACTTCCCCGCATTCATCCTCGTCGACGACAAGGGCAACGACTTCTTCAAGCAGCTCAAGCCCTGCGAGGGATGCACGATATTATAAAGGTTAATGGTTAAAGGTTATAGCTGAGAGGTGAAAGAGACGAATCCACAACAGCCGCTCAAACGCAGCTTATGGCAGCGCATGCGGCATAAGTACCGCCTAACCCTGGTCAACGAGGATACACTACAGGTGCATTGGCATCTGCAGATGAGTTGGCTGCGGGCAGCGCTATTGGGCAACTTGCTATTCCTGATCTCGCTGGCATTATGCTCAGCGCTGATCCTCTTCACCCCTCTGCGCACCTACCTGCCGGGCGGCATGAACGACGATGAACGCCAGTTCCTGCTCGATGAATCCATGCGACTCGACTCGCTTCAGCAGCAGGTCGATCGCCAGACACGTTACCTGGAGAGTCTGCGCATCGCCATCTCCGGCGTCGCCCGTCAGGATTCTACACCACCGCTCGACTCCATGCGCGTCCTCGAGCACGAGCAACTTATCGAGCAGACCTCTCCCGCTACCGAAGAGTTTATCCGTAGTTATGAGGAGCAACACCCTAAGGCCAAACCGCAGGCCAAACAGAAAGCCAAACGACCAACGACCAAAGACAAACGACCAACGACCAAACGTAAATGAAACGACTTGCTATACTGGGTAGTACCGGTTCTATCGGTACGCAGACGCTGGATGTCGTGCGCCGCCATCCCGACCGCTACGAGGTGTATGCTATATGCGCCTATCGTTCGGTGGACTTGCTGGTAGAGCAGGCCCGCGAATTTCATCCCGAGGTGGTATGTATCGGCGACGAGTCGCTCTACGATACTTTAGCCACTCGCCTTTCGCCATTAGCCTGCAAAGTTTGGGCCGGCCCCGACGCAATAGCCGAGATGGTGCAGTTCCCGTCGGTGGATATCGTCGTAGCAGCGATGGTTGGCTATGCCGGTCTGCGTCCTACGATCGAGGCTATCCGTGCCGGCAAGACGATCGCGCTCGCCAACAAGGAGACACTCGTCGTAGCCGGCGAGATCATATGCGACCTGGCCCGCCAGCATCATGCACCCATACTGCCCGTCGATAGCGAGCATAGTGCTATATTCCAGTCCCTCGTCGGCGAAGATCATAGCGAGATAGAGAAAATACTCCTCACCGCCAGCGGCGGACCCTTCCGCACGTTCTCGCTCGAGCAGATGAAGACCGTCACAGCTGCCGAAGCGCTGCGTCATCCTAACTGGGACATGGGCGCCAAGATCACCATCGACTCCGCCTCTATGATGAACAAGGGATTTGAGGTCATCGAGGCCAAGTGGCTCTTCGGTGTACCCGTGGAGCGTATCCAGGTACTTGTCCACCCGCAGTCTATCGTCCATTCCGCTGTCCAGTTCACCGATGGTGCCATCAAGGCTCAACTCGGAGCACCCGATATGCGCCTGCCTATCCAGTACGCCCTCTCGTTCCCCGAACGACTAACGGCTGACTTCCCGCGGGCAGACCTGTTCGCTCTCAAGGACCTAACGTTCGAAGAGCCCGACTTGGAGCGCTTCCCGAATCTCGCGCTCGCCTACGAGGCCATGCGCCGAGGCGGTAACATGCCCTGCGTACTCAACGCCGCTAACGAGGTCGTCAACCTCGCCTTCCGCGAAGCGCGCTGCGGCTTCCTCCAGATGTCCGACATCATCGCCCGCACCATGGATCGCGCCGCTTATATCGCCAAACCTACGTACGAAGACTACGTCGCGACAGACGCCGAAGCCCGTCGCATAGCAGAACAAATGCTAAATGGGAAAATATGAAAATATGAAAATGTGAAAATATGTAAATGCGAAAATGGGAAAATGTGAAAATATGTAAATGTAAAAATGAGAAAATAATTTATGATTCAAGCTCTCCAATTAATACTGGCCCTTAGTTTTCTCGTGGTGATCCACGAGTTAGGCCATTTCACCTTTGCCAAGATCTTCCACGTCCGCGTGGAGAAATTCTATATGTTCTTCAATCCCTGGATCAGTCTCATCCGGGCCAAGAAATTCAACGGACGTTGGCATTTTGCGTTCTTCAGTAAGAACCTGCCGATGACCGTCAAGGACTCGGAGGGCGAACGCCTGATGACTGAGGCCGAACTGGCGGCACTGCCCGAAGATGACTGGCGTCGCTATCCCGACAACACAGAGTGGGGTATAGGATGGCTGCCCTTCGGCGGCTATTGCGCCATAGGCGGTATGGTCGATGAGACCCACAAGACCGAGGACCTGGCTGCTGAACCCCAACCCTGGGAGTTCCGCTCCAAGCCCGCTTGGCAGCGCCTGCTCATCATCCTGGGTGGTATCCTCGTCAACTTCATTGCCGCGCTCGTCATCTTCTCTATGGTGCTATGGACCTGGGGCAAGGACGAGATGCCGCTCCGCAACGTAGACAGCGGACTCTACTACTCCGAACTCCTCCAGCAGGAGGGCTTCCGCCAGCAGGATAAGATCCTCTCTATCGACGGACAAGAGCCCGAGGAACTTAGCGACGTTGTCCAGCTCCTCATCATCGAGGGCCGTCGCGACGTACGCGTGCTGCGCGGCACCGATACGGTCCAGCTTCGTATGTCCGAGGACCTCGGCGAACGCTACCTGGCTATCCAGAACGACTTCGATCGTGCCGAACGTGAGAAAGCGCGTCAGGACGATAATTACCAGCGTTCGCGATATATCCTTATCCAGGAGTATGTACCCTTTGTCATCGACTCCGTCATGCCCGACAATGTCGGCGACCTGGCCGGTCTGCAACGTGGTGATAGCATCGTGCGCATCGACTCCACCTACTGCGGATGCCAGGCCGAGGTGCAAAACCAACTCCGTCTCCATCCGCTCGATACCATCGAGATAGGCTATTACCGTGCCGGTCAGTACCGTACCACGCGCACCCTCCTTGGCGATCAGTGCAAACTGGGCGTCATCATGCGCCCGAAGTACGAGTTCTTCCGGGTGGATCATACCGACTATACTTTCTTCCAGGCTATCCCCGCCGGCATACAGTACGGATGGGATATGCTCACGATGTACGTCAAGCAGTTCCGCCTCATCTTCACCAAAGAGGGCGCACAATCCCTTGGCGGATTCGGTGCCATCGGCCAGATGTTCCCGTCCTTCTGGGACTGGTACGCCTTCTGGCATATGACGGCCTTCCTCTCGCTCATCTTGGCCTTCATGAACTTCCTGCCCATCCCGGCTCTGGACGGCGGATATATTCTCTTCCTCTTGGTCGAGATGATCACGCGCCGCAAACCCAGCGACAAGTTCCTGGAGCGTGCCAACGAGGTAGGCTTCTGGCTACTCATCGCCCTGCTGGTACTGGCCAACGGTAACGACATATTGAAAATATTCTTCTAGACACCCCCCGGCCCCCTCTCAAAGGGGGAGAAGGGAATATGAATAGTTTAGTAGTAGATGGAAAAGTGGAATATTGCGAATCCAATGACGTATAGCGTGCTGAAAGAACATGCACACAACAATAAACACAATCAAACGGAAGCCGAAAGCGCGTTGTGGTCTTTATTAAGGGGAAAACAATTGGGTGAGTTGTTTCGAAGACAATATATCATTGATGAATATATCGTTGATTTTGTGTGTCTTGGTAAACAACTGATAGTGGAAGTTGATGGGAAATACCATTTTTCCGAGGAGCAACAAAAACTCGACAAAGTACGCGAAAGACAATTAAACTCATTAGGATTCCGAATAATTCGATTTACAAACGAAGAGATATTAGTTATGCCCGAACAAGTAAAAGAAAAAATCAAACAAGCATTACTCTCCCCTTTTGAGAAGGGGGCGGGGGATGTTTTACAAACGAAGAGATATTAGTTATGCCCGAACAAGTAAAAGAAAAAATCAAACAAGCATTACTCTCCCCTTTTGAGAAGGGGGCGGGGGATGTCTTTGTTCATGAATCGTCCTATGTGGACGAAGGTTGCCAAATAGGCAAAGGTACTAAAATATGGCACTTCTCGCATATTATGTCCGGCTGCACCATCGGTGAGGACTGTAACATAGGCCAGAACGTGGTCATCTCGCCTAACGTAGTTTTAGGCCGTAACTGTAAGATCCAGAACAATGTATCCGTCTATACCGGCGTACGCTGCGAGGACGATGTCTTCCTGGGCCCGTCCATGGTGTTCACCAACGTTATCAATCCCCGTTCGGCCGTCAGCCGCAAGGATGAGTACCGCGAGACAATCATCCGTCGCGGCGCCTCCGTAGGAGCTAACGCCACCATCGTATGCGGGCATACCCTCGGCGAGTACTGCCTCATCGGGGCCGGTTCGGTCGTTACGAAAGATGTACCCGCCTACGCCCTTATGGTAGGCAATCCTGCCCGCCAAATAGGCTGGGTAAACGCCCACGGCGATAAGTGCGCTTCCCTCGAAGAAGCCATGCAATAAATCAGAAAATGAGAAAATGTGAAAATAAGTAAATGAGTAAATGAGAAAATAAATAAATGATTTTATGATCCAACGTATTCAAACCCTCTATCTATTGGCTGTTGTAGCGCTCGGCATTGCCCTCATCTGGCTGCCCGTCCTGCAATTTACTACGCCTGATGGCCAACTCTATTCGCTCACTGCCCTGGGCGGCGCCCCCCTGCAAGGTCTGTGGGGACTGACCCTCACTACCATCCTCATCCCCCTCATGGCCCTGATCGATATCTTCCTGTTTAAGAAACGTCTCCTGCAGGCACGTCTCAATATCTTCTCCGTCATGCTCTGCCTGGGCTACTACGGCGTACTGGCTATCTATATTTGGCTGGCTAAGATGACGCTCACCGCCGATTGGTATATCACCGTTTGGGCTTCCTTCCCGCTCATCAGTCTCGTGCTGACGCTCATGGCTACGCGCCGCATCCTCAAGGACGAAGCCCTCGTGCGTGCTGCCGACCGCATCCGTTAACCCCTAACCCGTAACCCGTAACCCATAACCCATAACC
>DFGU01000110.1:7732-11730 GCA_002371785.1 Bacteroidales bacterium UBA3742
TAACCCATAATATGCTTTTACTTCAAGATTTAGAGGTGCCCGAACAGGCACATGAGGTGGCTCAGAAATTCTCTACAGACTCCGTTCAAACTACAGTAGAGAACGTGCTCCGTGAGGTGCAAACCAATCCGGAAGGCTTCTGGCATTCCGCCCTGCAAGACCTCACCCAGTTTGGTCTCAAAGTAGTGGCCGCGTTGGTCATCTACCTCATCGGTATGTGGATTATCCGCTATGTAAAGCGCATCCTCAACCGCATCTTTGAGCGTAAGAAAACCGAGCACACCCTGGCCTCGTTTATCACGTCGCTGGTCAGCATCATGCTTACCGTCATGCTCATCTTGGCTACCATTGGTACGCTCGGCGTAGATACCACTTCATTCGCAGCCCTGCTGGCTGCAGGAGGTATGGCTATCGGTATGGCCCTCTCTGGTACGGTCCAGAACTTCGCAGGCGGTATAATGCTGCTCCTCTTCCGTCCGTTCAAGTCGGGCGACTATATCCGCACGCAGGAGCAGGAGGGCTATGTGATGCAGGTCACGATCGTATCGACCAAGATCCTCACCCTCAACAACAAGGTCGTCATTCTCCCTAACGGAAATCTATTCACCAGCAATATAGAGAACCTCTCGGCCCAGAGCATCCTGCGTATTCAGTGGAATATCAGTGTTGACTATGGCGTAGATGCCAAGGCTTGCAAGGAGGCCATGATGAAAATCATGCAATCCGATCCGCGCATCCTCAACGAGGAAAACTATCCGCATATCAAGAAGAATGCTAACGCCATGCTCGATCCGGCTAAGGTGCGAAAAATCAGCCATGACCCCAGCGTCATCATGACCTCGCTCAATTCCAGCGACATCACGTTCCAGGCACGTGGTTGGGTATATGCTAAGGATTATTTGGCGGTACAACCCGACATCTTGGAGCGCTTCTATACCGAACTACCTCCGCAGGGATTCACGTTCGCATATCCGCACGTAGATCTCAATATCACGCATCCGGTTGAACTGAAGAAATAAGCGACCTACTGCTCTTTCTGCAGCGCATTCACCAGCATACCGCACGCGGCCAGGATATCCTCGCCGCGGCTGCGGCGTATGGTGGTCGTCAGTCCGTGTGCCGTCAGGTAGTCGCGCAGCCAGATCATCTGCTGCTCGTCCGATCCTTGGAACGGCTGGTCCACGCCCGCATGGAAACGAATCAAATTCACACGGCAGTTCAACCCGCGCAACAGACGCAGCAGTTCCTTGGCATGTTTCGGGGTGTCATTCTGCCCGCCAAAGCAGATATATTCGAAACTCAAACGCCGCTGACGGGTCCAGTCATAGCCCCGTATGAGCTCCAGCACCCCCTCTATCGGGTGATTCTTCTCAATCGGCATAATCTGCTGACGCTCAATAGCGAACGGGTTGTGCAGAGAAGTGGCCAAATGGCATTCGCTTTCATCCAGGAAGCGTTTCAGCCCTTTCGGATAGCCTACGCTAGAGACCGTGATGCGGTGCGGCGACCACTGGCATCCCCACTTGGCCGTCATGGCCTCCAGCGAACGCATGACCTCCTCTATATTGTCCATCGGTTCTCCTTCACCCATATAGACGATATTGGTCAGCTTCTCACTTTCCGGAATAGAAAAAATCTGATTGAGAATTTCCGCTGCGGGTAGGTGACCGTGAAAACCCAACGTACCGGTCATGCAGAACTTGCAACCCATCTTGCAACCCGCCTGCGTCGAGACGCATAGCGTAGCGCGATCCTCCTCAGGGATATAGACCGCCTCGATAAACTGGCTTTCACTCCCTCTCTCCCCCTTTGAGAGGGGGACGGGGGGTGTTTTAAAGAGGTACTTCTTTGTACCGTCCTCCGACTCCGCCTTCGCTACCGGCTCATGCCGACCGATGGTATATTTCTGCTTCAGCGCCTCGCGTCCCTTCAGCGAGATATTGGTCATCTCGTCCAGACTCTTGGCCCGCTTTACGTAGATCCATTCGGCCAGCTGCTTACCCGCAAAACGCGGTAGCCCTGCTTCCAGGGCCACCGCTTGCAGTTCTTCCAATGTTTTGCCCAGTAGGCTTACCATGCAAACAACGGATATTGGTTCATCTCGCGATTCACTTCCTCGCGTACCTTAGCTATATTGGCTTCCGACTCCGGATCCTGCAGTACGCGGTCGATTAGTTCCACGATCCATGGCATCTTGTCCTCTTTCAGTCCACGCGTAGTGATAGCCGGCGTACCGAAACGGAGTCCCGAGGTCTGGAAGGCCGAACGGGTATCAAAGGGCACCATATTCTTATTGGTCGTAATATCGGCCGCTACCAGCGCCTTCTCGGCTACCTTACCGGTTAGCTCCGGATACTTTGTCCGTAGGTCGATCAGCATCGAGTGGTTGTCCGTACCGCCCGAGATCACCTTATAGCCCTTCTGCATAAACTCAGCTGCCATCTTGGCTGCATTCGTCTTCACCTGCTGCTGATAAACTTTAAACTCTGGTGTCAAGGCCTCGCCAAAGGCAACAGCCTTAGCAGCTATCACATGCTCCAGCGGACCACCTTGCGTTCCGGGGAATACAGCCGAGTCCAGCAATGCGGACATCATCTTCACCTCGCCTTTCGGCGTCGTCTTGCCCCACGGATTCGGGAAGTCCTTACCCATCAGTATCACGCCGCCACGCGGACCGCGCAAGGTCTTGTGGGTCGTACTGGTCACGATATGTGCATACTTCACCGGGTTCTCCAGCAGTCCGGCAGCGATCAGGCCGGCCGGATGGGCCATATCTACCATGAAGATCGCACCGATCTCATCGGCTACCTTGCGGATGCGGGCATAGTCCCACTCGCGGCTGTAAGCCGAAGCGCCTGCGATGATCAACTTCGGACGCTCCTCGCGAGCTGTCTTATCCAGGTTGTCATAGTCGATTCTTCCCGTCTCTTCGTTCAGGTTATACGCTACCGCGCGGAACATCAGTCCCGAGAAATTCACGGCCGAACCGTGACTCAGGTGACCTCCGTGACTCAGGTTCAGTCCCATAAACGTATCGCCTGCCTTCAGGCATGCCATGAATACCGCCATATTGGCCTGTGCGCCCGAGTGGGGCTGCACATTGACGTACGCGGCGTCGTAGAGCTTTTTCAGTCGCTCACGAGCAACATTCTCGCTCATGTCCACCACCTCGCAGCCACCGTAGTAACGGTGACCCGGATAGCCTTCGGCGTACTTGTTGGTCATAACGCTACCCATAGCTTCCAATACCTGATCACTCACGAAATTCTCGCTGGCAATCAACTCAATACCTTTGGTCTGACGCTCCCGCTCCCGGCGGATAAGGTCAAAAATCTCTGTGTCACGTGTCATGTTCTGTAGATTTACTTGGATTTTGACTGCAAAATTACTACAAAATAATCAAGTGTGCAAATAATTAGGGCAAAAAATGTAAAATTGCGTGCATTTTTATAATTTTTTGGACTAATTAGGTGCCGGTTGCAGGATACTGCGACCGTACTTTCGGGGTGACCCTGCTATAAATTTCGTTTATAGTAGGGAGGACCGAAGTTACTACAAATTCCAAGGGGCGTGCCGAAAATTGCTCTGCAATAATCGTGCCCTTGGGCTAAGAAGTTACAATACCAAAGCCAATAATATATAAAAGCAGAGAAGCCTTATTGATAATGAACACACATGTTGTGTGAGAATATCGTGCCCTTGCGGCTAAGAGATAATCGTTCGAGACTAAAAGTCGAGATAAGAATTTGTGATTTGTGTGAATTTATCCTCCCCCAAAAAAAATATATATATATAATAATGTACGTGCGCGTAAGAAAAGTACGACAATTCTGAAATATGCAAGAAAAATCTACAAAAATTTGCTCAAGTCGAAAAAAAGTTGTACCTTTGCAGCCGAAAAAATGTTGCATTATGAGAAACATCATTGTTAGTGTCGTGGCGTTATGCCTGTTAATGACGGGTTGTAACTCGCGTACGCCGCAGTATCGCATCGGCGT
>DFGU01000110.1:11813-14375 GCA_002371785.1 Bacteroidales bacterium UBA3742
GATGCGTGGCGGCAGAAGATGAACTATGAAATGGAGCGTGAGTTGCTGCTGCATCCGGATATGACGCTTTCGCGCCGTATTGCATATGGCAGCAACGAGTTGCAGTGTGCCCAGATTGACAGTTTTATCGAAGAGCGCGTAGATCTGCTGATAGTCAGCCCCAATGAGGCGGAGCAGGTACAACCTGCTGTGACGAGAGCTTATCGGGCTGGCATCCCGGTGATTGTTGCCGACCGCCGTGTTCCCGGAGACGAGTGGACTGCTTTTATAGGTGGCGATAACTACAAGGTAGGCCGACTGATGGCGCAATGGGTGATAGGAAAAGCGAGTGACAAAGGATCAAAGGCGAAAAGGAAGCCGTTCGTCGTACTGGAGGTTGCCGGATTGCCGGGATCGACGCCTGCTACGCTTCGCCACAGAGGAATGATGGAAGGTCTCGAAGAGGCGAAAGGCGAAGGGTTAGAGGCTGAAGTAGAGGTGCAGAGCGTGATGGGAAGATGGTACCAGGAGAATGCCTATGAGGTTGTTTCTGCTTATCTGGAGAGTCACCCCTTGCCTGATGTCATCGTGGCGCATAACGATCTTATGGCTATCGGTGCCGCCGAGGCGGTTCCTTCCATTCCTATCATGGGTGTGGACGGTATCCATCCGGGATTGCAGGCTATCGTAGATGGCAAGATCGAATGTTCCGCAACATACTCCTCTCGCGGCGATATGATAATCGATGCAGCTGCGCGCATATTACATAAGGAACCGTACGTGCGCGATACGGTGCTGGAGACGTCACTGCTGGATATCACAGCTGCATACCCCATGCTCAAGCAGGACGAAGCTATCACGCGTGATCTGGAGACCCTGCATATCGTACAGACACAGGTAGAGAGCAAATGGAAACAGCAACGCTTTGACCGATTGATACTGATCCTATTTGTGGTGTTTTTCTTCACTCTGTTCATCATCACCTTAGGTTATGTCTTCATCAAGCAGCGTAGGATGCAGACGGAGATCAATCATGATATTATCCCACAGCTGGAGAATATGCAGGAGGCTATCCAGCTCAGCAAGAAAGATGAGGCCTTTGCCGAACGTCTGCGACAAGTTGTGGACGACTATCTAAAGGACCCGAATCTGACCGTAGAGTTCTTGGGCGGCAAACTGCAACTAAGCCGCACGCAACTCTTTCGTCGCGTGAAAGCGGTAGCCGGGAAAGGACCGTTGGACTATATTCGTGAGCGACGGTTAATCCGCGCAGACGAATTGCTCCGCACGACCGATATGACTATCCAGCAAGTAGCCTTGGAACTATGTTTCTCCAGCCCGGGCTATTTCACCAAATGCTATAAGGAATACTTCGGACACCTGCCTAGTGCGCGCTAAAATGAAACATTTATAAATACTAATTTTGTTGCAAAATATGTTACATTTGTTGCATTGAAACATTCGTAGTATATTTTGCAACATTATTTTTTGCGCATGTGCATAATTAGATGTACTTTTGCAGCGGAATTGAGTTTGACTCGGTTTCGCTGCTTGGCCTTTTATTTAAATTTTAATATATCATGAATTCAAAAAGTGTAATTTTAGCCTTTCTTTGGATGCTATGCTTCACGGCATTCGCTCAGGCGCAAGTGACTGCGACGGGTGTTGTGGTAGATGCAGCAACGGGCGAACCCATCATTGGAGCGACAGTTCTGGAGAAAGGCACATCGAATGGTACGGTTACCGATTTCGATGGTAATTTCTCACTTTCCGTTGGCAAGGATGCCATGGTAGTGATTTCGTATGTGGGCTATAAGGCCCAGCAGTTATCCCCGAAAGCAAACATGAAAGTCTCCATGGCGGAGGATAGCGAGGTGCTGGAGGAAGTGGTAGTAACCGGTTATACGACGCAGCGCAAAGCCGACCTGACCGGTGCTGTTTCTGCTATCTCGGCGAAAGATCTGGAGAAACAGCAGGAGAATAACCCGATGAAGGCCCTTCAGGGAAAAGTGCCGGGTATGAATATCTCTGCGGATGGTAACCCTTCAGGAGCAGCAACAATACGTATCCGAGGCACAGGTTCTTTGAATTCCTCCAACGATCCTCTTTACGTCGTAGATGGTGTACCTACGACCTCGGGCATGCATGAGCTCAATCCGAATGATATTGAGTCCATCCAGGTGCTCAAAGACGCCGCGTCCGCGAGTATATATGGTTCGCGCGCTGCTAACGGTGTGATCATCATCACCACCAAGAAAGGATCTGAGGGTAAGTTAAGTGTCTCTTTGGATGCATCCGTAGCCGTGCAGAACTACGTGAACCGTATGCACGTCCTCAATTCCGAGCAGTTCGGCCGAGCTATGTGGCAGGCATATGTCAACGATGGTACGGCTGATCCGAACACCAACGTATTGGGGTATCATTACGACTGGGGTTATAACGAGCAAGGCCAGCCGGTTTTGAATAACATCATGCTCAACAAGTACCTCGATGCTGCCGGAACAATACCGGTAAGCAATACTGACTGGTTTGCTGAGACCACCCGTCCCGGTGTGATACAGAACTACAATATCTCTGTCAGCA
>DFGU01000089.1:0-9386 GCA_002371785.1 Bacteroidales bacterium UBA3742
CATTGCGACTTCTTGACATTCAGGGCTTGGGGATTGCATACATCGATTAGTCGTTCTACCGATCGACGCATCCATTCCTTATCTGAGCGATCCGACACACGGAAAAAGATGCGCATATACTCCTCCTTATAGTCTTCAATCTCGCTCATACGAATACCTCCCGGGTGATTCAAGAAGAGGATATACAAGGCTTTTACCTGGGGCGTGAAATGGATTTCGATATCGTAATCCGGAATCAGTACTTGATAGGCATATGGCGTTATTACCAAGCGCCCGGGATAGGTAGAAGCACGTCTGAAGGACGACTCCAGCCGATCAAAAAACGATTGGCCCTCTCCCTCATCCTCCGGACATGCAGCCGAATAATGGGCTTCACAGCGAGGCACAGGCGGTTCGTCCAATGCGGCTTCGCATTCTTCCGACATACAAAGGGTCTCGTAGTATCTCGCCTGTCGCAGAGGGCGTTCGTTGTATGTTCCGGTGTCTAATACATCATCCAAGAGCTGCTGCAAGGTGCTGAAGTACTGCGCAAAGGCATCGTCTATTATAGCAGGATCAGACATTGACAGCGAGCCTCTCAGGAATGCATATGTTTCCTGGGACGTATCATCTGCCGGGAGCAGGGCACTATATAGCGTCGCGTCCATACGGGGCGCAAAGAGCGGATTCTCTGCATCCAGACACACAATCCGGCAGGTCACCCAGTTGTTCTCCGATTGATTGATTCGTCGTTCGATATGCTCTATGCGCGAGCGAACAAGGTCATTCTGTTCTTGAGATAGCACTCCGGGCACGTAATATATCGTACCGTACTCCAGATCACGATACCTTTCGTCGGAGAAGAATTCTATGTTTTTTTCGATGTCTCGCATACTGCATTATTCGTTTTGATGGATTATCGAGCGCAAAGGTACGAAAAAAAAAGCACATACGCAAGCGCGGACGATATTTTTTCGGGCAAATGCTTGCATATTTCAAATATTTGTTGTAATTTTGCAGCCGGTTTTGTAATTTAGAATACATAGCGATATATGAAAACTGCGTTGATTACCGGTGTTACCGGACAAGATGGAAGTTACCTGGCAGAATTTCTGCTGGATAAGGGGTATGACGTACATGGCATAATCCGCCGTAGTTCGGTGGACTACCGCGAACGAATCGCCCACCTGGAGGGAACACCGCATTTCCACCTGCATTATGCCGACATGGGCGACTCGATGTCGCTCGTCAAACTGGTGGGTAAGGTGCAGCCGGACGAGATCTACAACCTGGCCGCACAGAGCCATGTGCAGGTCAGCTTCGACGCCCCGGAGTTCACGGCCGACGTGGATGCTGTAGGCGTACTGCGCGTGCTGGAGGCGGTTCGTACGAACCATCTGGAGAAGACCTGCCGTATCTACCAGGCTTCCACCTCCGAGTTGTATGGCAAGGTAGAGGAAGTGCCGCAGTCGGAGACTACGCCCTTCCATCCCTATAGCCCGTACGCCGTAGCTAAACTCTACGGATATTGGATTATCAAGGAGTATCGTGAGGCATATGATATGTTCTGCTGCTCGGGTATCTTGTTCAACCACGAGAGTGAGCGCCGCGGCGAGACCTTCGTGACCCGCAAAATCACCCTGGCTGCTGCCCGTATCGCACATGGCATGCAGAAATGCCTGTACCTGGGCAACCTCGACAGCTTGCGCGACTGGGGGTATGCCAAGGACTACGTAGAGTGTATGTGGCTCATCCTGCAGCATGAGACGCCGGAGGACTTCGTCATCGCTACGGGTGTTCAGCATACCGTACGTGAGTTCGCTACCTTGGCCTTCCACCATGCCGGCATCGAGCTGCGCTGGGAAGGCAAGGGCGTTGATGAGAAGGGTATTGTGGAGAAGATACTAAGTGACAAAATACAAGGTATCAAGGAGGGTGACGTAGTCGTACAGGTTAGCCCCGACTTCTACCGTCCTACCGACGTAGTCAACCTGCTGGGTGACCCTGGTAAGGCCAAGCGTGAACTGGGATGGAACCCGCAGACCACCAGCTTTGAGCAACTCGTTGAACTGATGGTTCGTCACGATATGCAGAAAGTCACCCGCGAGCACTTCAACGCCGCCGAATACCTCGAGAAAGGAATCGTAAAATAAATCACAAATCATAATTCATAAATCCTAAATCAGAAATGGAATTACATTCCAAGATATACGTCGCAGGCCATCGTGGCATGGTGGGATCGGCTATCGTGCGCGAACTGCAGCGACAGGGATATACCAATATCATTACCCGTACCCACAAGGAACTCGACCTGTGCCGTCAGGAGGCTGTCGAGCAGTTTTTCCAGCAGGAGAAGCCGGAGTACGTCTTTCTGGCAGCCGCCAAGGTGGGCGGCATCATTGCCAACGAGCGCCATCTGGCCGACTTCATGTACGACAACATGATCCTCGAGATGAACGTCATCCATGCCGCATGGCAGAACGGTGTCAAGAAACTGGAGTTCCTGGGATCCAGTTGTATCTATCCGCGTCTGGCGCCGCAACCGATGCCGGAGTCGTGTCTGCTGACGGGTGCGCTGGAGAAGACCAACGAGGCCTACGCCCTGGCTAAGATCAGCGGACTCAAATACTGCGAGTTCCTAAACCGTCAGTACGGTACGGACTATATCTCCGTCATGCCGACCAACCTCTATGGCCCCAACGACAACTACCACCCCGAGCACAGCCACGTGCTGCCGGCCCTGATACGCCGTTTCCACGAGGCCAAAGAGAGTGGGGCAGACCATGTTACCTGCTGGGGCGACGGCAGTCCGCTGCGTGAGTTCCTCTACGTGGATGACTTGGCCAACCTGTGCGTCTTCCTCATGAATAACTATAGCGGCAACGAGACCGTGAATGCCGGTACCGGTAAGGAACTCAGCATCCGCCAGCTGACCGAGATGGTGGCTAAGGTAGTGGGCTACAAGGGACGCATCGAGTGGGATACCACGCGTCCAAACGGTACACCACGTAAGTTGCTGGATGTGAGCAAGGCAACCGCGCTGGGCTGGACCTACCGCACCGAGCTGGAGGACGGAATACGATTAGCATATAAGGACTTCTTGGAGAACCCCATGCGGGCAGAAAGATGAGAAAAATATTTTTGTACATGGTGGCTATCGCCTGCCTGACCGCTTGCGGCAAAAGTGCGAAACTCCAACTAGATTACCTGCCCTGTCAGACCGAGGTAGGCAAGGGTTGGGGATTTATCGACCAGGATGGTGAGGTGGTGCTCGACGGCCGCTTCCAGTCCCAACCGAGTGTCGTTTCCGACGGCCTGTTCACCCTGCAGCAGGGCGATATGTATCAGCTCTACCGCCTGGACGGCGGCGAGGCACAACTGCTGCTCGACAGCCTGGCTATGGCCGGTACCCCCGCCTTTGGACGTGTACCGGTATGCAAAGAAGCCGGCAAGATAGCCGTGGTGGACAAGTCGGGCCAACCGGTATTCGTGCTCGATCAGTTCCAGGGTCAGGCCGTAGTGGGCTCTGCGCCGCAATATACTTACGGCTACCTCGAGATCGAGACGGTCAATAGTATGGGTATCCACCATTCGGCGCTCGTGGACCGCGACGGCGAGATGGTGCTGCCGCCTCACTATAGCGATCTGGTGGTGCTCAACGAAGACCTGATTTGGGTCATGCAGGAGACGGTGGACAATCGCGAGAACGACTCCACGTCCCAGGTGCGCCGCACCGCTTATTTCGTCGACCACAAAGGTATGATGCTCCACGACAAGCCGCACAACCTCACCAATCCCAAGCAGGTCATCGCCCGTTTTGGCGAGCAGCACGAACAACCTGCCCCAGCCAACGGATGGACCCGCATCGACTACGTGGACGGATTTGGCTACGTAGGCACACGCGAACTGAAGATGGCCATACTGAATCCTAAGACCTGGGAAGCCGTCGGACAGACCGTACATACCATCGCATGGCTTCCGGCCGATGAACTGCAGATCACCAACGACACCTATGCCTACGACCGCACGGCCAAGGAGGTGGTATCTGCTTATCAGCAGGGACTCCATAGCCGTGGACTGACTTTCCCCGTCACGGTGCCCTATATCACCTCTCTCGTCGAGACCCCGGCCGAGGAATACAACACATTCGCCACGTCGCATACCTACAGCTGGGAGGAACAGGATTTCCGCGTAGAAGCTATCGCACAGTTCGATACCACGCTCATCCGCCAGAAATATACCATCGAGCATACCGCTACCGAGGATATGTACGGTCAGCCGGTCGAGATAAACAAGCGCAAGGAAGATGGCTATGAGTACAATCCCGAGTCCCATCTCATCTCGGTCGATCTGAGCTGCTTTGTTGATTCGGCGCATACCGAGATCGTCATGCAGAAAGTGACAAAACTGATGGGCCAGCAGTATAAAAAACGCGAAGCGCTGTACGTGGACGGACAGCAAGTCATTCGCCTCAGCGCCAAGCCGGGATGTATCTCGTTGCACATTGAGCGTGACCCCAAAGAGTTGGCTCGAGAGAAGGCCGAACAGCAGGCCCTGCTGGACTCCGCAACCCGGGTGGAGCAAGGCAAATACGATGCGGCCATCGATAGTGCTATGGCCGCAACCGACAAACAAGATTCAATCAATCAACTAAATAAATCGCAACAACAATGAGAAAACAATGGCTGTGGGCACTGCCAATGCTGATGCTCTTGGCAATGCCGTCTTGTGGAGGCAAGACCGCACAAGAGGAAAACGTAGCACCCGGTATGGAGGAAGAAGCTCCTATCGTTACCGAGAGTGAAAAAGAAGATATGCTCGATTTCGAGGAAACCGAGGCAGAGTATAACGAAGCCAAGCAAACCCTGGAGAAAGCACAGCCCGAGATAGATGCTGCGCTGCAGAATCAGGAACTGGAAAAAGAGCTGGAAGCTGCAAAAGAAGGCCTATAATCGCGTAAAATAGCAAAAAATAACGCGAAATGCAAAAAAAGTATGCAATATATTTGCATATATCAAATATTTTGCGTAATTTTGCAGCGTGAAATGAACGAGGGGACCCGAAAAGGTCTCCTCGCTCGCTTAAATTAGGAACTATATGATTGTATTAGACCAACTGAAAGAATGGATCTCGGACTTCCTCCGGGAGACCGATTATGAGCTGATCACGCTGGAGATGTCGCCTGAGAATGACATACTGGTAGAGGTAGATCGCCTGGAGGGCGTGGACGTGGATTTCTGCGAGAAGTTGAATCGCTTCCTCGTAGAGAAATTAGAAGCCAACGCCAACGTCGACTACTCCCTGGAGGTCGGAAGCGTCAGCCTGACCGATCCGTTCCGGACCCGGATGCAGTATCTTAAGAACCTGGGCCACGACGTAGAGGTGCTGGTGGATGGCAAGAAAGTGCATGGCCAGCTGGTCAGCGTCGACGAGGACACCTTCTCGGTGGATGTAGAGGAACGCGTAGCCGTCGAGGGCAAGAAGCGCAAAGAGCTGCAAGTCCATACCTACACCTGGCGCTACGACGAACCGAAGTACGTACGCTACGATCTGAAATTCTAGTCTAGAGATTCTAGAAAATCCAGTACAACTAGAAAACTATTAAAAATCTTATATACAAAAAATGGCAACTGCAAAACAAACCAACTCTGTCAACCTGATTGACATCTTTTCTGAGTTCAACGAACTCAAGAATATCGACCGCCAGACGTTCATCAACGTCCTGGAGGACTCGTTCCGTAACGTCATCGCTAAGATGTACGGCTCGGATGCTAACTACGACGTGATTATCAACCCCGACAAGGGTGACCTGGAGATCTACCGCAACCGTCTCGTCATGGAAGACGACGATGTGGCTAATCCCGACACCCAGATCGCACTCAGCGACGCTCGTCTGCTCGACGACGAGGCCGAGGTAGGCGAGGAAGTGACCGACAAGGTCGACTTCTCCTCCTTCAGCCGCCGTATGATCCTCAACCTGCGTCAGACCCTGGCCAGCAAGATCCTGGAGCTGCAGAAAGAGAACCTCTATATCAAGTATACCGAGATGCTGGGCCAGGTAGTTTCCGGCGAACTGTACCAGGTATGGAAGAAGGAGATGCTGCTGCTCGACGACGAGGGCAACGAGCTCTACCTGCCTAAGCAGAACCAGATACCGACCGACTTCTACCGCAAGGGCGATACCGTCCGTGCCGTGGTCGTTCAGGTGGACAACAAGAACCAGAACCCCAAGATCATCCTCTCGCGTACCAGTCCGCTCTTCCTGCAGCGCCTCTTCGAGCAAGAGGTGCCGGAGATCCACGACGGACTGATCGCTATCAAGAATATCGCCCGTATCCCGGGTGAGCGCGCCAAGGTGGCTGTCGAGTCGTTCGACGACCGCATCGATCCTGTAGGCGCCTGCGTAGGCGTTAAGGGTGCGCGTATTCATGGTATCGTGCGCGAACTGCGCAACGAGAATATCGACGTCATCAACTATACCAGCAACCTCAACCTCTATATCCAGCGTGCCCTGGCTCCCGCACATATCTCGTCTATGAATATCAACGAGGAGACCAAGACGGCCGAGGTATATCTCAAGCCCGACGAGGTTAGTCTGGCTATCGGTAAGGGTGGCTTCAACATCAAGTTGGCTTGCATGCTCACCGGCTACCAGATCGACGTATATCGCGAGATGGGCGACGAGGATATCGAAGATATCTACCTCGACGAGTTCAACGACGAGATCGATCAGTGGGTCATCGACGCCCTCAAGGCGATTGGTCTGGATACCGCTAAGTCCGTACTGGCTAAGAGCAAGGAGGAACTCGTCGAGCGTACCGACCTGGAAGAGGAGACGATAGACGACGTGCTGCGTATCCTGGCTTCGGAATTTGAAGAGTAATAAACCTAAACCCCTCGTACGGAGCGAGACGAAACAAATCCGCAGAAGTATATGGCTATTAAATTAATCAAAGCTTGCAAGGAACTCAATATCGGAATGTCCACAGCGGTTGCATTCTGCGAGAAACAGGGGCATGAAATAGCGGCCGATCCCAACGTGCGTATCGACGACGATCTCTACCTGATGCTCGCTAAGGAATTCAACAAGGACATGGCCGTCAAGCTCCAAGCAGACCGTCAGGCCCAGGAGCGCCAAGAGCGCATGGCAGGGCCGTCGGTAGCAGTAGAAAAACCCGAACCTGCCCCCGAACCCGAGCTGCCACAGCCTAAGATAGTGGGCAAGATCGACCTCGATGCCGAGAAGAAGGCGAAGGAAGAGGCGCGCCGTCAAGCCGAAGAGGCTGCCCGTCAGGCTCAGGAAGCGGCAGAGAAGGCACGCCGTGAGGCAGAGGAAGCCCGCATAGCGGCCGAGCAGGCTCGCCTCGAGGCAGAAGCTAAGGCCGAAGCCGAGCGCATAGCGGCCGAAGCGCAGCAGAAAGCCGAAACCGAAGAAGCCAAGGCGCCCGAGGAGAAGAAGCCCGAGGTGTTCTCGCTCCATAAGCCCGAAGCCGTAGCACAGCCCAAAGTGATTGGCAAGATCGACCTCTCGTCGATCAACCAGGCTACGCATCCCGGCAAGAAATCCAAAGAGGAAAAGCGCAAAGAACGTGAGGAGCGTCAGCAGGCGCAGCAGCAAGCGCAGGAGAAGCGCAAACGCGAGCGTATCAAGCAGAACAAGGTGGATATCAACGACGCCCGCAACCAGAATCCGAAGAAGCAGAAGAACAAGAAGAAAGGCAAGCAGGAGGTCAGCGAAGAGGAGGTACAACGCCAAATCAAGGAGACGCTCAACCGCCTGCAGGCTAAGCAGGGCAAGACCAACACATCCAAGCACAAGCGCGAACGCCGTGAGCTGGAGCGCGAGAAGATGGAGCTCGAGCGCATGGAGCAGCAGGAGCAGAGCAAGGTGCTCAAGCTCACTGAGTTTGTGACGGCCAACGACCTGGCTAACATGATGAACGTGCCCGTGACCAAGATCATCGGTACCTGTATGTCGCTCGGTCTCTTCGTGTCAATCAACCAGCGTCTCGATGCCGAGACCATCAACCTCGTGGCCGAGGAGTTCGGCTTCACTACCGAGTATGTATCGGCCCACGTGGTGGACGAGATCAATGCCGACGAGGTGGTCAATGAGGAGGATATCGAGCCTCGCTGCCCAATCATCACCGTCATGGGTCACGTCGATCACGGTAAGACCTCGCTGCTCGACCACATCCGTAACGCTAACGTCATCGCCGGTGAGGCCGGTGGTATCACCCAGCACATCGGTGCCTACAACGTCAAGCTCAAGAATGGCCAGCATATCACCTTCCTCGATACGCCGGGTCACGCGGCCTTTACCGCTATGCGTGCCCGTGGTGCCAAGGTGACAGATATAGCCATCATCATCATCGCGGCCGACGATGCCGTCATGCCGCAGACTGTCGAGGCGATCAACCATGCCCAGGCGGCCGGCGTACCGATGGTATTCGCTATCAACAAGGTGGATAAGCCGGGTGCTAACCCCGATAAGATCCGTGAGCAACTCTCCAACATGAACATCCTCGTCGAGGACTGGGGCGGTAAGTACCAGTGCCAGGAGATCTCGGCTAAGAAGGGTGACGGCGTTTACGAGCTGCTGGAGAAAGTGCTCCTGGAGGCCGAGATGCTCGACCTCAAGGCCAATCCCAAGCGTCGCGCCAAGGGTTCGGTCATCGAGTCCTCGCTCGACAAGGGACGCGGCTACGTAGCTACGCTGCTCGTCCAGGACGGTACGCTCCATATGGGCGACATCGTGCTGGCCGGCACCTACCACGGTCGTATCAAGGCCATGTTCAACGAGCGCGGCCAGCGCATCCAGGAGGTTCGCCCGGGTGAGCCGTGTTCTATCCTCGGTCTCAACGGTGCGCCGCAGGCCGGTGACGAGTTCAACGTACTGCCTACCGAGCAGGAGGCACGCGAGATTGCTAACAAGCGTGAGCAACTGCAGCGCGAGCAATCTATCCGCACCAAGAAGCACGTCGGACTCGAGGAGATCGGTCGCCGTCTGGCTATCGGAGACTTCAAGGAACTCAACATCATCGTCAAGGCCGATGTGGACGGTTCCGTCGAGGCTATCAAGGACTCGCTCATCAAGCTCTCCACCGAGAATATCCAGGTCAACGTCATCCATGGTGCCGTAGGTGCCGTCAGCGACTCCGACGTCATGCTCGCTGCCGCTTCCGATGCCATCATCGTGGGCTTCAACGTTCGTCCTACCGGTTCGGCTCGCAAGATGGCCGAGACCGAGGAGGTGGATATCCGTATCTATTCGATCATCTACGATGCTATCAACGAGGTCAAAGCCGCTATGGAGGGTATGCTCTCGCCGGAGGTGAAGGAAGAGGTTACCGCCACGCTCGAGGTGCTGCAGACCTTCCATATCTCCAAGGTGGGCACCATCGCCG
>DFGU01000089.1:9573-12273 GCA_002371785.1 Bacteroidales bacterium UBA3742
CACCGAGTGCGGTCTGAGCCTCAAGTCGTTCGACGATCTGCAGACCGGCGATATGCTCGAGTCCTTCGAGGAGATCGAGGTAGCTAAGAAACTGGAGTAATAAATCGTAAAAATTCAAAAACTTACTGATATGAAAAAGTATAGTATCCATTTGATGGTGCTCGCTCTGTTGGCTACGGCGCTGACATCCTGTTTCCCGGTGCGTATCGTGACCACCGCACCGACGCAAACCGTCTATGTGCGTCCTACCCAGACCGTTACCACCGTCAGCACGGTGCCGGCGTCTTCGTCTCGTCCTACCACCACCACTACGGTCCAAGTCAACGCGCTGACCTCCGACCTGTCGTTCTATCTCGACCTCCAGGCCGTAGCAGCCGCTTTTGCACAGTCGTCCAGCGTACGCGAGTTCGAGCAACTGCTCAACTCCTCGCGCTATATGATCAACAACCTGGATCTCAACGGCGACGGCTACGTGGACTATCTGCGTGTGCTGGAGGCCGTACAGGGCTATCGCCACGTCTATCTGATCCAGGCATGCCTGGCCGCTAATATCTACCAGGACGTAGCTACCCTCGTGGCCGAGGCACGTGC
This sequence comes from Bacteroidales bacterium UBA3742, assembly GCA_002371785.1. Lineage (GTDB taxonomy): Bacteria > Bacteroidota > Bacteroidia > Bacteroidales > Paludibacteraceae > Colicola. The sequence continues at coordinate 10,165 of DFGU01000089.1, forward strand.
TACCGACCTCTACGTAGAGATCATCGGCGATCCGTATATCTATGGTACCCAGTATATCGTACGTCCGGTATGGGTGAAGCGACCCACTATCTGGTCCCACCTCTACCACACCGGCTATACCCCCTGGGTTTCCACCTACTGCCATGGTCATTTCCCGTCCTACTACAAGTACCCGAAACCCATGTACCTGAGCCACTACCAGGCTTATGTAGAGCAGTATATGCGTGACCACCATTTCTGCCACCACTGCGACTATCCGTCGTCCTACTACGATCCGCACTACTACGACCATGTACGCTCCTACGGACACCACGACTACGAGCAGCAGTACCCGCAGAACTCGTTCACCAATCGTAACTCGCGTGTCTATACCGCTACGCCGATGAACAATACGCCCGGCGCTGCCCATAGCTCTACGCAACGTACCGTACGCAATGCGGCCGATCTGCGCGAAGCAGCTGCTGCTAGCACCACGCGTACATCCGGTACGCCGACTCCGTCCCGCTCCAATAGCTCGACCCAGTCTACGACTACTTCGACCGGTTCTACCACTACCTCCGGCCGTACCAGCTCTACCAGCGCTACTACTACACCGAGTTCGTCAAGCTCTTCTAGCACATCTAGAACCTCTAGTACCTCTGGTTCTTCTAGCTCGTCTAGTTCCTCTACTACCTCTAGGACGCCTGGTTCGTCAAGTACCTCTAATTCGTCTCGTACCTCTGCTACTACGGCTACGCCTACCACGACCACCACGATCTCTACGCGTGTAAGCTCGTCCGGTACTACGCGCACCCAGATTCGTTCTACCGACCGTTCGGGTCGCACCACCAGCACAACGCGTACCACTACGCCGCCCACGACGCGTACCACTTCCACCGAGTCGTCCACTTCTACGCGCCAGTCGTCCACTCCAAGCAGCGGTTCCTCTGGCGGAACACGTACACGCAAATGATGGGGCGCAGGCGTTTCATATGGCTTATGATGGTCATGAGCGTATCAGTCGGCACGCTCATGGCTGCCAAGCCAAAGGTGACCGTTGTGCATGATACGGTATTTGTGCCGCAGATCGTCTATGTCCACGATACGATTCACATCTGTCCCCCGGATTTGGAGGAGATGATGTTCGACTTCGATGCGATGGACCTGACCGAAGCGGAGAAAGACAGCATGCTCAACGAGATCGTGAGCGATCTGGAAGCGGCATTGGCCATGGAGGATAGTCTCTATGCCGACTCGTTAGCCAAGCTCAATCCTGAACCCATGGATGGCAACACGGCCGATCGACTGATAGCCTATGCCAAGCGATTTATAGGCCGTCCGTACGTCTATGGTGCTAACGGACCTAACTCGTTCGACTGCTCTGGATTTACGACCTACGTCTTCCGTCATGTGGGCATCCCTCTTACGCGAACTTCGTCCGGCCAGAGCCAGCAGGCTCGCCGTATCCGTGGCGGATTCCGCAATCTGCGTAAGGGTGATTTGGTCTTCTTCGGACGTCGCAACCGGCACACCGTAGGCCATGTGGGTATCGTCATCTCGGCTACCGACAACGACTTTACCTTCATCCATGCGGCCGTCCATTCCGGCATCATGATCTCCCACTACCATGAGCGATATTACCGCTCGTGCTACATGTTTGCAGGCCGTATTTTGCCGTAGAGTAGGGGATATACCTGCTTTTTTACACTTTTTTCAAAAAAAAACACGCAAAAATTTGCGTATGTCAGAAAAAAGCAGTACCTTTGCACCCGCTTTTGTGAAATGACGAAAAAATCGTACATCGTAAATCGTCAAATCGTAAATTCGCGTTATGCCCATTGAGGGCAAAACGCTCATGGTGGTCTTAGCTCAGTTGGCAGAGCATCGGATTGTGGTTCCGAGTGTCGTGGGTTCGAGCCCCACATTCCACCCAAGCCCTGTAAATCAATAATTTACGGGGTTTGTTATAAAAAACCGGGTAAAAATCGGGTAAAATCACTCATTTTTACTCGATTTTTCATTTTTGTAAACTACTGATTTACAGGACAAGAAAAATGGCTCCTTGAAACGTGTTCGAGGAACCAAATTCTAAAAAGTATTGGTTCTATAGCGATACTAACAAACTATAAT
>DFGU01000118.1 GCA_002371785.1 Bacteroidales bacterium UBA3742
CTGCCGGTCACGCAGACATACGTTGCGGGCTACGGCCAGCATGAGCGCAAAGGCCAACTCGGCCGTCGGCTCGATAACCGACATCGGAGTATTGGTCACCCGGATACCGCGCTCCCGGCATGCGTCCAGGTCGATATTGTTGTATCCCGCACCGAAATTGGCAATCAGTCGCAGCCGCGGCATACGGCTGATCATCTCGCGATCAACACGCTTGTCAAACGTCGATACCAGCACCTCTGCTATCTCAGGATCAGCATTAAGCTGATAGCCGCGAAGCCTGGAAAATCCCTCAGCGGGGAGTGGGGTAGTAAATGCAATATTCATACCTGCGGTTACACAATAGTCCAAAATCGCTGCAAAGTTACAAAATTTAATTAAAAATTAAAAATCAAATCGCACAATTCCTGTGGATTTCTAAAAAAAAAGAACTTTTTCCTTAATAAATATATCGAAATACTTGCACATATCTATTTTTTTTAGTATCTTTGCACCCAAATTTGGATTTTTGAACATGAAAGCATTTGTTTTTCCAGGACAAGGCTCTCAGTATGAGGGCATGTGCAAAGATTTGTATGAAATGTATCCCATAGCACGCGAGATATGCGAGCAAGCCAACGAGGTGCTTGGGTTCAGACTGACCGACGTGATGTTCAACGGTACGGCGGAGCAACTGAAGCAGACAGATATTACGCAACCTGCTGTTTTTCTGCACTCTGTGGTGGCTAACAGCGTACTGACTGTAGAGCATCCGGACATGGTAGCCGGTCACAGTCTGGGCGAATATAGTGCGCTGGTTGCATGCGGAGCTCTTCGTTTTGAGGACGCGCTTCGTCTCGTCCACAAGCGTGCGCAAGCCATGCGGAAAGCCTGCGAGATGCAGGAATCGACCATGGCTGCCGTGCTGGGTATGCAGGACGACCGTGTAGAGGAGATTTGCCAGCACATCTCGGGCGAAGTGGTCGTAGCCGCCAATTTCAACTGTCCGGGTCAGGTGGTCATCTCCGGCACCGTAGCCGGTATCGACAAGGCCTGCGAAGTGCTGCGTGAGAATGGCGCCAAGCGTGCGATACGTCTCCAAGTTGGTGGTGCGTTCCATTCGCCGCTGATGCAGCCGGCTGCCGAAGAACTCAAGACCGCCATCATGGCTACCGAGTTCCATACGCCGAAATGTCCGATCTATCAAAACACCAACGCATATCCGCAAACCGATCCGGAAGCTATCCGTCAGAATCTCGTGCTTCAGCTCACATCTCCCGTACGCTGGACACAAACCATCAAGAATATGATCGTGGATGGCGCAAATGAATTCTACGAATTCGGACCGGGCGATGTGCTCAAGGGACTCATCAAGAAGATCAATCCTGAGGTCTTTGTCGGCTAATTAAATGTCAAAGATCATTTGGATTACTAATCGGCATTATGTTAAATATTGTGTTTTGAATAGTTGTAGATGATTGACAAATATAGCATAGACTATACTGCTCTCCTGCCGGACGATGAAGAAGAGAACGAACAACGATCCGTTCTCTCCGAACTGCAGACAGATGGCGAGCTCTTCAATGTAAAAAAAGCCCCCAGGCTGAAAGAAGGCGATTTGTTGCCCATCTTGCCGCTACGTGGCCAGGTGCTTTTTCCCGGTGTGCTGATGCCGATCACCATCGGACGCAAGAAAAACAAGGAACTGGCGCTACGTTGTAAGGAAGAAAACCGCTTGCTGGGCGTATTCTGCCAACTGAAGCGAGAGACGCAAGACCCCGGACCGGAAGATCTCTATGAGGTTGGAACGGCCGCCGAGATACGCCAGATTATTGAGTTGCCGAACGACAACCTACTGGTGCTCCTGCAAGGCAACGAGCGCGTTAAAGCCTCAGATTATGAGCAGATTGAAGGTGTTTGGCACGCCCGGACGGAGATATATCCCGAGGAATTTCCGCCGCGCGGCGACCGCGAGTTCTTAGCGCTGGCCAGCGTGGTCAAGAAGTTGGCCCAGAATATCCTGGATGCCGCTGATAATGTGCCGGATGAGGCTAAGACGACGCTCAGCTCGATCGACAATCCCCCTACCCTGATCAACTATATCTGCGTCAACTTCGGCCTGAGAGCAGAAGATAAATATAAGCTGCTCATTACCGATTCGCTGATGAATCGAGGCAAGAAGTTGCAGGACATCCTCAGCCACGAGGTGGAGAACCTGAAGATGCAAGAGGAGATCCAGGCCAAGACCCAGGAAGAGATCGACCGCCAGCAGCGCGAGTACTACCTTAACCACCAGATGGAGGTCATCCAGAAGGAACTGGGCGACACCTCTGCCGAGGTGGTCAAGGATATGCAACGCCGGGCTAAAGAGAAAAAATGGCCCGACAAGATACGTCGCAACTTCGAGGAAGAACTCAAGAAGTTTCAACGCCTCACGATGCGTTCGTCCGACTATTCCACCCAGCAGGAGTACCTGGAGACGTTGCTCTCCTTGCCGTGGAACGAGATGACCGACGACAACTACGATATTCGTAATGCCAAAGCCGTACTCGACCATGACCACTATGGCATGGAGAAGGTCAAGGAACGCATCCTGGAGTACCTGGCCGTACAGCGTCAGCTCTCGCTGCGTTCGGACAAGGAGAAGCAGGAACATCCCGTCCACTCCCCCATCCTGTGCCTCTATGGTCCTCCGGGTGTGGGTAAGACCAGCCTCGGACGCTCTATAGCCGATGCCCTCGGGCGCGCCTATGCACGCGTCTCGCTGGGCGGACTGCATGACGAAGCCGAGATACGCGGTCATCGCCGCACCTACGTAGGCGCTATGCCCGGACGTATCATCCAGAATATACGCAAGGTCAGGAGTTCCAACCCCGTCTTTGTGCTCGATGAAATCGATAAGATCGGCAACGACTACAAGGGCGATCCTACGTCGGCACTCCTGGAGGTGCTCGACCCGGAGCAGAACAACACCTTCCACGACAATTATCTGGACATGCCGTACGACCTGAGCAACGTGCTCTTTATCGCTACAGCCAATACGCTGGATACCATCCCGCGTCCGCTCCTGGACCGTATGGAACTCATCGAGATGACCGGTTATCTGCGTGAGGAGAAGCAGGAGATCGCCAAGCGCCACCTGATTCCCAAGCAGCTCGCAGATCATGCGCTCTCCCATACGCAGCTGAAGTTCCCCAAGGCCATCCTGGAGCAGATCATTAGCGACTATACCCGCGAGTCGGGCGTACGTTCGCTCAACCGCCAGATAGCCACTATCTGCCGTAAGGTAGATGCACGTATCGCGATGGATGAGCCCTACAACCAGACGCTCACCCGCGAGGATGTCATCGACTATCTCGGTCAACCGCGATACACCAACGAGACCTACGAGACCAATCGCTATATAGGCGTTGTCACCGGACTGGCATGGACCCAAGTGGGCGGCGAGATACTGTTTATCGAGACCTCGCTCTCACCCGCGAAAACCCCGACCCTGACCATCACGGGTAACCTCGGAGACGTCATGAAGGAGTCGGCCACTATTGCGCTGGGCTATATCAAAGCCCACGCTGCGCAGTTCGGTATCCGTCCGAAAGACCTGGAGACGCAATCCGTACATATCCACGTACCCGAAGGCGCTATACCTAAGGATGGTCCCTCGGCCGGTATCACGATGACTACGGCCCTCGTCTCAGCCTTTACTAAACGTAAGGTACGCGCGCGTATAGCCATGACCGGCGA
>DFGU01000091.1 GCA_002371785.1 Bacteroidales bacterium UBA3742
GCCTTGCTGGTTCGAGCAAAGAGCACTACCCCACTCGTCGGTCGGTCGAGCCGATGGGTGACGCCGAGGAACACCTCGCCGGGCTTCTGGTACCGCTCCTTGATATAGGCCTTGACGGTCTCGGAGAGCGGCGCATCGCCCGTCTTATCGCCCTGAACGATCTCGTTGCAGGTCTTGTTGACGGCTATGATATGGTTGTCTTCGTATAGAACGGTCATAAGGCGATGCAGGCATGGGATTTGAAACCATCGATATACATGCGGAGATCATCGTCCAGGCGGACGTGACGCACGAGGTCGGTCTCCTCGACAGCCGGCAGGGCATTGAGAATGGCCTCGTCGTAGTGCTCAGCGGGGCGTGCCCAAGGGTCGATATTCATATAGCCGACGTTGAAGGAGGTCAAGTTCTGGAAGAAATGGGAGCCCTGGCTGGGTTCGATGCGGAAGTTCTCGAGCGAGCACTCGGCGATAGCCTTGGCCTCGCTGATGTCGCTCCACTGGACGGGTACGCCCAGCGTAGGTATCTGGGATCCCCAACGGCCGTAACCGATGAGCAGGTAGGAACGTCCCTCCTCACGCATGCGGGCATTCCAGGTGCGGATGGTCTCGGCCATCTCGCGTGTACGCAGCACGTCGAATGCTTCGCGACGCAGGTAGATGATATCGCGTACGCCCTCTATCTGGCCGATGCCGAGGGCATTGTCGGAACGCATGAAGGCGTCGGACTCGTCGATCTGGTTCCAATCGACCTTGGCGGTAAGCGAGTCGGCCGAGATAGGACGAATCTGCAAGACGTGGAAGATCTGGGGTTCACGTTCCAGGTTGACGGCAAACTCGATCTCCACAGGGCACTTGATTTCCTGCTGTGCCATCTCGAGCAACTGGCGGATGATCTCGGCCAGCGGGAAAGTGCGGAACTTGAGTTGCGGCGCGAAGGTGACGATACGCGGTCCGTCGGGATAGCAGGAATCGACGATGCGCATATTCTCGCGGTCGTAGGTGGAGGCGATCATCTTGAGCGACTCAAACTGGTCGCAAGCATGGATGGGGAAGCGCTCCAGATTGACAGCATCGTCGATGGAGGTGCGGAATTTCTCCGGGCTGAGCGAGAGGGCGAGCATCGACTGCTGGGTCTCACGCATAGCCAGATCGACGGTAGAGGTCTGCATGACGTTCTTAGGGTAGCGCGGCGAGAAGCGAAGTACCTGTTCGCCATCGACGACTACTTTACCCAGACCGTATGCCACCTTGACGATACCATCTTCGGGTTTCTCCTTGCCTACCGGGTAGAAATTGACACTACGTGCCACGCCGGAGATGACGGGGAAGAAGTAGTTGCCTTCCTGTTCGCCGCAGACCTCCTGGAGCACAACGGCCATCTTCTCCTCGGAGAGCACGTTGCCCGTGGACGTGATATAACCACGCGAGGCGGCGTAATAGACCGAGGCATAGACCGACTTGATGGCCTTGCTCAGCAGACGGAGCTCTTGGTCCTCGTTCTCGGTATTGGGAATCATGTAGGTGCTATAGACGCCTGCAAAGGGCTGATAGTACGAGTCCTCGAGTTTGCTGGACGAACGTACGGCCAGCGGCTTATGGGTGACGCGGATGAAATGGCGCAAGGCATCACGCAATTCGATAGGCAGGGCAGCCGCTACGAATTCGGAGAGTATCTCATCGTCCGAGAGGTCGGCATTGATGACATACTGGAGGCCGTTCTCATGGATGAAGCGGTCGAAGTACTCGGTGGTGATGACCATGGTACGCGGTACGAAGATACGGATACCTTCCCAGCGGTCATAGAGGTCGTTTTTCTGGAGGACGTGGTTGAGGAAGGCCAATCCGCGTCCCTTGCCACCCATAGCGCCATCGCCACAACGGGCAAACCAGATGGTGTCATTGTAGGTCTCGGGCGAGTACTTAGCCACCACGCCAAGCGCCTGGTTGATACGATAGTCGTGGATGAGGCGTATATTGGTCTGGCGGATATTCTCTATGTCGGTCTCGTCCTGGATCTGGAGCGTCTTGACCCGGCGTCCGATAGCGAAGAGTCCGCGGGCAAAGAGCCACTTACTGAGGTAGTTGTTGTCGCTCAGTCGGCGGAAAGCAGCGGGCGAGATGGTGGAGATGATACGTTCGAATCCCTCCAAATCGCTCGCGCGCGCGATCTCTTTACCCGTACGCGGGTCGCGCGCGATGAAGTCGCCGAAGCCAAACTCACGTTCGATGTACTCGCTCACCTCTTGGGTCAGGGTCTTGGAGGTCTTGATGACGAAGCCCACGTTGAGTTTGCGGGCGATGGAGCGCATCGACTCCTGGGACGACTGCATGAGGAAGGGCATCGTGGGATTGTCCTCGCGGATGAGTTGACAGAGTTCGATACCGGCATCCAGTTTCTCCGACGAGGACGGATCGCCCTTATGGAGCACAAAACCGATATCAGAGATGACACCCAGCATATTGCGGCCATACTGCTGGTAGAGCTCGACGGCTTCGTCATAACAGGTAGCCATGAGCATCTTAGGTCGTGCACGCTTGCGGAGCAGTTGTTGCTTCTCGTTGAGGGCATCACGGATGGCGATGGTGTTCTGCCGAAGCAGGAGCTTGTAGAGCAAAGGCAGGTAGGTGGAGTAATAGCGGACGGAGTCCTCGACGAGCAGGATGGCGCGTACGCCCTCCTCCAGAATGTCGTGCGGCGCATTCATGCGGTCCTCGATGAGCTTGATGATCGCGATGATGAGGTCGGTGGAGTTGTTCCAGTTGAAGAAATAGTCGATATCCGAGCGGTCGTGCTGCTCGATACGGTTGTATATCTCCTTGCTGAAAGCCGATAGAAGGACTATCGGGCACTCGGGAAGCAACTGCTTGGCCTCGCGGGCGAAGTCGAACACGTCCAGTTCGCCAACGCTGTACATGGTGAGGATGAGGTCGTATGTCTCGCCATTCGTCCTTTCGCCATTCGCCTTGATCAGGTCCAGGGCCTCGCGCGTGGTCTCAGCCCGCACGATGGACGGCGGGTTGGAGAGGTTGAGTTCGGCGTATTCCTGAGCGATTTGCACCTCAATACGGCCATCTTCCTCGAGGGCAAAACTATCGTAGTTGTTGCACACCAAGAGAATTCTCCGAACCCTCTTGCTCATCAGCGATGTATAATTGCTATGATCCATTGTTACATTAGAATGTTACTATTTATTATTTACTCTGTTCCAAACAGGAATCGGCGAAAGACGGTTTTTGCGGCGTCCGCACCAATCATCTTGCTGACAACCCTATACGTAGGTCCGTCGTTGATCAGTCCCTCTACATAGGCGCTGTTGCGGGCAGACTTGGCTGTCAAATCCACGTCGCGGGCAGTCGCGAAAAGATGGATATAAGCGGTCATCATTTCCGTTGCCAAGGCCGAGAGACGTGCCGTATCGCCCACTTTGGACACGCTGGGTGGCAGCAGCAGATCGTTGTACCATCCCGGGTGCTTGGGTTTGTCCCTGAGGTCGCGATAGGCCTCTTTTATCGTCTGCAGAGCCGATAGATCAGCCGGTGCTACTTGGGTGTCATAGATATCCACCAGCAGCGTTTTCCTGCCGAAAGCGCTGATATAGTCGTAGGAGAGCAACGGCAGGTCCTTGGCATACGGCGTACAGATAAGCGTCTCCATCTTCATCAAACCGAAGAACGCCCGCATCGTGAGATACGACACGCACGCACAATGGTTCCAATCGTAGGACTGCAAGCAGAACGTCATTCCCCTGCCGGAGAAAGTCTGCCAAGGCGTCACATCCTTTGGAACGAGTGCCCCTTTGGCGGAAAAGATGTCAAGCTTTGAGCCACTCATAACGTGCTACGGAATAGATCGGCAACAGCGGAATCAGAATGGGCGTTTTCTTGATGTACGCCTGATATTCGGGGTCGGCACCGTAAGCCGCGTTCTGGCGGATCTCCAAACGACGGGCACCGCTGAACATGACGTAAACGATACAGATATAACCGAGGGCCGCTATCATCCACTGCCACCATACCAGTCCTGCCCCGATAGCGCTGAGCATCACACCCGTCCAGATGAGCACTTCGCCGAGATAGTTCGGACAGCGTACAATGCGGTAGAGACCGGTATCCACAAAGCGTTTGGGATTGCGTTTCTTGGCGGCGGACTTTTGTGCGTCACTACCCGCTTCCAGCAATATACCACACAGCATGACGGCGGCGCCTATCCATGCCCATGTCTCGGAACCCTGCACGCCGTTCATCAAGCGGAACGCCACAGGACTGACCTGCATCACGTACAACAGCGCGCAGGATATCCATATAATACTCATTGCAGCCGCAGGTTTCTTCTCCGGAGCGTCTCCGCCATACAGGATTTTCCGATACGCCGCCGATTTGCGTTCGCGCATAAACAGATACGTGCCGAGACGCATGCCGAAGATGACCATCAGCAGGAGCAACGCAATCGTAGCAGGCGTCAGTGCCGCATAGTACAACACACCCATCGCCACAGCCAAGGCCACCACGCTATAGCCGTAGCCGATACTGAAAAAATAGATGAAATACTTCCACCCCACAGCCGAAACCGCGAGCGAAACAGCCAAAAGAATTAGTAATTTAAGCATGATATGTAGGTATTATAAATTTCAATAATGTATTGTTGTTTACTTTGCCGTGTACCCTCAGTTTGAACTATTCGGAAATTTCGAATAGTTGCCCCTTCTGATCATCATTTGTTTTTGCCAATTGCCCGATGACAAAGCCACGGAGGGTGAAATAGTATTTGTCGGAGGGCTTGGCTGTGGATTTGTATTCGTCGTAACGTTGCTGCCAATAGGCTCGGCGAGCGGGATCAGCCAGTTCCTGTTTGGCTTGCTTGGAGATTTGGGCAAAAGAGGAATTCAGTTCACGCTGATGGGGCGTGATTTTTGAGGGATCACGATGTTTCGGATAATGACTAATGACCGTCTTTCCATAGCGATGGGTGATGTAGATATCACTATCGCCATAGATTTTGCCGGACATTTTGTCTAATGAGATATTTAATTCCGCTTGGGCCATAATTTTCTTCTTATATTATTTAATTATTATGCTTATCTTGGTAGGACATTAGCCTCCGATGTCGTCTCGTTGCCGTGTCGTTGTCGAGTGCAACTAAGGTTTGACGGGGGATTAATTACTCTTTCAGCCAAACTGGTCTTTCCTCTGTTTCTTTAAATGCTTCTAAATACGGATGCCATCTCAGAAAGTTTTGCATCTCTTGGCCATGTTCTTTATAACTGATGATTTCACCATTATCGCCAACATTGAGTGCATAAACCTTTTCTGCAGTTGTATCTATTAGATACTCCAAACTTTCTTCTCCGCAAAAGACAAACATAGGATTAACTAGTAAACAAAATTATTATTCTTGTTCTTCGTCTTCCGAATCATTATCTACAAAAACACCTTCTTCATTCAGATTTTGCACGTCACGAACGATAGGTTTACCCATTGCATTCTCAATGAGTTTAAAGATTGCTTCTTTTCTATCATCTATAAAATCATTAAATCTATCATAACGCACCAGTTCTGGGTTAATCACATGTGTGCGTAAAAGGTTGTCTATATCTTCAGCGGAAATTTTTGCCTTCTTCTCCAAGCGTATAAGATATTTGCTTGGAGCCTCTCCGCCGACAAAGATGTTTGTACCTTTAGAAAGTGGCGTTTTATTTATAATTGTATCATAATCACTCTTGGGGATCTTGTTGTTCTCACACCAGAGTCGTGGAAATATATGATGAATATCTATTGATTTTTGGAAATATGTTTCCATTTCTATTTTTGAACCCGTAAGCCAATCCGTCGTGTTTTCTCCCATTAATAATGCATATATTCCCTTGTATGCAGCACTATTACGAGTTCGTAATGTTTGCAAACGAGAAGGAGAGAATACTGCATCATATATAGTTTGAGGCTCTTTCTCATCATTAAGAATCCAACCTACGACTTGCTGAATATCCAAGGCATAACGCGTTTCGTTGGCAGATCCATATAGCTCTCCAAAGACGCCACACCAAAACCAACGCATTAATTTATTCTTATTTCCTATATTATCAATCTCTTTTCCTAATACAGCAATGATTGCTGACATCGGTATCAGTTGAGAAGTATATGGTAAATCACGAGCTGTAAATATATGATTACAAGTTAGAAGTTCTGCCGCTTTTATAAAGCCATCAACAATTTCTTGTCGAGTGTCCTCATATTCATCAACTTTCAATTCTAGCATGCTTTTTCTTTTTGCGCTAACGGCAGGAATCTTTTCTGTCTCATTGCTTGCCTGCATTGCCGCCATTTTCTTCTTATATGTAGAAAGCAAAGTTACAGCTTGGATTAAATCGGTATTACATGTATTTTTTAGTACTTTATGATTGTTAAATGATGCATGAATATTGTCCCAATCTTTTTTCAAATCAAATCCACTTGCGGCATAAGTAGCAGTAAGCAATTCAAATACAGTCAAAGAAACACCGCCCGTATTGACCTTTTCAAACACCTGACAAACTGCTTCTTTACTATTCTCTTTTTTCATCACAATCACAGGCACACTATAGTGGCTATAATTGTTTATGACATATCGTTCAAATTGACTTAAGAATCTCAATTTCTCGGTATCATAATTCCAATACTCCTCAAAATGCCATCTCCATTCGCTAAATTCATCAATCATGCACACAGGAAACATCATATTTTCAAACTCTTTCTCTTGTGTACTCAAATCACAGATAATATCATGACCAATATTCTGAGTGGCAATTTTGTTTTCATTGATAGAAAAAATCGCTTCTTCTAAATCCAAATCAGGATTCAAGGCCTTTTGCATATCTATATAATACCATCTTTTTATTTCATAGCCTTTTGAATTTTTCGTATTGACAACACTATTTGAAACAATTGTTTGATACAAACTCGTCAAACGCTGCTGACCGTCAAGGATTAAATACTCCGGCTTAATATCTTTTGATATATTCACTCCTTCTACAGGTTTAGTCTTAAAAGAAGTGTTTTCTCCTGTTTCGAGAAGAGTAACAACACTTATTGGGAATGATTTGATTACAGATGCAATCAGTCCTTTGATGCGGTTGTCATCCCACACCCATCCTCTTTGAAAGTCAGGAAGTTGAATTTTCCCTGTTTTGATGTCACATAGCAAATCTGCTAATGGTTTCTTCGTTGTATCAAATGTTTCCATTGTGTATTTAAGATTTTAATTTTACGTTGTTATATTAAAAGTTATCCCAATCTATCACTCGTGCAAAGTCGTGGTAGTTAATGGATTTTATATGTTTTCCTATTATTTCTTGGAGAGATGTGTCCAAACTTGGCGCATCATCAAACCAAACTATCGTCAAGTGGCTGTCATTCGATTTGTCTCTTAACGACAATTCAAAACGATATGATTTTAGTATTTCGTCGGGTTTTAAAGGATCGTCGTCTATTATTTGGAAAGGCTTTTGTTCGCACGTTTCTATTTGATCGGGGGTTAGTTGAAATAAAAAGCCTTCTTCCTTTGATTGTTTCAACAATCTTTGCAATATGTGGACAGCAACGCTATGGAAAGAGCCTTCCATACTACCTTCATATGTGTTTGAAACCCGAAAAGAACGTATTTCTACATCCTTTTCATCCGGGAAATCAATTGTTATGTGCTTTTTATTCTGCATTATTTATAATAGTTTACAAAGTGTCTACTATCGGGTGGTGTTATTTTTTTAATCCTCCATAAATGGCGGATACTTTTCTTTCAATCCTCCATATATGGCGGATACTTTTCTTTTAATCCTCCATATATGGCGGATACTTTTCTTTTAATCCTCCATAAATGGCGGATGCTTTTCTTTCAATCCTCCATATATGGCGGATACTTTTCTTTTAATCCTCCATAAATGGCGGATGCTTTTCTTTTGATCCTCCATATATGGCGGATACGGTGGGTGCTTTTAATCCTCCATATATGGCGGATACTTTTTTTGGTTGATCCGCCAAACTTGGCGGATGCGTTTCTTGGCGGATACGTTATTCGGTATGGCGGGTGCTATGCATTGTATGGCGGGTAGTACTATGCATTGTAGGGCGGAGGCTGTTCTTACATATTTGGGCGGCGAGGGTGTTCATGTTATGGAAGCGGCTGTAGTCGGTATCTGCGGGGATGTCGTTGACATCTCCCATATCGGTCAGTTGCCAGGGAGAGAGAATGAGCAATTGTCCCATCTCACAGAGCTGATGACGCCGCTTCTCCGGATGCCAGCCATCGCGTATGGGTTCTTTTTGCAAATGGATAAGCGGAAGGGCTTGCTCGATACAATCCTTGACCAGTTGTTGTTCGCCTTTCGATATACCCGGTGTGACCAATACGGCGCCATCCTTGGCTGCTTGGATCCATGCGGCGCGTTCTTGCTGGAACGCGTCGGTGGTCTCATAGCGGGTATTATAGTCGCGTTGATCGCCGCGCATAAGCCAACGATGGCAGAAGACCTGTTCTTTCCACGGGCGCTTGAGCAAAAAGAGATTTCCATATGCAGCGAAGTCCTGTCCGTCGATGGTGATATGCTGGCGACGCTGGAACAAATCGGGATACAAACCTCGCATGATCGCCCGACGAGGATTATCCTGGACATAGTTGATGATGTTCTCCAGCTGGCCTTTGCGGTAACAAATGGTATCATCGTAATTGTCGTCGAAGAGGGGCTCTATATCATGCTCGGCATAATAGGTCTCGCGCTTTTTGCGGGAGGAATGGGCGAGGTATTCGCGATCTATGTCGGGATCCGCCATATATGGCGGATACAAAGAACGATACGCCTGTGTACAGCCCATTTTGAAGCCGCGGATGATCTCACCAAGAGGTACGTCCAAGGGACGCTCTACCTGGAGGATACCATGGAAATGGTCGGGCATGACCTGGTAGCCCAGCGAACGGATTTGACGGCCGCGGGCGGTTTGCTTATCAAAGGTCTGTAGCCACGCTTGCTCTACGTATTGACCAAGCTTGGTCAATACGATAGAGGGAGCGGAGAGATCGTTGTTCAGTTCGCCAAACACGCGCTTGCGTGCGTGCGTGACGATAGTAATAAGGTATATCCCGGAGGATTTGTAATCCCTCCAGGTATTGTGAGGACGATGGGCGCTACTCAATAGGCCGCCACGGTCCTTCCAATATGTATACCAATCGAACGACATTGTTTATGATCCGCCATGTATGGCGGATACGTATGGGGAGGATCCGCCATACATGGCGGATGCGTTATACCAGGCCTTGCTCGACCATGGCGTTGGCGACTTTCATGAAGCCGGCGATGTTAGCACCACGGACGTAGTTGATATAGCCGTCCTCCTCTGTGCCATACTTGAGGCAAGCGGCGTGGATGTCGGCCATGATGGTACGCAGACGTTGATCCACCTCCTCGGCGGTCCACTTGAGACGCATCGAGTTCTGGCTCATCTCGAGACCGGAGGTAGCTACACCACCGGCGTTGCTGGCCTTACCCGGGCTATAGAGGATCTTAGCGCCTTGGAACAACGCAATAGCATCCGGCGTGGTCGGCATGTTAGCGCCTTCGGTCACGCAGAAGCAACCGTTCTTAAGCAGGTTCTCGGCGTCGGCTTTTTCAATCTCGTTCTGCGTAGCGCACGGCATAGCGATATCGCAAGGGATGCGCCATGGACGCTCGCCGGGGAAATACTGAGCCTGCGGATACTTAGCCACGTACTCTTTGATACGGCCGCGACGAACGTTTTTGAGTTCGAAGACATAGGCCATCTTCTCTTCGTTGAGACCTTCCGGATCGTAGATGAAACCGTCGGAGTCGCTCAAAGTGAGCACCTTGGCGCCCAGACGCATGGCCTTCTGGGCAGCGAACTGCGCTACGTTACCGGCACCGGAGATACATACACGCTTGCCCTCGAAGGACTCACCACGCGTTGCGAGCATCGCCTCGGCGAAGTAACAAGCACCGTAGCCGGTAGCCTCCGGACGCATGAGCGAACCGCCCCAGTTCTGGCCTTTACCGGTGAGCGTACCGGTGAACTCGTCACGCAGACGCTTGTACTGGCCGAACATAAAACCAATCTCACGACCACCTACACCGATATCACCGGCCGGTACGTCGGTATCAGCACCGATATGACGCTGGAGCTCGGTCATAAACGACTGGCAGAAACGCATCACCTCGGCGTCGGACTTGCCACGCGGCGAGAAATCGGATCCACCCTTGGCACCACCCATCGGCAGCGTGGTGAGGGCGTTCTTGAAGGTCTGCTCGAAGGCGAGGAACTTCATGATACTCAGGTTGACAGACGCATGGAAACGGATACCTCCCTTATACGGACCGATAGCCGAGTTCATCTGTACGCGGAAGCCGCGGTTGATCTGCACCTCGCCCTCATCGTCCATCCACGGTACGCGGAACATGATGACGCGCTCGGGTTCTACCATGCGCTCCATGATCTTCTGCTCACGCAGATAGGGATAGGCCATGATCATCGGTGCGACCGATTCTACTACTTCGCGAACAGCCTGGTGGAACTCGTGCTCACCGGGGTTCTTGCTGATCAGGTCGGCCATAAAAGACTCGACATACATTTGGGTTTGTTTGTCCATAATGTTGAATATTATAACAGATTAATACTAATTTCGTTGACGAATAGCCTCGTAGATAAATACACCGGCCGCTACACTGACGTTGAGCGACTCGATGACACCGGTCATAGGCAGCTTGACGCGGTCGGTACAGAGGTCCAGGTTCGGACCATAGATACCATGCTCCTCGGAGCCCATGACGATAGCCGTCGGACCCGTCATGTCGCAGTCGGTATAGAGGCGGTCGGTATGTTCGGTAGCAGCCACGACGCGCAGTCCGCTGTCGCGCAAGTACTGCAGGCACTCCTGCATATTCTCCACCTTGCAAATGGGCAGGGAGAAGAGGGCACCGGCCGAGGTCTTGATGGCATCGCCGTTGATGGCGACGCTACTACGCGAAGCAATAACGATCCCGTGTACACCCGCACAAGCGCATGTACGCGCGATAGCTCCGAAGTTGCGCACATCGGTCACGCCATCCAGCACCACCAGCAACGGCGTCTTGCCCTCGTCGTAGAGCGACTGCACGAGGCTATCGATCGGATAGAACTCGACAGGCGAGAGGAAGGCGATGACGCCCTGATGATTCTTGTCGGTATATTGGTTGAGGCGCTCTACGGGCACACGCTGGATATTGGTGGCGGTGCCTGCCAGTTTCTGCTGCAGTTCGCGTCCGATAGCGGAGTTCATATCGCGGCGCATCAGCACTTTGTCCAGCGCTTTGCCGGCCTCGATGGCCTCTATTACCGCCCGGATACCGAAGATCATCTCCTTCTCCGGCGGACGTTTGGTGTCATATTGTTTCATATAATGGTCGGTTTAAAAATTCTTAATCAGTCGGCCTTGCGCGTCATAAACACGACCGGCATAGTGCATATATACCTGACCGCCATGCAGGAACTTGCTGGCAGCGCGTTGCTGCTCGGCCGAGAGTTGCTCCAGCGGGGTCTCTCCGCCGGGCTGCGCCTGGATGGTGAAGACGGTCATGATGACCGTGGTAGGCAGGTAGTTGTTGTTGCCGGGATGGTAAGCCACCACCGTCACTTCGCCCTCGTTCTCCGGCATGATGATGCCATCCTCGATCGAGAGCAGACACTCTGTATAGGCGTACGTGATAGGCAGGCCGGACGAGAGTACGGCGGTAGAAGGCACGGGTGTACCCACGGTCAGCTGGGTCGGTTGCTCCTCCCACAGGATGGTCTGCACAGCTTTGTTCACATGCAGCGGCACTTGGAGCGTGCGGGTGTTGTAGATACACGGGTCGTCGGGCGTGAAGATCAAGGTGAGCGCATAGTCGCCGGCATCCAGGAGGGAGTCTGTGGCTATATTCTGCCAAGCAAACGAACCCGGCACTTGGCCGAGCGTCTCATGTATCTGAGCCGCGCTCAAGGGCTGACCGTACGTCAGGTCGTCTACCGTCACGCCGATCATCGGATCGGCTTTGCGGATGCTCAGGCTCTTGGCAATCGGTTCGGCCGCATTGTATTTGTAGTTACCCGGCTGGGTAGCGGTCAGCGTCACCTCGCCAGCACACAGGATCTGCACTACCCCATCCTGCACATACGCTATCGTGGAATCCGAACTCTCATACTGCACCGGCAGACCCGACGACGTGAAGGCATTCAGCATCGGTCGGTCGGTGGTAAGGTACTCGCCCAGGGTCTGGATCCAGGTGAGCGTCTGGTCGTATTTCTTGGTCTCACCCGAGACGGCGATACGCACCTCGCGGCCCTCACCGGCAATCACGATCTCGCCGCTATGCTGGCCCGCTTCGCTATGCGAATAGATGATATTGAGTTGGGTGGACTGGTTGATCTGGTTCTTCTGCCCCACCGACGTGAGCGAGGCCGAGAAATGCGGGTCGGTAGAAGATACCTCGGCCACGATATTGGTCCAGTTGACCGTCACACTCTTCACGCCATCGGCATCGTCGACCATGGCGCTACCGAAGGGCCACTCGTCGGTGCTGGCGCTCAGGCTCTTCAGTTCGGTCACCTTGATCTTGCGGAACGCGACCGCCGTCTTACCCGTTGCGTAGAACTTCAGGTAACGGGTGTTGGTGGCCAGCGCCAAGCTCTCCTCTGTATCGGTGGAGATGGTGTTACCCTCTTTGGTCAGCAGAAGCGACCAGTTGTTGTGGTCGGGCGACTGATAGACGCTGAGCGAACCGTTACTACCACCTTGCCATGCAAAGCTCAAGGTCTCGGGTATGCCAACCGGATTGAGCGCGATGACACACTCGTCCTCATAGGTACCAATCAGCACGATCTTACCTATTTTCAGGCCACCGCCCAGGCCCAATAGCGCATTATCATAACTCACGTTCTCCGTCTTGGAGATCACGGTCTGGGCATTGTTGAAATCGTCTTTTGTAAACTCCGTATCCCAGGCCAGTTGGGCCGAGAGGGAGATCGAAACAGCCATCGCTGCTATCAAAGCGTAAAACTTATTCATGTATGGTATGTTAATATTTTAGCCAGTTTAAGAATTCGTCGGGATCAGTGGTAAACGCCATAGGTTCGGCCACGGATTGGCCCTTAGCGTCCAGCTGGACGTAATACGGCTGCGCGTTGGAGCCGAACTGCTCACGCTGGATACGGCTGTTCTTCTCGCCGATACCATCGCGCTTGTCATCCACAAATAGCTCGATGAATACATAGTTTTGCAGACGCGTCTTGACGCTATCGTTGTCGAGCACATAGGCCTCCATCTTGCGGCAGTTGACGCAACCGTAGCCGGTGAAGTCGATGATAACGGGACGACTGGTCTGACGGGCATAGGCAAGGCCCTCGTCGTAGTCGTGGAATACTTCACGGCCCTCGATCTCCATGGGTGGAGCAAAAGCAGATATAGCTTTCACAGGTGCGCCCCATAAGCCGGGCACCAAGTATATAGCAAACGCCACGGATGGAATGATCACCACCGCACGGATGATCTTGCGCACGGTGGAAACCTTACGGATATTCCACATGAGGTAGATACCGATGCCCAAGAAGCAAGCGATCCATATCGCGATGAAGAGCCAACGCGGCAGAATGCCCCATCCGTATGCCATATCGGCTACGCTGAGGAATTTCAGCGAGAGGGCCAGTTCCAGGAAAGCGAGCACGACCTTGAACGACGTCATCCAGTCACCCGATCGCGGTGCCTGCTTCATCCACTCGGGGAACATAGCAAACAGCGAGAACGGCAACGCCAAGGCAATCGCGAAGCCCAGCATACCCATCGTCGGTGCCAGCAGGCTCTTGCCGGCCGCCTCTACCAGCAAGGTACCGATGATAGGACCCGTGCAGGAGAACGAGACGATGACCAGCGTAAAGGCCATGAGCAGTATACTCAAGAACCCACCTGTATTCCTGGCCTTGCTATCCAGGGCCGTGGACCAAGAGGACGGCAGCGTGATCTCAAACAATCCGAAGAATGACAGGGCAAAAACCACCAGCAAGAGGAAGAAGACGATATTCACTACCGCATTCGTACTCAGTTCGTTCAGGGCTGATGCACCAAACAGCACGGTCACTAGCAGTCCCAGACCTACATACAGCACGATGATGCTCAGACCGTACAATATCGCATCGCGTCGTCCGCCGCCCTTCTTCAGGAAGAACGACACGGTCATCGGAATGATCGGCCATACACAGGGCGTGAAGATAGCCAGCAAGCCCCCCAGAAAACCCAGCACAAAGATCCACAGCAGTCCACTAAGCGCCGTCAACGGAGCATCGCACACATTGGCCGACGGCACAGGACACATGATCTCACAGCCGCAGTCCGCCTCTTCTTCACCTTCAGCGTACTCCCATGTCTCGGGCGCCGTACACATACGGTCGTCGCAGGCATTATATCGTATGGGGGTCAACTCGGCCTTGGCCAGCGTGATCCGAAACGAGTCAGCAAACTCCTCGGCAAACTCCCGATCACCCATCTCGATGATATTCATGTGCCAACCGGGTTCTATCTCGGCACGGAGCACCACGCTATCGCCATGCTCTTCCCCACTCCACGTCACGGGCTGCACGATCTCAGCTGCCGACACCAGGGGTATCAGGCTGAGCAGGATAAAAAATAGTTTTTTCATTTCCGTAATGTATATATATCCGGCAAGTTGCGGGCGATGCCGTCGATATCCAATCCATAGCCGATCACGAACTCACGCGACACCTCAAAACCCACGTAGTCCGGTGCAGCATCCTCGTAATGCAGTTCGCTGGGCTTGTAGAGCAACGACACTACGCGTATCGAACGCGGTTTCTGCTCCTCCAGCACCGGCTTGAGGTAGTGCATCGACAGACCCGTCTCCACGATATCCTCCACCACGATCACATCCCGGTCGCGCACATCCACATCAATCGGCTTCACCTCCTCAACCTCACCGGTGGATTCGGTGCCGTCGTACGAACGCAACTGCACAAACGACATCGTGCAGTCCAGCGGGAACGCACGCAGCAGGTCGCTGAAGAAGAACACGGCCCCATTCAGTACGCAGATGAAATGCGGCGTCCGGCCGGCATAGTCCTTAGCCATCTGTTGCGCCAACTCACGTACACGCTCGGCAATCTTCTCGGCCGAGATATACGTGTCGAATGTCATGAATTGATAATTAACACTTGCCATATCTTTATAATTCTTAAAATGTCCAATTTTGGGCTTTCAGCTTTCGGCTTTCAGCATTCGGTCCTTTACCGGAGTGCTCGGAAGCACCTGATGCAGGTCTGACCTGGCTTCTCACCCTTCCCTCCGTATACAAGCGCCGATAGCATTCAGTCGGTGCTCTATATCCTCATAGCCACGGTCGATCTGGTCGATATGGTCGATCTTGCTCACGCCATCGGCCGACATAGCGGCGATCAGCATCGCGATACCGGCACGGATATCGGGCGAGGTCATGTGGTTCGGCTTCAGCTTGCGCGAGTTGTCATGACCGATCACCACGGCTCTATGCGGGTCACACAGTATGATCTGCGCACCCATGTCAATCAACTTGTCCACGAAGAACAGACGCGATTCGAACATCTTCTGATGAATCAGCACCGATCCGCGTGCCTGGGTAGCCACAACGAGCATCACGCTCAACAAGTCAGGCGTCAGTCCCGGCCACGGGGCATCCGCTACCGTCAGGATCGAACCGTCCAGGAAGGAGTCGATCTGATAATGTTCCTGCGCCGGAATCACGATATCGTCGCCATCTACGTCAATACGGATACCCAACCTCCGGAACGCATCGGGGATGATACCCAGGTCGCGATACGACACATTGCAGATTCGTAGTTCCGAACCCGTGATAGCGGCCATGCCGATAAACGATCCCACCTCGATCATGTCGGGCAACAAGGTATGCTGCGCACCGTGGAGTTCGCGGACACCATCGATGGTGAGCAAGTTGCTACCTACGCCGCTAATCTTGGCGCCCATCGCATTCAGCATGCGGCAGAGTTGTTGCAAGTAGGGTTCGCAAGCAGCGTTGTAGATCGTGGTCGTACCCTCGGCCATGACGGAAGCCATGATGATATTGGCCGTTCCGGTCACCGACGCTTCGTCCAGCAACATATAGGCGCCTTTCAGCTTCTTGCCCTGGAAACGATACGCCAGCAGTTCCTTGTCGTACTTAAACCGTGCCCCCAGGTTCACCATGCCCTGGAAGTGGGTATCCAGACGGCGACGACCTATCTTATCCCCTCCGGGCTTGGCGTAGATTATCTCACCCAGACGCGACAACAGAGGACCGATCAGCATCACCGAACCGCGCAACTTATTGCATTTCTGCAAGAAGTCCTTGCTGGCCAGATAGGCCGTATCCAGGTTCCGCGCCGTGAAGGCATATTTGCCCTTTGCCAACTTCTCCACCGTCACGCCCATCGAGGCAATCAGGTCGATCAGGTTGTTCACATCCAGTATGTTGGGCAGGTTGTTGATCACCACCGTCTCGCGGGTCAGCAACGTGGCACACAACACCTGCAGCGCCTCGTTCTTTGCACCCTGTGGCGTGATACTGCCGTGCAACTTATGTCCTCCTTCTACTATAAAACTTGCCATATTATAGATTTGAAAATTTGAATATTCGAAAATTTGAAGATTAAATATAGTTCACTTCCGGCGAGATGCTGATACCGAATTTCTCTCGAACGCTTTGGCATATCTGTTCGGCCAGGGTCATGACATCCTCGGGGGTCGCCTGGTCGGCATTAACGATCACCAGCGGCTGCTTTTCATACACCTGCGCCCCTCCTAACCGTTTGCCTTTCCAGCCGCATTGCTCAATCAGCCACGCAGCCGGTATCTTCACGCCGCCGTCTTGCTCAAAGTGCGGCACCTTATCATACGCCGCCGCTATGCGCTCATAGACCTCGCGAGGCACGATCGGATTCTTGAAGAACGATCCCGCCGAACCTATCTCGCTCACCTCCGGAAGTTTCTGCTTGCGGATCTGCATGACAGCCTCACGCACCTGATTCGGCGTGGGCGTATCGCCCGTTGCGGCACGCAGATGACCATAGTCCAGCACCGGATGAGGCGTCTTCCACAGCCGGTAAACCACCGACGTCACGATATACTGACCCTTCAGTTCATTCTTGAAGATGCTGTCACGATAGCCGTAGCGGCACTCGGCATTTTCAAACACGCGCTCCTGTCCGTCGGCGATAGCGATCGTCTTCACCCGCACGATGGCATCCTTGGCTTCTACGCCGTAGGCTCCTACGTTCTGCACAGCCGAAGCACCTACCTCACCCGGTATATGACTCAGGTTCTCCAGGCCCCACAGCCCCATGTCGCACAGCTGGGCGATCAGTTCGTCCATTACCAGTCCCGACTCCGCCTCTATCAGCACCTCGTCGCCGTTCTCATCCAGCGCACGGGCCCGACGCATGGCCGAATGCAGCACCACGCCGTCGTAGTCGCCCCGGAACAGCAAGTTCGATCCGGCACCGATAGCCAGTATCTCCTCTCCACGGTATTTCTCCAGCAACATGCGCAACTCCTCCACCGAGTGATACTCCTCCATCACCCGCGCACGCACCTTCATCCGAAATGTATTAGGAATAGTATTTTGCATATGTCTTTTATCTTTTAGCGCAGCGGTCTTTTGTCTTTTAGCGCAGCGGTCTATATTTCATTTATATCACTCGGCATGCGCCAGTCGCCACGCGGCGAGAGGCTCACCGGCACCACCTTCGGTCCGTCCGGCATACACGAGCGCTTGAACTGCTGCTGGTAGAAGCGGCGCATGAATACGTCCAGCCACTTGGCTATTGTCTCTTCGTCATACTTGTCCTCAAAGGCCTGCAGGGCCATATACTGTATCTTATCGCGGGTGAATCCGTAGCGAAGGAAATAGTACAGGAAATAGTCGTGTAATTCGTAGGGGCCTACCCTGTCTTCCGTGATCTGCGCGATGTCGCCGTTCTGATCGGCCGGCAGCAATTCCGGCGAGATGGGCGTGTCCACCACGTTCATCAGCACCTGACGCACCTGGTCGTCAAACAGGTTCTCGGCCGCATAGGTTACCAGGAACCGTACCAAGGTCTTCGGTATACCGGCATTCAGACCGTACATCGACATCTGGTCACCGCTGTACGTGCACCATCCCAACGCCAGTTCGCTCAAGTCACCCGTACCTACTACCAGTCCGTTCATCTGGTTCGCCACGTCCATCAGGATCAACGTACGTATTCGCGCTTGCGCGTTCTCATACGTCACGTCATGCGTATCCATATCGTGATCTATATCCTTCAAGTGCTGGGTAGCCATCTCGCGAATCGGTATCTCGCGCATCGTGATGCCCAGCAGTTCCATCAGTCTGAGCGCATTCTGATACGTACGGTCACTCGTACCGAAACCCGGCATCGTCACGCCCACGATACGCGTCCTGTCATAGCCCAACTGATCGGCCGCCAAGACGCTGCTTACCAGCGCCAAGGTCGAGTCCAGTCCACCCGACACACCGATCACCAGCGTCTCGGCATGCGTATGTTCCCAGCGTCGCATCAAGCCGCTCGTCTGAATCGAGAACACGTCCATCGCATACGGATCTTCCTCACCCTTCACGGGCAGGAACGGAAGCGGCCAGAACTTACGATGCAGCGGCTCCGTAAACTCTTCCTGACGCTCGATAGGCGCTACGTTCACATGGCGATAATGGCCCTGTTTGTCCTTGGTGAAATTGGTATTACGCTGACGATCGATTCTGAGACGCTCTACGTCGATCTCCTGAATGATCATCGAACTCACGCGCTGGAACCGATCACCCTCGGCCTGTATCCGTCCGTTCTCGGCGATATACGTACTGCCCGAGAACACCACGTCCGTCGTGCTCTCACCGATACCCGACGAGGTGTATATATAGCCGCAATGCACACGCGCCGACTGCTGGGTGATCATCTGGCGACGGAAGGCATTCTTGCCTACGATGCAGTTGCTCGAGGAGAGGTTGAAGATCAGTTCTGCGCCCTGTATCGCCAATTGCGTCGAAGGCGGTAGCGGACTCCATAGGTCCTCGCACACCTCGATGCCAAAGCAGTAGTTGCGGGTGGTGAACAGCAGGTCCGTGCCAAACGGCACGTCGCCGCACCATAGTTCAATCGTCGGGATACGAGGTGCCATGCCTCCGGGCGTAAACTCACGCGTAGCACGACCGCTCGTGAACCAGCGTTTCTCGTAGAACTCGCCCGTATTCGGCAGGTTCACCTTGGGCACCACGCCCATCACCTCACCGTCCGTCAGCACAAAGGCGCAGTTGAACAGATCGTTGTCCACCTTCAGCGGCGCACCGATCAGCACCACGATGGCCTTGCCACGCGTATAGTTGCATACGTCCTCCAAAGCAGCCATCGCATTCTGCTGAAGCTGCTGAGTGAAGAACAAATCGCCGCAGGTGTAGCCCGTCAGCGTCAACTCCGGAAAACACAGTACCTCCACGCCCTCACGGAGCGCTTCGTCGATCTGCTGCTTCACCTCCTGTGCGTTATACGCACAATCCGCTACATGCACCATCGGTACGGCTGCCGCCACGCGAACAAATCCAAAATTCGTATCCATATATATACAGTTTAGCAATTTGCGTGCAAAGGTACGAAAAAAAAATCAATTGTGCAAATAAAACTTGTTTTATTTTGCCATTTGTGAGAAAAAACTGCTATAATCAGTGCTGTCTGACATACATGACTAAGCGTAAAGGACGAGAGTCGTCGTCGGCTTTCTTGAATTGCAACAGGATCGGATCGTCGGGTTTCGGCAGGCGAACACCTACCAGTTCCGTCCAAGGAGACAGTTTGTCAGCCGCTTTGCGTCGGCGTTGGATGTCTCGGGCAGTCTGGTTCTTTCGACGATGGCTCACCCCGGGCTGGAAGGGTTCGATGATATGTTGCTGCTCGGCCAGCACGATCTGCTCGGCAGACGCCACGAACAGCGCCTCGCCGGCTACGCGGCTACAATATTCTGCAAATCGGGTACGATCCGTCTTGTTCATCCCGAGGGCTATGCTCCCGGACTTATCCGGCGCGTCCTTCTGCATGATTTTCTTCCAGAGCGCGCTTTCCACGTCCTCCGAGATATAATACGGCTGCTCTGCCGGCACATAGACAAAGCGCAACTTCTTGCCCTTCAGGCGAATAGAACGCGTGAGCGGCGCTTCTTTGTTTTCCACGACCTGCATCATAGGATCGTCGGGAAGCGTAAACGCCACCCGCAGACCGATATAGCCGGCGGTGGTCTCGGGCACGTACCAACGGCGTACGGAGATATGGCTATTTGCAGCACATTCATCGTAACTGCTGCCACGAGCTATCCGATAGCTGCCCGTGTCGGCACCGCATGGATTCGGCGTTGTGCTCAACTGATAGGCACCGTAAATATCCTGACACCATTCAGCCACATTACCCGTCATATCATACAACCCCAATTCATTCGGATGCTTGTGTCCCACATGGTGCTTCCAATTACCCGAACACGAGTAGGTCCACCCTACGCTATCGAGTTCGTTGCCGCCCGAGAAACGATAGTGTTTACTTTGCGCCCCACCACGTGCGGCATATTCCCATTCTGCCTCGGTCGGCAGACGAAACGGCAGACCGGTGATACTATCCAGCCGACGCACAAACTCCTGACAATCATGCCAAGAAATAAACGAGATTGGTAAGGTAGGATGATACTTGGGACTAATGATTTCCTTTTCCGGCATCACGGCATGCCACAGTTCGACGGTCACTTCCGTGGTGGCCATGTAATACGGGGAGAGAAAGACCAGATGAGCCGGTTTATCGGTATAGATATCCTTATCATATTGATCCTGCGTGGCCCCCATCATGAACGAACCGCCCTCCACGCGTTGCATCGTAAACGGGATGCCATGGACTAATATCTCCAACCGCTGCAACGAATCGGGCACAACTGGTCGATGCTTACGCGCCGACACCGGCTGCACCAAGCATAGCAATCCTATCAGTATGACCCATACTCGACTCACACCCAGAATGCAACAAATATCGTGCCACACAATATTTTTTTCGAAGAAAAAAATATATGCAAGCTGTACGATTCTTAAGATTTTTCCTAGCAAGGGGCAAGCCATATGCAAGCCATGGTTTTCCCATGGTTTATAATTACCTGTTTTTGCCCCCAAAAATATACGATTGTTAAGATTTTGAGGTTTAAACCTATACTATTTCCAAAATAGAGGATTTTGAATGAAAATTTAACAAATTCTGAAGATTCTTACTTGAAAACTTGTATATGTTGTAAAAAAATAGTACCTTTGCGACCGATTTTGAACGCAAGGGTACTATTAAAACGACACCCGATAGTTTGACTTGCGTCAGGGACTACCGGGGATTCCGCTGCAAAAGTACTACATTTTTTTGAATTGTGCAAATATTTTGACAAAAAAATTACATTTTTAATGAAAGACACATCATATATTATAAATGAATACTATATAGTCTTGATCATGTACAAGCAGTTTGTAACAAGATAAATCAGGTAAAGGCGGCTATTAACCATTATTTTTAAATTGCATATATATGAAACGGTTTATTTTCTTATTATCTGTTATTTGCCTTGTGGCATCATGTTCAAAACCACCTTATGTAGATCGCTATTACGTATACGATGACGACGACGGCTGTGCGTTTATTTTCCATAATGACGGCTCGGTGGACATATACGAATTCTTCTGGCGTGAACACATTAGAGGAACATATATCTGTAATTTCCCTCAAGTATCTATTACTATAACTGAACTGGATTCGGGGACAAGACCGGAGATACGCTATTATAACGAAGCTCCTTCTGCATATCCAGATTCGTTATGGTTTAGCTCACAATCTGATACATTGTATAGGTACAATCCATCATATATACGTGACACCATCCCGTTAACTACGTCAAATTGGTTGGATTTCATGTTATTCAGAATTGGATTGTGAGTGATGAATTCAAGGGTACCGACTGAGAGTGAAAGATTCGAGGGATTCGAGGACACCGACATTGCCTGCGGCAATCCCACCTCGAAAACCCTAAAGCCTGCCGGCGGCACCTTGTTCAAAGAAAAAAAGAGCGATTTGCTTGCTTGAGTAAACTCAGACAGACAAATCGTCCTTTTTTCTTTGCGAAAATGATAAAATTCTTGCATATGTCAGAAAAAAGTAGTACCTTTGCGACCGAATTTGAACGCAAGGGTACTATTAAAACGACACCCGATAGTTTGACTTGCGTCAGGGACTACCGGGGATTCCGCTGCAAAAGTACTACATTTTTTTGAATTGTGCAAATATTTTGACAAAAAAAAAAGAATTTTTTATGAAATATACCGATTTTGAAGCAATAATGTCACCGGAACGAATGAGCAGATACCTCATTGCGACCAAAGGAGACACCAATAAGGCAATGGCACTTTACCGGGCCAACTTGCATCTTTCGCAAGAGGTTTTTACGGTAGTGAGTTGTTTTGAGGTTGCGCTTCGAAATGCAATTGATGAGCGTTTGAAAGTGACATTAGGGGCGGATTGGCTTCGTGATGCTATACAACCAGGCGGTATATTTGATGTCAAGAAATTTTCTAAAAACATCTTCCTGTCATATATAATAACAAAGTGAATTGATTTGCCCATATGAAGATGTTTTCTTTTTTAAAACTCTCAATTATTGTATCAGTTTGTTTATTTTGGGCTTCATGCGCCATCATCCGCGGCCAGATAGCGGACGGGCCGAGCGGCCCCTCTTCCTATAGTTTTGAGCATCACGCGCATGACACTATTGTCAATGGAGCAACGACTTTCAGCTTTCCATATGCTAATCAACAAGCTGAATGGATTGACACGCTTCATTTCTTTACGCAGCCTCCTGCATATAAGCGGCCTCGAACCATGTGGGAAGCATTGGATGGCAAAACAGATACACAAGGTGTTCTAATCATCCAAAACGATAGCATCGTTTACGAGAAATGTCAGGGCGACATCTCGACTGACAGGATTGCTACAGTCTTCTCTGTCTCCAAATCGATCACTTCACTACTATGCGGCATCGCTGTTGACGAAGGGTATATCAAGAGTATCGACGATCCCGTAACTGATTATTTGCCCGAATTAAAACAGAAGAACGACATGTGGCAGAAACTGACTATACGCCATTTGTTGGATATGCGTAGCGGCTTGGATTTCGACGACACCTATTCTCTTCGTTTAAAAGACCTCAAGCGGCTGAATGCTATGGCGAAGCTGAACTACGGCAAGAATATCATGAAGCAAATCAGAGGTCTGAAGTTCGAAAACGAACCCGGTACTATGTATAAATACGAAAGTATGACCTCGGAAATCTTAGGCATCGTCATCCAGCGAGCTACAGGTCAACGCTTTGTGGACTACTTGAGCGATAAGGTCTGGATTCCTTTACAAATGGAGTCACCAGCCATCATCAATATTGATAGCCGCAAGTACGATATGCCTCATACTTTTGGCGGTATCAGTACTACCATGAAAGATCTGGCAAAAATCGGCAGGTTATATTTGAATAAAGGGATGTGGAATGGTACACGTATCGTTAGCGAAGAGTGGATTCGTCTTTCGACGGAATATAATACGGAGAACGATGGGTATCACATGAATTGGTACAACACTAGTTGGATGGATTACACGCCGGAATATCCAGGTTTTTACGCATATGGCATACGCGCACAAGTACTATACGTAAATCCATATAAGAATCTCATCATGATACGTTTTGGCAAGCGCGATGACACATATGCTTTTATCCCATATATGTTTGAAATGCTCAGTAATAATGAAAGATTCTAAACGTATCTCGTGAGGGATTCGAAAATTGCAAAGCAATAATCGACAGAGCGTAGCGGCGGAGAACCCACCGATCGGGGGTTGAGAAGGCCCTCATCTCCGAATAAAAGAAAAAGGGACGCCCCTTGTGGGTATCCCTATTCTTTTACCGCGGAGAGTGAGGGATTGGGACGCCGCCTTGGCTATGCCAATTCCCCCCAATCCACTTTCTGTGCCAGAGGCATCCTGGGCAAAGCTATAGTTCTTCCAACTAAACAAAATACAAAGGAAAGAGTGCAGGCACCCTTTCTTTTTGTGAACCATAGTACCTTTATGATAATAAATTCTCAACAGGCTCTATTGTCCACAAAAAAATGGAAGTCAATGACCTCCATTCCTTTTTGCATTTTGTTCAGTTTCCCGAACTCTTCGCTTTGCGGAGAGTGAGGGATTCGAACCCCCGATACGACGTAATGCGTATACCGCATTTCGAGTGCGGCTCTTTCGACCACTCAGACAACTCTCCTTCGCCCTCGCGTTCGGCACACTCGGACACGGACTGAATCACAAATTCATTAGGGTCCTCGTGGCCTCCGCTCTTAAATCGAAATATCGCTTACGTTGGCATTTCGATTTAGCACTTCCGACGCGAAAGCGGGTGCAAAGGTACTGCTTTTTTACGACATACGCAAATTTTTTGCGTTTTTTTTTCGAAAAAAATGCGTAAAGATCAGAAATTGTACTTTGTCATCAACTGTACGCGATGGTTCGTTACCCAGTGCAAGCCCTTATCAGCCAGACCTGTAGCGGCATTAACGCCCTGTTTAGAGTCGCCGTACTGCACCGAGGTAAGTTCGTACTCCAGTCCCAACTGGAACTTACCCACCGAATACAACAAGGTAGGCGAGAGGCGGTACATGCGGTTCATATTGTTGGCACGCGGATAGTAGAACATGTCCGCTTTGCCGTCAGTATTGGCATCCAGCAGGGCCTCTTTGGTTCCAAAATTGCGTACGTAGCCGGCGAAGAGGATACCTTGCAGCTTCTGCGGATGCTTGTCTTCCTGCGCACCCACCTTACCGCCATATACCAGGCTGATCCACGACGAAGAGGTACGCGTAGGCGTATATTCGTATGAGCCATCCGGATTAATAGCTTTCACTCCATATCCACCGTTCATATTCATATGCTCGCCTGCCTCAGCAAAAATAGTCTTTGCCTTCAGCGAGAACTCACCCTTCTTATACTGCAAGTACAGGAATGGGGAAGCGGTAGTGATTCGGTCCTTCACCGTAACAGACACTCCCTTAACGGTTCCAAGGTTGCGAGGTTTGATGCTCAGCACATCCGCTCCTGCGCGCAACGTTACACCACTCGGGTGATGAAACGAGAGGCCAAGGTATGCTTCCGGCGTCTTTCCATACAACATATAGTCTGCCGACTGCGAGTTGGGGCCGATAGACAAATACTGCATTTGCCAAAGGCCTGCCGCAGTGAGGGTGAAATACTTACCCAGACGGGCATCCAGACGCACCTGCGGCGAACGGTTGAAGGGTCCGAAGGGTGCGCCGCTGTTCAGCGAGATGACATCACACAGATCGGCAGCCATCGGGTGCCAAGCCTGACCGATAGTCAGGTCCACACGGGCGTAGTCCTTACCGCGAAGCATCGGCAGACTATCCCAACCGAGCTGCATATAGGCCTGACGCAAACGGAATTGTGCGGTACCGCTCACCGAGTGAGAACCCGTAAAATTGGTCATTGTACCTGTTTTGGTACTGAGTCCGGCATAGAAGTCCGCCTCAATCTTTCCGCTAAACTCCGTGTTACGCCACTTATAGTCCACAATATTGAGTCCCACGCGCGTGGTGAGCGAGAGGAAACGGAAGGTAGACTGCGCGTTCAAGTCCTCACGCTCCACACCCGATGCAGCTGCCTCAGCCGGAGTCTGGTTCCAGTTCTCGTCCTTAGGCTGGTAGTTGTACATGTCGCCCGTACCGGACAACGACTCGCGGCTATCGTAGGTGAAATAGTTACGGATGAAGCCGTAGGGCTTGAAGTGCTGTTTGAGGTGCGACTTGGCTGCCTCTTTCTTGGCCACCTTCACGCTGTCCTGCGCCGAAACCGGCAGCAGGAACAACGCGCAAAGAGCCAAAACGATAAACTTTAACCTATGACCCATAACCTTTAACCTTTATTAGAATGGGAATAAGAGTATAACCGCATACGAAACAGCGATACCGAGCAGGCCGACAATCAGACCCACTTTCGCCATGTCGTTGGTCTTGATCAAACCGGTCGAAAAAGCGATTGCGTTCGGCGGAGTCGAAATAGGAAGGAGCATCGCAAACGAAGTGGAAGCAGCTACGCAGACAAGCAATGTTGTGACACCACCGAACGCGCCTAACTGCTCGTTCATGGCGGTTCCCACCACCGCTAAAATCGGTATAAGTAAGTTCGCGGCGGAAGAGTGAGAGATAAAGTTGGATAGTAACCATCCTAACAGACCGGAAATAACCAACACGGCAATAACTGACCAACTTCCGAATGGGATAGATTCCACCAACGCTGCCGCCAAACCGGTCTTGTTGAGCGCAGTTCCGATAGCAAAACCACCGGCTACCATCCAGAGCACATGCCAGTCGATCTTCGCAAAATCATCGCGTTTGAAGATACCGAGAAGCGCGAATACACCGAACGGGATGAGGGCTACTACATTGGAATTCAGGTGAGTCAGCTCACCCGTCATCCACAGCAAGATCGTAGCGATAAAGGTAACGGTTACAACCCAGAACTGCCAATCCATCACATGGTGCTCATCCGGGTTTATGACGATCTTCACATCTTTTGCCTTGAAGGGGAACAGGAACATCAGCAACCACCATGCAAAAAGTATCATGATAATCACTACGGGCACAAAACGAATCATCCATGCCCCGAAGCCGATATTGATATCCATAGCCGCCAACTGACCGATAGCGATAGCATTAGGAGGTGTGCCGATAGGCGTACCCAGACCACCGATATTAGCTGCGATAGGAATAGACATCGCCAGGCTGACACGACCACCACCATCGACCGGCAACGTGCGGAGCACAGGTGCTAAGAATGCCAACATCATCGCAGCAGTAGCTGTATTGGACATGAACATAGACATCACACTAATGAGCGTCAGGAATCCCAGTAGCACCCATTTGGGGTTAGTGCCAAAAGGCTTGAGCAACACACGCGCCAGCACAACATCCAGTCCCACTTTGCTCGCCGCGATAGCCAGTACAAAGCCGCCCAAGAAAAGCATGATAATCGGGTCGGCAAAAGCTGCCATCAATTCGCGGAAATTCACCAGTTCGCCCATCGACTCGTTGGTCAGTCCCTTGTTGGAGACTGCCAAGAGCAACATAACGATAGTGGTGACAGAAGTTGCCCACGCCGGAATGATCTCAAACATCCACATCAGCGCCGCATAAGCGAAGATGGCAATCGTACGCTGCTGAACGACCGTCAAGTTATCAATACCGAACGATGTGCTCGGCAAAAACCACAGCAGAAGTACCACCAAGGATGTCAGCGGTGCCAAGACATATAGTTTTACGTTAAAATTTTTCATATTTCTGTAAACTCAAAACTCTAAACTTTCAACTCTATTAGTACACATTAGGATTTGCTAAATGATGAATACGGCGCTCGTAACGCTCTCCACCGTCATACGCGGTAGTGACAAACTCCTTAATAATATCCAGCGCCTTGTCGGGAGCTACATAGCCTGCCGGCAGGCAGAGAATGTTGGCATCGAAGAAACGACGTGCGTTCTCCGCCATGCGGGGTTCCCAACAGATAGTAGCACGTACATGCGGATGGGTGTTGGTAGCCATGCTCATACCGTTGCCGGTGAAGCAGAAGCCGATACCCAGATCGCATTCACCGCGCTCAACAGCGGTAGCCATCGGGTGTGCAAAATCAGGAAAATCACAGTTTTCCATAGAGTAGCATCCGAAATCATGCACTTTGGCACCTTCGCGCTCAAGATATAACTGAATCATCGATTTCAGGCCAAAACCTGCGTGGTCGCTTGCCAATGCAATGTTCAATTCGTTTAATGGTTTCATATACAAATCGTTATTTAGTTATTATTTAGCGTTTTATCTTATCAAATCCGGCTCCGAAGACGCCGTTCACCTTGGCCAGGCTGATAAAGGCATTCGGATCAATCTGGTGGACGAGATGCAGGATCATCTGGCTCTCGGCCTTATGGGCCAAGACGGTCACCACCTTGACAGGCTCTTGGGAGTACCATCCTGTACCATCCAGCACCGTCACACCTCGGTTAACCTTCTGATTGATAGCAGTAGCTATCTCAGCATAGTGGCGACTGTAGATGAGGACTTGCACCGACTGGTGGAGACGCGACATGATGGCATCCACCGCCGCGGTATAGCTCACCGTCATACACACACCGCAGAGCACGCGCTTGATCTTCAGATAGACAATGCTCTGTCCCTCCGTCACCATGCCGGGCGGGATAGGCAGCAGGAAAGCCGAAAGGATAATGACAATGTCGCACAGCAGCATCATCTTACCCAGCGAAATATCGCGATAGTAGTTGACGATCATAGCCAGGATATCCGTACCGCCGGACGATCCATTGCAAGCCATGACGATGCCCAGACTGAGTCCGAACACCACACCGCCTATGATAGCCCCCAGCCATGGGTCCTCAATCATCGGCTCAGGCAAGATAGGTATCACGCGATACCAGAACGAGATAGCCAGTACGCCCACTATCGTGCGGATGCAGAAACGCCATCCGACGGTCTTGACGGCAATGATGAGCAGGATGAGGTTGAATACCAGCGTGGTCAACCATACCGGCACCGCCCCGCCGTACTCCGGAAAGAGTGCGGGGAAAGCGCCCTGGGTAGCATAGTAGATGATGGAACATATACCGGTCAGGCCACCTCCTACAAAGGCATGCGGCAGAAAGACCCAGTTGACCATCAGCGCCATGGGGAAGATACCGAAGATAATCCCAAGGTACTCGAAGATGGTACGCAGGTGGTTGTCCTTCGGCGCGTTATGCGGGTTGGCAAAATCTCCTATGCGGGGTATCTTTACCATTTTGCTACCAGGTTACGATCGCCAAAACCGTTATCCACACGAGCTACGGGGATCCAGAACTTGGTCTGTGCTACCCACTCGGTCGGATAGATCGCCTTGCTACGCGGATAAGCATGGTGCCACTCGTCGGCAACTGCCTCATACTCCGGGTGCGGAGCGTTCAAGAGGACATTGTCCTTCGGATCAGCTTCGCCGCGCTCTATCTCGGCGATCTCCTCGCGTATCTGAAGCATAACGTCGCAGAAGCGATCCAGCTCGGCCAGCGACTCCGACTCGGTAGGTTCAATCATGAGCGTACCGTGTACGGGGAAGGAGAGCGTAGGCGCATGGTAGCCGTAGTCCATGAGTCGCTTGGCGATGTCGGACTCGGTGATACCGATCTGGTGGAACTGGCGGCAGTCGAGTATCAACTCGTGCCCTACCCGTCCCTTCTCGCCGGTATAGACGATGCCGTATGCATCGCGCAGACGAGCCGCCAGATAGTTGGCCGATAGAATGGCAGCTGCTGTAGCGTCACGCAGGCCTTCGGCACCCATCATTGCGATGTAACCGTAGGAGATGAGTGCCATATTGGCGTTGCCATAGAGCGCCGCGCTGACGCGGTTGTGATCCTCCGTAGGCAAGCAGTCGGCCAAAGCCGCGGTGCAACAAACGGCACCTACGCCCGGTCCACCACCGCCGTGAGGCGATGCAAAGGTCTTATGCAGATTCAAGTGGCATACATCGGCTCCGATAAAGGCCGGACAGGTGTAGCCTATCTGGGCATTCATATTGGCGCCGTCCATATAGACGAGTCCGCCGTTCTGATGGATGGTCTCGCACATACGGCGGATCGCCATCTCAAAAATACCGTGGGTAGAAGGATACGTGATCATGCAGCCGGCCAGGTTGTCCTTATGCTCCTCGGCCTTGGCGCACCAGTCCTGGATATCCGTATTACCGTGCTCATCACAACGTACCACCACGGGTAAGAAGCCGGCTTGTGCACACGAGGCAGGGTTGGTGCCATGGGCCGAAGCCGGGATGAGCAGCACGTTACGATGGGCGGCATCGTGACGACGGTGATACTCACGTATCGTCACCAGGCCGGTATATTCGCCGGCTGCACCGGATGTAGGCTGCAGGTTGCAGGCATCAAATCCGGTGATGGCGCACAGTTGCTGCTCCAGTTCGCTCAAGAGGCCGCGATAGCCGGCCGTCTGATCGGCAGGTGCGAGCGGATGAATACTGGTGAATCCCTGCATGGTGATAGGTATCATCGAGGCAGCGGGATTGAGCTTCATAGTGCACGAACCCAGCGGTATCATGGAGTGCGTGAGGGATATATCCTTGCGGTCGAGACGCTTGATGTAACGCATCATTTCGGTCTCGGTATGGTAGCGTTGGAATACCTCGGCCTGCATATAGTCCACCTCGCGTACACGGCTCTCATCGATTGCCCAGCAACCGGCAAAGGCCTCTTCCGACTCCTCAGGTTGCGGCATCGCGCCGGCCAGTTCGGCAAAGAGCGTGATCAGGTCGTCCATATCATCTACCGTGACGGTCTCGTCGATCGAGAGGCTCACGTAGCCGGGTTCGTCGTAATAGAAATTGAGTCCCCAGCTCTCGGCCGTCTCACGCAGCTGACTGATCTGGTCCTCGTCCATGGCAATACGCAGGGTGTCGAAGAACTCGGTATTTTCCTGGCGGAAGCCATAGGCCTGGAGCATTTCGTTGAGATAAGCGGCTTTGTGGTGGATCCCCTCGGCTATCTCGCGAACGCCTTCCGGTCCGTGATATACGCCGTAGAAGCCGGCCATCATAGCCGACAGGGCCTCGGCGGTACAGATATTACTGGTGGCTTTCTCGCGCTTGATATGTTGTTCACGCGTCTGCAGGGCCAGGCGGTAGGCAGGACGCTCGTAGGCATCCTTGCTCAGACCGATAATACGTCCTGGTAGGTCGCGCTTGTACTCGTCGCGGGTAGCCATATAGCCGGCGGTAGGACCGCCAAAGCCTACGGGCAGACCGAAGCGCTGGGCCGTACCGCAATAGATATCGGCAGGCAGCGGACGCAGCAGGGCCATGGCCATAAGGTCGGCAATGACCGTAAAGCGCATCCCTTGGGCATGGCACTCGTCGATGAGCGCCGCGTAGTCCTCGATCGATCCGCATGCATTCGGCATCTGCACGATAGCGCCGAAGAAGTCGGCCGACGGGGTGAACTGCTCATAGCGACCTACCACCAACTCGATGCCTTGTCCGGCTGCACGGGTGCGAAGTACACTGAGGGTGTTGGGCCATATGCGTTCGTCCACAAATACACGGCATACGCCGTTCTTCACCTGCTCACGCGTACGCAAATTACGCATCATGGTGACGGCCTCGGCAGCCGCAGTAGCCTCGTCCAGGAGCGAGCAGTTAGCCAGGGGCAGACCGGTCAGGTCGCTGATCATGGTCTGGAAAACAAACAGGGCTTCCAGGCGTCCTTGACTCACCTCGGCCTGGTAGGGCGTATACGAGGTGTACCAAACGGGGTTCTCCAACACGTTGCGCTGGATGACAGCAGGCATGATCGTGCCGTACCAACCGCGTCCGATGAGGCTGCGATACATGTCGTTCTCATTAGCCAGTTGCTGCATGTTGACCAGGTGCTCCTGCTCGGTTAGCGGCTCCGGCAAATCCAGCGGCTCGGGCATCAGGATGTCGGCCGGCATGGTCTCATGAATGAGCTGATCAATAGACTCGGCGCCAATAGCGCGCAACATTTTCTCTTGGTCCTTCTGGGTGAGGCCAATATGCCTCGAGGAAAGATAGTTTGCTTTCACGATAATAAAAAATTTGCTATTTGGGCGCAAAGATACAAAAAATTATTGAGGTGGTAAAA
Source organism: Bacteroidales bacterium UBA3742 (assembly GCA_002371785.1). Classification (GTDB taxonomy): domain Bacteria; phylum Bacteroidota; class Bacteroidia; order Bacteroidales; family Paludibacteraceae; genus Colicola. The sequence continues at coordinate 31,843 of DFGU01000091.1, forward strand.
TTTTTTTTAAAAATTCTATACTTTCCTGCAGAAAGCGTACAGAAAATGCACTTTTTTGACAAAAAAAGCAGGTTTTTCTTGCGTATGTTAATTATTTATTGTACCTTTGCACCACGGATTCCAGGTATGGGTCCGCCGACTGGTATATTTAAGGCATGAAGAAAAAGGTAGTTGACTACAAAAAACTTTGGGAATTAAATCCCGTGTGGGACGTACTGACCGACGAAGAAAAGAGTTGGTTGGACGGTCGTGTAGAGATAGTACATTATGCGAAGAACGAACTGATCCACTCGGAGGGCGATCGGCCCGATAGGATGTGGGTGCTCATCAGCGGCAAGGTACGTATCTACAAGGAGGGTGTTGGTCAGCGTGCGCAGATCATACGCCTCCTGAAGCCCTACGATTTCTTTGGTTTTCGCGCCGTGATAGCCGGCGACACCTATACCTCGTGCGCCAGTGCGTTCGAGCCCTGTGAGGTATATGCCATCCGCGGCATTGACTTCAAGGCCCTGCTCCAGGAGAACAACACCTTCTGCTACAAATTTGTTCAGGCTCTGGCTACCGACCTGGCTGTTGCCGAGATCCAGACGATCAACCTCACGCAAAAGCATATCCGCGGCCGTCTGGCCGATTCGCTCATCACGATGCGCAAGAAGTACGGCTACAACGAAGACGGCTGCACCCTGGCGCTCTATATCAGTCGTGAGGACCTGGCCAACATGTCAAACATGACGACCAACAATGCCATCCGTACGCTTAGCCAGTTTGCCCAAGAGGGACTGGTCAGTGTAGATGGACGTAAGATTAAGGTGCTGAACGAAGAGGAGCTAAAGCATATCTCCCGCATCGGTTAATCCAGCATATCTCCCGCATTCTGACACAAACGAAGCATTTGGTCGTACTGCTCCGGCGACAAATCGTAGAAATAGTAGTTGCTGGGGTCCTGGTGTTGTCCCTGTACGTGTACTTCATAGTGCAGGTGGGGTCCGGTGGACTTGCCGGTAGATCCCACTTCGGCTATCACATCACCTCGTTTCACTTTCTGTCCCACCTTACATAGTTGCTTGCTCAGGTGGGCATAGAGCGTCTCATAGCCAAAGCCGTGGTTCACCATGACGGTGTTGCCATAGCCCTGCTTCCAACCAACGAACGACACCGTTCCATCGCCCGTAGCCATCACCTCGGTACCGGTAGGAGCCGTAAAGTCCATACCCGCATGGAAACGACGCACATGATATACCGGGTCCACGCGCCATCCGTAGCCTGAGGCCATGCGCTTGAGGTCCTTGTTCATCACGGGCTGGATCGCCGGGATACACTCCATGCGGCGTGACTGATCCTTAGTGGCACGCACCAGGTCGTCGTACGAGGCCGACTGCTGATAGACCTGCGCCTCCAGCTGGTCAAGCGACTGGTTCAGACGGGCATAGAGCCGGCTGTTGGTCATCTCGGCGATCGAGTCGTAGTACTCGGCGCGGTGTTGCTCGCCCGTCAACTCGGCGCTGGGGATAGGTTCGGCACCCAGCAGCACGCGATAGAAATTGCGGTCGCGATCGCTCAGGTCGTTCACGACCAGCTGGAGCTGACGCGTACGACGCTCCATGACCTGCATACGCTGGTTGATGGTGCGGTTTTGCTGACGCAGACGCGCCTCCTCGGGCGAGGGGAAGAGCCAGAGGAACAGGAAGAAGAAGCCGATACCTACGCCGACACCGATGAGCAGGAACAGACCGGTGCGACCTATCCAGGACAGTATGCTGCGCTCCACGCGTTCGAGCAGGAGCGTGTCGGGATTGATACGATATTTGATGCGTTTTTTCATAGGCGTTGATTTTTATCTTGTTTCCACCAGAAGAAGTAGGCGCGTTGGCGTTCCTTCTGCTCCTTGGTGCGAGCCACGAAGACGGGCTTCATCGTGTAGGGATTGAGTCCGGTGTAGAACATTGTGGTGGAGAGCGTCATGGGTGTAGGTGTGAAGTCCTGCACCTGCTCGGGATGGTAGTGCATTTTCTTGGTCCATTCGGCCAGGTGGCTCATGTCGCGGTTGGTGCAACCGGGATGCGACGAGATGAAGTACGGGATCAACTGTTGATGCAAGCCGTTCTCCTCATTGACGCGCAGGAAAAAGTCACGGAACTGCATGAAGTGTTCCCACGAGGGTTTGCGCATCAATCGGAGTACATCAGGGGCCGTGTGCTCGGGAGCCACCTTGAGTCGACCAGACACATGGCGGGTGATCAGTTGGCGACCGTACTCTTCGGACATCAGGTCGTATCGCACGCCCGAGCCCACGTACGCGCGCTTAATATAAGGTAGTCGGTCCACGGTGCGGTAGATATCCAGCAGGGGGCCGAAGTCCTGATTGAGGTTCTTGCATATATTGGGTTGCAAGCAGCTGGCCCGGGCACAGCGTTCGCAGAGCGACATATCCCGTCCGTGCATGGCGTACATATTGGCCGAGGGTCCGCCCAGGTCGCTCAGGTTGCCCCGCCACTCGGGCAGGTCCTTGATGCGCTCTATCTGGCGGAGGATCGACTGTTTGCTGCGCGAGGTGATCTGCTTGCCCTGGTGCGCCGAGATGGTGCAGAACGAGCAGCCGCCGAAGCAGCCTCGGTGCATGCAGACCGAGAAGCGTATCATCTCATAGGCCGGAATGCGTTTGCCCTTGTATTTAGGATGAGGCATGTACATATACGGCAGGTCATAGACGGCATCCAGTTCCTCGGTCGTCATCGGCGGATATGATGGGTTGACCACCACGGTCTGCCTTCCAACGGCCTGGCATATTCGGCTTTGGTGTATCTTGTTGGACTCGGTCTCTATCAGCCGGAAGTTCTCGGCATGCGCCCGCTTATCGCGCACCGCCTCCTCGTGGCTATGCAGCCGGATGGTATCGTCCGTGAGATACGGCTTGGCGTCGTCCGTCAGGAAAGCCACTTGCGGCAAGGCATGCAGGGCCGCCCGTTGTTCGGCTTTCGGCCGGTCGCTATCCAGGATGCGGGCTATCTCGAGCATCGTTTTCTCCCCCATCCCATACGTCAGCAGGTCGGCGCCGCTATCCACCAGGATAGATGGCATGAGCTTGTCCTGCCAGTAGTCGTAGTGGGTCAGTCGGCGCATGGAGGCCTCGATACCGCCGATCACGATCGGCACGTCGGGATAGAGCTGACGCAGGATCTTGCAGTATGTAATCGTGCAGTAGTCGGGACGCATACCGGCCCTGGCATCGGGCGTGTAGGCATCGTCAGAACGGCGGCGACGGGCCGCGGTGTAATGGTTGACCATCGAGTCCATACTGCCTGCCGAGACGGCGAAGTAGAGACGCGGACGCCCCAGTTTCTTAAAGTCACGGTAGTCGCCCCGCCAGTCGGGTTGCGGCACCACGGCTACGCGATAGCCGGCCTGCTCCAGGGTACGACCTATTACGGCTGCCGCGAACTGGGGATGGTCGATGTACGCATCTCCGCTGAAGAAGATGACGTCCACTTCGTCCCAACCACGCAATTCAAGTTCTTTCTTGGTAGTAGGCAGGTATTTCTTAAGATCGTACATGCAGTATTTAATCGGTTAATCCAATATCATGTTCAGACGCGTACGCATCTCGCCCAAATTTGGATTTTTCTCTATCATGCGTTTCAGTTTGTCTTCAGCAGTCACGGCTGACAGTTCGGGTGTATATTCCGCCACCCGGATCTGTATCCGGAGCAGGTCGTTTTGGAGCACGCGGTGCAGCTGTGCTTCAATGCGTCGCAGCTGTGCGCGCACTTCTTTCTCCTGCCATGGGTTGGTCAGGGTCAGTAGGGCTTGCTGGTGGTCTTCTTGCAGTTCGGGGGTGTAGATATCAAACACCGATGCCATGCGCGGATCCTCGGGGAAGAGGTCTTTCAGACCAGCCCACGCGCTACTGAACTGGTCTGCCGTAAAAGGGTTGTTCTGCTTCTCCGGAGCGGCTTGTGCCTGGGGTTGTTCGGCCTTGGGCGCACCCGTCGGCACAGACGGTATCTGCGGGATCGACGGGATATGCGGCAGGTTGGGTATCTGCGGTCCTGGTGCCGGTGCCGGTTTGGGCGCAGGCGGTGGTGGCGTAGGCGTCACGGGACGCGGCGCGGGTGCCGGTTGCGGAGCCGGAGCCGGTTTGGGTGCAGGGGCAGCAGGCTTGGGTTGCGGAGCGGCTTTATGCTGCGCAGGCGTAGCGGCCTGGAGCAGTTGGGTCAATTTTAGGATCATCAGCTCCACGCAGAGCCGTTTGTTCTTCGCCGTGCGGTACTGGATGTCGCAGGTGTTGGCCAGGTCCAGGGCTTGGAAGAGCCAGGGGGCCGTGCAGCGGGTAGCCTGCTCCTGGTAATGACGACGGATCGCCTCCGAGGTCTCCAGTAGGGCCGCTGTCTGCGGGTCTTTCGACACGAGTACGTCACGCAGGTGCTGCGCCAGGCCGGTCACGAAGTGCTGGGCATCGAATCCCTTGTTGAGCACCTCATTGAAGAGCAGCAAGCTGCCTGACACATCGCCCGCCAGGGCCATTTCCACCAGTCTGAAGTAGTAGTCGGTATCCAGCACGTTGAGCACCTCGATGGTGCGCTGGTAGGTGATCTGGTTGCCGCAGAAGGATACCAGCTGGTCGAATATCGACAAGGCATCACGCATACCGCCGTCAGCTTTCTGGGCTACAACATTCAGCGCTTCCTCCTCGGCCTGCACGCCTTCTTGCGAAGCTACGTACTGCAGGTGGGCGATGGTGTCGGCTACTGTGATACGCGAGAAGTCATACACCTGGCAGCGACTCAGGATGGTGGGCAGCACCTTGTGCTTCTCCGTCGTAGCCAGGATGAAGATGGCATACGAAGGCGGTTCTTCCAGGGTCTTCAGTAGGGCGTTGAACGCACCGGCAGAGAGCATGTGTACCTCATCGATGATATAGACCGAGTAGTTGCCGATCTGGGGCGGGATACGCACCTGTTCGATGAGCGAACGGATATCGTCCACCGAGTTGTTGCTGGCGGCATCCAGTTCGTGGATATTAAACGAGCGCTGTTCGTTGAAGGCGCGGCACGACTCGCACTCGTTGCAGGCATCGTGGTCGGCTGTCGGGTTCAGACAGTTGATCGTCTTGGCAAAGATACGTGCACAGGTGGTCTTACCTACGCCACGCGGTCCGCAGAAGAGGTAGGCATGCGCCAGGTGATTCTGCCGGATGGCATTTCGGAGCGTCTGTGTGAGGGCTTGCTGACCGACCACCGACTCAAAGCTGAGGGGGCGGTACTTGCGAGCTGATACGATATAGTTTTCCATAACTGTTAATTAGTTTCCGTGTTGTATTACCATGGGCTTATCGATCCGCGTGCGCCGCAGAGCAGGCACTTCTCCTTGGTCTGAACGCCGAAGAAGAAATAGGTCAGTCGGATGCCGGCATATAGGCTGTGTACTGATCCGACCTGTCCGGTGCTCAGTACGTGGTTGTAGCGGAAGGTCTGGAAGTCGTACGGACTGGAGTCGGGCACGGTGTAGAGCGCCTGTCTGGTCTTGGGCGCCGAGTTGAGTATGCCCAGTTCGGCAAAGGCACCGATACGCAGACGTTGGTCGCGCATATTGGAGCGGTGGTAGCCGGGTCGTCCCTTGTTGGAGAAGGCCAACTCGTAGCCGCATTCGAAGACGCCGAGCAGGTCAAAGCGCATCTGGAGCGCCTCGCCGCGTTGCTGGTCGGGCGTGAGGGGTACGTCGCGACGGATACCATGGTTGTCCATCTCCTCGATCGGACCGATGTAGCCGTCGTAGCGAGCCGTCGTGGTGGTGAGCATGCTGAGGCGCGTGTCGCCCACGAGCGGCATGGAGGCCTTCACGCCACCCATCACGTAGAAGCCGCGGAAATAGCCGCCCACGTAGAACGGCAACTGGGCATAGAGTTCACGCATGCGGTCGGTGCGGTCGTGGAAGCGATAGTCCATATGGCACGATGTACCGGTGGCATCGATGGCCTCGATGGTGTACTGCTGGTCCGTCACGCCGTTCTGCACGTCCTGCCAACGCAGTCCCACGCCGGTCTGCAGGAAGAACGGACCGTTCAGATAGGCGTACTGCAGGGTCAGTCCCAGGGCGTAGCCGCCGGGCTTCATCGTCATCAGTTGCGACTGCTGGAGGAAGCTGGCATAGGCGCCTTCCACCTGCATGCCTACCAGGTGGTGCACGCCGTCGTACTGGTCGGTATAGAGTCCGGCCTGGTTGGTCTTGGACTTCTGCTTCTTGTAGCTGCTTCCCCAGTCGCCGTATAGGCGGGTCTGCGCAGCTACGGTCATGGCCGCGCCGAGCAGCAGGAGGAGCACTGTATATCTATGGTTGGTTCTCATCATTGTACTATCACTTTAACTGTTCTGCTCAGGTCCCCACCCTTGCCGGCAGTGGCATCGTCGGTGAGATGGAATACATATACGCCGCTCACGGCAGGCAGCTGTACCGGATAGGTATTCTTGGCGTCGGGGGTGTAAGCACCCTGGCTGACCAGTTGTCCTTGCGGGTTGAGCAACTTATAGTGGCCCGGAGCGGGCGAGAGGATATAGACTACGGCATCCTCTTTGGCTACCACGGTCGGTACCACGGATACGTAGGTCTGCTGAGGCGAGTTGTCGTAGTGGATACTCAGGTTGGGCGTGATGGGGCACGTACGTACCGTCACTTGGTCATCCTCACGCGTCAGCGCTACGCTATACTGTGCGCCGGTATGCAGGTACTGCGGGTCATACAGGTACGGCCGCGTCTCGCCGTATAGTATCGAGTCGTTGCGATACCACTGGAAGGCTGAGAACGTGTATCCGCCGTTCAGGGTCGAATCCATGATAAAGATGGCGTCGTTCCAGTGCTGGGTGGTGATCCACGAGGGATAGCGCATCTCTATCTGGAACGGATAGGTCATCAGCGTATCCGACAGGCAGACGCCGTTCTGGAAGGCTATCTCGGCCTGATAGTATCCCGGACGCGGGTACTGGTGGCGTGCCGCAAAGTACGGTACGGGCAGGTGCAGCGTCAGCTGGCCGGCCGGGATAGGCTGATCCTGCATGTCCTCAAATCCGATAGCCTGTGCCGCCGAGTCGTAGCGGATACTATAGCTTACAGGGGCTATGTTGCCATCGTAGGTGAAGTGCAGCAGATAGGTATTGGACATGCCGTCCTCATCCACGCAGACGGGTTCTACGGCGAGTTCGTACTTGGGTAGCGGCATCTCAACGAGCGTGAGGTAGTAGTGGTTCTGGCATCCGAAGCGGTTGGGCTGAACGGATACGTAGTCGCCCGGTTCGGTCAGCTGCTGGTCGAAGAAGTAGTAGGTCTCGCCGCGGCAAAGCGTGTCGGTCCATACGGAGTCGTTGCTCGGCGAGATGGTGAGGTCGAGACGCAGGATGGAGTCGCAACCGCTGATCGTGGTCTGGTAGTTGCGTACGTAGGTATAGTGGCGCGGTTCGTCCCACAGACGCGAAGCGGCCAGCGTGTCGTCGAATACCAGGTCTTCCCACCTATAGTGGGCATCGTCGGAGCAGAGCGAGACGGTCTTGGTCACGTCGTAGGAGAGGTCGTAATGGATGCGTACGTAGTAGTTGGAGTCGCAGGCATATACGGTACTCAGGTCGAAGACGGTGTCATAGACGTTAGCATCGCCCTGGTAGTAATACTGGCGTCCGTGCCACTCCATGGTGTCCGACGAGCAGAGCGTGAATGTGGTGTCGTAGAAGTGGTAGGTAGGCTTGATAT
>DFGU01000010.1:0-3036 GCA_002371785.1 Bacteroidales bacterium UBA3742
AAATGTTGTAATTTTGCACGCTTTTTCATATTTGGGCATATACCCATCGGACGGAAAAAGCCGTAGGAAACAAACGAAAACAAACACGAGAATATACAAAATAAATCTATACAATTATGTCAGAAATTGAATCGAAAGTAAAAGCTATCATCGTTGATAAGCTGGGTGTTGAGGAGTCGCAAGTGACCCCCGAGGCTAATTTCCAAGCAGATCTGAATGCTGATTCGCTGGATACAGTTGAGCTCATCATGGAGTTTGAGAAAGAGTTCGGAATTTCTATTCCGGATGAGGATACGCAGAAGATCAGCACCGTAGGTGACGTGATTGAGTACATCAAGAACGCACAGGCTTAACAGACGGTAAGAATGATTGAATTGCGAGTTTACGGGCAACCGTAAGCTCGTTAATTCATGTGATACAAGACGCAAAAAAGCATGCAATTAAGAAGAGTCGTTATAACAGGAATAGGCGCGCTTACGCCCGTAGGCAATAGCGCGCGCGAGACATGGGAAGCCCTGGTGGCCGGCAAGAGCGGCATCGCGCCGATCACGGCCTTTGATGCCAGTCTCTTTAAGACCCAATTCGCCGGCGAGGTGAAGGGTTTTGACCCAACGCCCCTGCTCGACCGCAAAGAGGTGCGCAAGCTCGACCGCTACGCGCAGTTCTCCGTTTGGGTGGCTAAGGAGGCGCTGGAGGATTCGGGACTGGATATGGAGCATGAGAATCGCGACCGTATCGGCGTGATCTGGGGTTCCGGTATGGGTGGATTGCAGACCACTGAGGAGGAGATCGTCAGCTTCGGCAAGGGCGACGGCGTACCCCGCTTCAATCCGTTCATGATTCCTAAGTCGATTCCCAGCATTGCTGCCGGTCAGATATCTATCCTCTTTGGCTTGGGTGGATTGAGTTTCTCGGTGTCCACCGCATGCTCCTCGTCGTCCCACGCTATTGCGCAGGCTTTCGACCAGATTCGTCTGGGCCATGCCGACGTGCTGCTCACGGGTGGTGCGGATGCCGACGTGACGATCACGGGTATTGGCGGCTTCAACTCGCTGCATGCGCTCTCTACGCGCAACGACGACCCGCAGGGCGCCAGCCGTCCGTTCTCTAAGTCGCGCGATGGCTTCGTGCTGAGCGAGGGTGCTGCCTGCCTCATCATGGAGGACTATGAGCATGCCAAGGCACGTGGTGCCAAGATCTACGCCGAGATGGTGGGCGAGGGTATGACCTCGGATGCCTACCATATGACGGCCCCCGATCCCGATGCCAGGGGCGCACAACGCGTCATGCAACTGGCTATCCAGGATGCCGGCATCCGTCCGGAGGATATCGACTATATCAATACCCACGGCACGTCCACGCCGCTCGGCGACATCGCCGAACTCAAGGCCATCCGCAACGTCTTTGGCGATCATATCTACGAGATGAACCTGGATTCCACCAAGTCGATGACGGGTCATATGATCGGTGCTACGGGTGCCGTAGAGTCGATGGCTTGTATCCTGGCCCTCAAGCACGGCATCGTGCCGCCTACGATCAACCACTCCGCCGACGACGAGGACGAGCAGATCGACTACAAGATCAACTTCACCTTCGGTCAGGCCCAAAAGCGCCCGCTGCGCTATGCGCTGACCAACACCTTTGGTTTCGGCGGCCACAACGCCTGCCTGGTGTTCCGTAAGTGGGAAGAGTGATACAATAGTCGAAAGTCGAAAGACAAAAGACAAAAGCTGAAAATTAAAACTGAAGGCTGATGGTTGATAGCTGACGGCCGACAGAATATTAGTCTATTATATTAACAAAAAAGAAAGAAATCGATTATGAACGTAGCAAAAATTGGTGAGAACGCAGGCCTCATTTGGGCTGCTCTTGAGAACGGTGCTCTCGCACTCAAGGCTTTGAAGAAAGCAACGAAACTGAAAAACGAGGACCTCTACCTGGCACTCGGTTGGCTCGCTCGTGAGGGCAAACTGACCTTCGCTGAGGGTGAGGCTGACGTTACTGTAGCGCTCGCATAAGTTCGTACGTACATATGACGATAGCTATCGTAGGCGCCTCTGGCGCCGTAGGACAGGAACTGCTGCGTGTTCTCGAGCAGCGGCAGTTCCCGCTCACAAAACTACGCCTGTTCGGCTCATCGCGTAGCGCAGGCCAGACATACCTATTCCGGGGCGAACCCCACACCGTGGAACTGCTCCAGCACAACGACGCCTTCCGTGGTGTCGATATTGCTTTTGCCAGCGCGGGCGCGAGCGTATCACGCGAATACGCGGACGACATCACCCGCTTTGGTGCTATACTGATTGACAATTCCTCCGCTTTCCGCATGGACGAGGATGTGCCTCTGGTAGTGCCCGAGGTCAATGCCCAGGACGCACTCTATCGTCCGCGCAACATCATCGCCAACCCCAACTGCACCACTATCCAGATGGTAGTGGCTCTGCAGGCCCTGGAGCGCGTGAGCCATATACGCCGCGTACATGTAGCTACCTACCAGGCAGCCTCCGGCGCAGGCGCACAAGCTATGGCGGAACTGGAGACACAATATCGCCAGGTGCTCAGCGGCGAACCCGTTACCGTTCGTAAATTCCAGCACCAACTGGCCTACAACGTCATCCCCCATATCGATGTCTTCACCGACAACGGTTACACCAAAGAGGAGATGAAGATGTACAACGAGACGCGCAAGATCATGCACTCCGACATCCAGGTGAGCGCCACCTGCGTGCGCGTGCCTTCGCTGCGTGCCCACTCCGAAGCCGTATGGGTAGAGACCGAGCAACCGATCGGCGTGGCTCGTGCCCGTGAGGCCTTTGAGACTTCCCCGGGATGCGTGCTCATGGACAACCCCCAGCAGAACGAATACCCCATGCCGCTCTACCTGAGCGGACAGGATCCCGTATATATAGGACGTATCCGTGAGGACCTGACCAACCCCTGCGGCCTCAACTTCTGGTGCGTAAGCGACCAGATCCGCAAAGGCGCCGCCCTCAATGCCGTGCAAATAGCCGAGTGGCTTTTGCAAAATGAGAAAAT
>DFGU01000010.1:3159-19452 GCA_002371785.1 Bacteroidales bacterium UBA3742
AAATGGGCTAACGACTAATGACCAACGACCAACGACAAATAGAGATCATGGCGCCGGTAGGGTGCTGGGAGAGCTTGGCAGCGGCCATCGAGGCCGGTGCTACCAGCGTTTATTTCGGCATCGAGCACCTCAACATGCGTGCGCGCAGTTCGGCTAACTTCACGACCCAGGACCTCCATACCATCGTCAGTCGTTGCCGTGAGGCGGGCGTGAAGACCTACCTGACGCTCAACACCGTCATGTACCCCGAGGACCTGCCGCTCATGCGCGAGATAGTGGACCATGCCCGCGAGGCGGGACTGAGTGCTATCATCGCCAGCGACATCGCCGTGATGCAGTATGCCCGCAAGGTGGGCGTCGAGGTGCACCTTTCTACCCAACTCAATATCGCCAACACCGAGGCGCTGCGGTTCTACGCGCAGTTTGCCGACGTGGTGGTGCTGGCGCGTGAACTCAATATGGACCAGGTGGCATCCATCTACCGTGACATCCAAGAGCAGCATATCTGCGGCCCCCGCGGCGAACTGCTGCGCATCGAGATGTTCTGCCACGGCGCCCTATGCATGGCCGTGAGCGGTAAGTGCTACCTGAGCCTCAACAACTTCGGCCAGTCGGCCAACCGCGGTGCCTGCGTGCAGGTGTGCCGCCGCGCCTATACGGTGCGTGATAAGTCGTCGGACCTGGAGCTTGACATCGACAACCAGTATATCATGTCGCCCCGCGACCTGAAGACCATCGGTTTTCTCAACCGCATGCTGGATGCCGGCGTACGCGTACTCAAGATCGAGGGACGTGCCCGCGGACCTGAGTATGTCCATACCGTCGTCAGCTGCTACCGCGAGGCCGTCGAGGCCTGGCAGCATGGGCTGTACGCGCAGGACGAGGTGATAGAACCCATGATCGCCCGCTGGGACGAACGTCTCAGCCGCGTATTCAACCGCGGCTTCTGGGACGGCTACTACCAGGGGCAACGCCTGGGCGAGTGGACCCGCCACTATGGCAGTATGGCCACGCGCAAGAAAGTGTTCGTTGGCAAGTGTACCAATTTCTACAAGCAGCTGAGCGTAGCCGAGTTCTACGTAGAGGCGGTGCCTGAATTGGACGCCACGGCCGAACTGCTCGTCACGGGCGAGACCACCGGTGCGTACGAACTGACCGCTGCGGGTATGCGCGATGCCGACGGACATCCCGCCGAGCGCATCCCCCAAGGCCAATTTTTCTCGCTCAAGACCGACCGCCTGATCCATCGGGGAGATAAGTTATACCAATTAAAAGCTGAAAGCTGACGACTGAATGCTGACAGCCCCTAAAACAATGAGCACCTCCATACCACTCATATCATCGCCTGTATCCGAGCCGTGGACGGCTTGGGTGCTGCTGTTGTTGCTCGTGCTGGCCGCGCTGGCCAACGTGATGCAGCCGGGTGTGGTGCTCAATAGCTTCACGACCATCGTCGCCAAACCGGAACGGCAGTACACCGAGTCGCAGCGCACCGTGCTGGGCCAGATATGTCTGCATCTCTTCCAACTTGGCACCCTGGCCATGGCTTGCTACCTGCTCTGCTTCCACGACGGAGCGTTCTCTATCGCCCGCTATGGTGTCATCCTGGTGCTGATAGCCCTGCTATACGGCATCAAGGTACTCATGATGCTGCTGGTGAACTACACCTTCCAGATCCGCAAACGTTGCGCCTCGATAGGTGAGCACTACGAGCACCTGATATGCGTCTTCTGCTGCGCCCTCTATCCCCTCATGCTCGGCATGTTCTACTATGGCAACACCCGCGTGCTGCAGACGCTCGTCACGCTCGTGACCGCTGCGTTTCTGGCGCTCATCGTCTTTAAGTACTGCCGCGCCTTTCTACAGCGTCCGTCGTCGCTGCTCTATATATTGTTATCCGTGATGACCATGGATGTGCTACCCCTACTGGGCGCATACTATGGTACCAACTATATACTTAGTCAAAGTTTTGTGCAATTATGATAAAAAAGATTCTCATTTCGCAACCCAAGCCCCAGACCGAACGTAACCCCTATGCCGATATGGCGGCCAAGTATGGGGTGGAGTTTGACTTCTGTCAACTGATCCATATCGAGGGACTGACCGCTCGCGAATTTCGTATGCAACACATCAACCCGCTCGACTATACGGCCGTCATCCTCAATTCGCGCCTGGGTATCGAGCACTATTTCCGTCTCTGCGAAGAGATGCGACTCAACGTGCCCGATTCGATGCACTACTACTGCATCTCTGAGACCGTAGGCAACTACCTGCAGAAATATATCCAGTACCGCAAGCGTAAGGTGTTCTTCTCCGAGCATAACCGTTTCGAGGACCTGCTGCCGGCTATGTTCCGTCGTCCGCAGGAGAAATACCTGATGGTGCTGAGCGATATCCATACCGACGACCAGATCAACATGTTTGCCGAGCATAATATCACCGTGCAGCCGGCTATCATGTACCGCACCGTGTCCAGCAAGTGGGAAGAGCAAAAACCCTTTGACTACGATATGATCGCGCTGTTCACCCCCTCGGGCGTGAAGTCGATCCAGGAGAATTTCCCCAACTGGCAGCAGGGCAAGACCCTGATCGCCGCCTTTGGTGCCGGTACCGTACAGGCGCTGGAGGAAGCTGGCTACCGCGTGGATATCCGCGTGCCGAACGAGAAGCACCAGTCGATCATATCGGCTATCAACGACTATCTGGAGCACCAGACCGAAGAGTAAACCCGGAAAAGTGGCCTATACGCTCTCAAAATCCGATCGTCTGTGCGGCCAGTTGCGCATCCGGCAACTCTACCGCGAGGGCAAGCATTTCGTGTGCTGGCCGCTGCGCGTGACCTATATGCCGGCTGAGGATCAGACCCAGGTACTCGTATGGGCGCCCAAGTCGATCTTCCGGCATGCCGTGGATCGCAACCATATGCGGCGCCGTATGCGGGAGGCCTACCGGCTCAACCGCCACCTGCTGGACGAGCAACCGGACCGCCACTACCTGATCGGCTTCAACTATATTGACCGCGAGAAGCAACCATACGTGGTCATCGAGAAAGCCATGCGCAAAGCGCTACGGAAGTTGATTAGTTTATAGGTTGATGAGTGTAAAAGTGATCATACGAAAGCTGTTTTTGCTGCCGGTGTATTTTTACCGCGCATGCATCTCGCCCCTCACGCCCCCGTCGTGCCGGTTCACACCTACGTGCAGCCAGTATATGGTGGAGGCCGTGATGAAGTACGGCATAATCAAGGGCGGCTGGATGGGCGTCAAGCGCATCCTACGCTGCAACCCCTGGGGCGGCTCCGGCTACGATCCCGTACCTTAAAGTGACTACGTCACGTTAATTAGTTAAGAAGGTCCTTCGGACGTTAATCAGTTAAGATGGTTCTACGAACGTTATTTCGATTAACGTGACAAGGTCACCATTATTACTCTTTAACGTTTTACAAAGTAAAAACCATTATAACGTTTTTCGAAGAAAAACCGATATGAGAATTGATATCATCACATGTTGTCCCGAATTGCTGGAGTCGCCGCTCAACCACTCCATCATTCAGCGTGCCAAGGACCGTGGGCTGTGCGAGATATACGTGCATAACCTGCGCGACTGGACCCTGGACAAGCACCGCAAAGTAGATGACTATGCTTTCGGTTTCGGTGCGGGTATGGTGCTGCAGATCGAACCCATCGACCGGCTCATCACCCACCTCACCTCCGAGCGCCACTACGACGAGATCATCTTCACCGCCCCCGATGGCGAGCGCTTCGACCAGCGGGCGGCCAACAGCCTCTCGCTCTGTGAGAACATAATCATCCTCTGCGGCCACTATAAGGGCGTAGATCAGCGCGTGCGTGACCACCTGATCACCAAGGAATACTCTATCGGCGACTTCGTGCTCACCGGAGGCGAGATGCCCGCGGCCATGATGACCGACGCTATCGTACGTCTGCTGCCCGGTGCGCTGGGCGACGTAGAGAGTGCGCTGAACGACTCGTTCCAGGACGGCCTGCTGGAGCCCGGCGTCTATACCCGTCCGGCCGAGTACAAAGGCTGGCGCGTACCCGATATCCTGCTCTCCGGCCACCAGGCTAAGATCGAAGAGTGGCTCTACGACGAAGCACTACGTCATACCCAGGAACGCCGACCTGACTTATTAGAAGAGAAATAACACGAAAAAATTACTAATACTATGCTAAACCACTATCTTTCCCTCTCGCCCGAAGTGGCGGATGCACTGCGCGACGGACGTCCCGTCGTAGCACTCGAGTCAACCATCATCAGTCACGGCATGCCTTATCCCCAGAACGTGGAGACGGCCCTGCGCGTGGAGCAAACCATCCGCGACCACGGTGCCGTACCGGCTACGATAGCCATTATCGGCGGTCGCCTGAAGGCCGGCTGTACACCCGAAGAGATAGAGCACCTCGGTAAGAAAGGCGCGGAGGTCACCAAGGCTTCGCGTCGCGACCTGCCCGTGCTGGTAGCACGCGGCATGGACGGTGCTACTACGGTCACCACCACCATGATCATCGCCGCCATGGCCGGCATACGCGTGTTTGCTACGGGCGGTATAGGCGGTGTGCATCGAGGTGCACAGCATAGTTTCGATATCTCGGCTGACCTCGAGGAACTGGCCAAGACGCCCGTGATGGTCATCTGCGCCGGTGCTAAGTCGATCCTGGACCTGGGTCTGACGCTCGAGTACCTGGAGACCAAGGGTGTACCCGTGATCGGTTACGGCACCGACGAACTGCCCGCTTTCTATACGCGTCATAGCGGTTTCGGCGTGGACTATCGGATGGATACGCCCGAAGAACTGGCGCATGCCTTCCATGCCAAACTGGCCATGGGTCTGCAGGGCGGTATGCTCGTGACCAATCCTATCCCCGAGGCGTACTCCATGCCGGCCGACATCATCAATTTCGCCATCGACCATGCCCTGCAGGAAGCCGAAGAAAAAGGCGTACACGGTAAAGAGTGCACGCCATTTCTGCTGGCCAGAGTAAAAGATCTGACGGGCGGTGATAGCCTGGCCGCTAATATCGAGCTGGTGCTCAACAATGCCCGTCTGGCTGCTCGCGTAGCTGCGGCGATGTGCGATTAACGCACACGCTCGCAGTAGCTACCGTCGCGGGTATCGATACGAATCGTCTCTCCCTCGTTGATGAACAGCGGTACACGCACCTCTGCACCGGTCTCCACCGTGGCAGGCTTCAGCGTGTTGGTAGCCGTGTCGCCCTTCAGGCCCGGCTCGGTGTAGGTCACCTTCAGCTCTACCTTGGTAGGCAGCTCGGCAAACAGCACCGTATCCGTCGAAGCGTCTGATACTACATCTACTACCATACCCTCCTTCAGGAAGTCTACACCCGTGATCAGGTCGTGAGCGATAGGCACTTGCTCGAAGGTCTCGTTGTTCATGAAGATATAGTCCTCACCCTCCTGATAGAGGTACTGATACGGACGACGCTCTACGCGTACATCCTCCAGTTTCTCACCGATATTGAAGCGGCGCTCCAGAACGCGACCATCGACAACATCCTTAAACTTAACACGCATGATCGTGTTACCCTTACCGGGCTTCACGTGCAGAAATTCAATAACGAAATACAAACGGCCGTCCATACGAATGCATACGCCGTTCTTAATGTCTTGACTGTTAATCATAAATTGATTTACTATTTAATCAGTTTCTATTTAGTCGTTTATCTCAGAAAATCGCTGCAAAGGTACGACAAAAATTTGGAATATGCAAGAATTTGGCCGAAAAAATATCGTCTATGCTCGCATAATTGTGTGAAAAACAACCAAAATGGGAAAAAAATGCACTTCCCAGTAACTTTTTTGCTCAAAAACTTGCTCAATTCAAAAAATAACAGTACCTTTGCGGCGGTTTTGAAATTTTGTAATTTACAAAAATGTAAAAAGTAAAAAATATATGAAGTTCTACGGCAGGAATCAAGAGATTGAGCGGTTGTTACAATTGGACCGTCAATCGGAGCAAACAGCAGTATTCACGCTGCTTATCGGTCGCAGGCGTACCGGTAAAACGACGCTGGTCAAACAAGCTTTTGCTGATAAGCAGATGCTCTATTTCTTTGTGTCTCAGAAATCGGAACAGTTGCTTTGTCAGGAGTTGCAGCAAACGGTGGAAGCCGTTTTAGGGTTGCACTTGTACGGACGTGCAAACAAGTTTGCGGATATATTGCGTGAGTTGATGATCTACAGCGAACAAAATCATGTAACATTTATGGTGGATGAGTTCCAACGTTTGTACGACATCAATCCTGCCATCTTGTCCGAGATACAAGACGTATGGGACAGCCACAAGAACCAAGCGCACATGCACTTGATCGCGTGCGGTTCAGTCTATTCGATGATGCTGAAGATTTTCCGCGACAAGAAACAACCTTTATTCGGTAGAGCGACAGCAGAGATCCGGTTGCAACCTTTCTCCACGGCTTTACTCAAGCAGATTTTGTCGGATTATAATCCCGATTATACATCAGATGACTTGCTGGCACTATATACCATTAGCGGCGGTGTAGCAAAATACGTGGAGTTACTCATGGACGCGCACGCTATAAGTAAGGAGATGATGATTGATGCAGTGTGCCAAAACGGTTCAGTGTTCCTTAACGAGGGTACGGAACTGCTGGTTGGTGAATTCGGCAAACGCTATCAGGTGTATTTCAGTATTATGCAACTGATTGCCAACAGCATGACAACACAATCACAAATAGACAGCGTCATTGGTGGTAATAACGGACGGTACTTGGCTACGTTGGAAGAGGAATATAACCTCATTCAAAAGGTGCGACCGATGTTTGCCAAACCTAACTCGCAAGGTATCAAGTTCGCGTTATACGATAATTTCCTGACGTTCTGGTTCCGCTTCATCGAATCCAACCGTTCGATTGTCGAGATGGGCAAGTCGGATTTGCTCAAAGAAATGATTGATAAAGGCTACGACCAGTTCAGCGGTTTGATGTTAGAGCGTTATTTCCGGCAGTTATACGCAGAGAAAGAGCGTGTGACGGAAGTAGGACATTGGTGGGACAAGAGCGGAGAGAACGAGATAGACTTAATTGCTATTGAGAAATTGGACAAACGTGTGACGATCGGCGAAGTGAAACGCAATGAGAAGAAAATCAGTATGCAGACATTGGAAGAAAAGTTTGTAAACATCCGTTCTCATTTCCGCGGCTATCAGATACAGTTTATTGCATTGGGCTTAGGCGATATGTAACTTATATACTCAGCACATACTTCCTTAACCAGGCATCGATGTCGTCGATATCGGGGTTGACGTGTTTGCGGACGATTTGGCGGCGATGATAGATGGTTTGTTTCTGGACGTTCAGTACGATAGACATATCGTTATCCGAGGCACCGATGATAGACAGAATGGCAAACTGCATATCCGATTCGGTCAGTTCGGGATACTCCGCGCGCAGACGACTGATCGCGCCATCCAGCGCTTTGTCGATCGAAGCAATCAGTTCGTCCAGGCTCTCTTTGCTCATCGTCAGTTGCTCATCGCGGTAGGTCTGCAGCCATTTCGGGAACTCTACCTCGTTGCCACGCATTCGCTGCATCTCTATCTCGCGGGTTAGATTCACTTTTTGTTGAAGCCGTTCCAAGGCCAGTTGTAACTGTTGTACGTATTTATCGCGCAATGCTTCTAACTGTCTGGCTTGTTCGCGACGACGCTGTTGCCAATAGCGCCAGATGACGACAAATAGTATGATCAGTACTGCCAGCAGCAAAATCAGGATAACAGAGATGGTTCGTTGCCACTGTCGTTCGCGTTGTGCCTCCGCAGCCAACTGTTGTTCACGCGCTACATCGTAGTGCAAGGAGAGCGCATATGTTCGCGCCCCTGCATCGCGCTGGAGTTCTTCGATCTTGCGGTCATATAGATCCAAGAGCACGCTATAGGCACTATCTGCTTGTCCGCGTTGACGAAGAATCTTGCTATTCAGATATGCGTAGCTCTGTTCAAACCAATAGGTATAGGCCGAATCGGTAGGTTGCAAGCGAGCCAAATAATAGGCAGCCGAGTCGGTAGCGCTTTGCGCCAACAGCAGTTCGACGATTTCCGAATAGCGTGTCGCAACCTTGTATTCTTCGGCCAACTGTTTGCATACATTCAGTCTATGCACCACACTATCCGGGAAACATAGTTGGTAACGGTAGGCATCGATGTCCAGTAAGAGCAACGTATTATTGGCCTTTGCGGCAAATATGTCAGCTTGCGCAAAATACCAAAGTACACTGTCTTGTTCTCCCCCGGTGATGGCTATCGTACGCGCTATGTCGCGATAGGCACATGCCAGATAGACCGCGTTACTGTCCGGATTCAACATTGGTATCGCTTTGCGGTAATACGCCTGCGCAATGTCATAAAGCATCTCACTCTCCGAAGTGTTGCCCAAGTGGAACCATGTCAACCCTAATAATTCATCCCGCCGTGCCAACTGCTGATGGCTGACGGCTGACGGCTGAATACTCTCCAAGATCTCCTCCGCTTGCTTCAGATATGCGGTCGAACTTTCGTACTGACTACTACTATTGGAAGAGGTTCCTTGAAGGTACAATTCTTCCGCCTCTTGAAGCTGTTCGGCGGCATCCGAAGAAATAAATCGGCATCCGCTCCAAATGAGCGTTAGAGCCAATAGTACCCATGAGTAGGGATGTATAATGGTATTAAGGAAAGAACACGTCATAAGAATCAATCCCTCCGTCCAGGCAACCAATCGATGAATGTCACCTTCACCAACTCAAACGCACGAACCGGATCAAACGTCTGCCCAAACCGCAGCAGTCCCTCCGTGTCCCCCAGAAACTCCGGATCCTGCATCTTGTCCGTCATATTTTGCATAAACTGCTTGTATGTCGGCTTGCTCTCCACCACAAAATCCATGTACTCGTTATACGCACGCAGCACGTTCTCCACATTCAAATCTGACAACGTCAGCGCTTGATACAAGTCAAACAAGTCCCGACCCTTGCGTCGTTGGTACAACGCACGCAACTTCGTCCCGATCAGCTCATTCAACTGATACGTCAGCAACTCCGCTTCGCCCTTATACCACATGTTCTCCACCTTAAACGGCACCTTCACCAACGGCAAAATCGAGAAGTGCTCCTTGCAGTTGATCTCCACCTTGATATGCAGCGGCACAGACGGAAGTCCCTCCGATTGCACTCGGAACATCAACGTGTTATTATGTCGTTTCTGCTTCACTACCGGATCACCCAAGAAAGCCAATGCCTGACGCAGATGAATATACGTATCCTTTATCGGCTCTGCCGTAACTTGCACCAGATCAATATCTTCGCTGTATCGCGGTTGCGGTTGCAAATACAACTTATGCAAGGCCGTACCCCCACGAAATGCCAGATGCGTCGCCAAATACTCATCCTTGTATATCTCTGTCAACGCACGACAAATCAGCAGATCTTGTTCCACTTGCTCTTTCTCTTTCCATGGAACCACACTGCTCCATTCCGTTATCGCAAACTCCGGTATCATATCTCGTCTATCTCTATTGGTTGATTATCAATTATTTTCCATCTATTCTCCACATACTCCGTCTCAGCTTTTGCCGCTTTCAGCACCACTTTGCGGAACGGCCTTCCGGATGCTTTCAACAATGTAAACAGTTCCTCTGCTGCTTGCTCTTCCTCAAGCACATGCTCCAGTATGTACCCCAACCGCTGCACTATCGGCGTGTTAAAACAGTTCAGCAACTCCACCGGCTGCTCACTCCATCGCATTTCTTCCACCAACTCTGCCAGCACCGTCGCAGTACGTGTCAACCCACCTATCTCTTGTTCGAACAATATCAGATCCAATGCCGTTAGGCACGGAGACGACACGTTCACCGTCCCCATCTGCGTCTTGAACTGCCGCATGAATCCGACAGGTATCTGCGCTTTGCGATGGAACTCGATGTCTATCCCTTTCCGGTGAATCGAACGGATAGGTCCTCCGTCCACGATGCAGAAGAACGTCTGCACACGCTGATGACTTGCCCCATAGAACGCAGCGGCATTCAGCAGTCCCACATAGTACTGCCTACCCATGAACCGCATCAACTGATCAATGTAGAACATAGGAGGAACAACGCCTTTGAGCCGGTATTCTGTCGGAATAATTACAAAGAAGTTCTGCCATGGTGAATACAACACTCCTCTTTTGCCTATCAGCCATAGTGTCTGTGTCACTTGTGCTTTAGGCATAGCTGGGAATGCTTTGTCTACGTCGTTTCGCGTAAACGCATACCGTCCGTGGAAAGACTCATTCTCCACCCACTCAGCAATTGTTCTATTTTCAGCTTCTCTATTCATGTAATTCGAATGCAAAAATCTCCACAATCAGTATATTTTCGCATTTCGGCTGCAAAATTACAACTATTTTCTGACATTTGCAAGTATTTGGTCAAAAAAGTGCGATTTTTATTGATTTTTAATTCAAATGGACACTTTAGGAGCAACTCTGAAAGCAAAAAATCAAGCCCAAAAGCGGCAAAAATTCCCATCGTACAACTTTATTTTTCATATAAAATTATAATTTACTTATTTACAATAACTTATAAAATGCTATATACGCCCCTCGTACAACTGCAAAATTTGCACATGTCAAAAAAAAGCAGTACCTTTGCACCGAATTTCTAATCTCGGATTAGGGATCCTCGAACGATTGTTTCAAAATGTATTTTGGAGCGCAAAATTAGTAAATCTTTTTAACATATGCAAATTATGGAAAAGAAAAATCAAATTTGTCTGCTTTTTGTAGCCTTTTTACTACTAAAAGGAATGTGCATGTACGCACAAGACAATTTATCCGATCGTTATGCATGGCGGTTGGACAGTGTGGTGTATACCTATCCAACCTATACGGTGGAAGATGACCCGGAGGAGGTGCGTCCGGACCATTATACGGCTTACAGGTACACGGACGACACGCTTGAAGTTATCAGCGTGGAGCGCGACACATGGCATGACACGACATATATAATGATACCGACCAAGACCTTGTACACCAAAGTGGACAGTGGCTTGTACCTGAAAGAGTCCATGCGTGCAAAACGCGTATATTATGAGACATTTGACTCGCTTCAGTATGTTGAATACCGTAATCCGGCACAGAGAGAGTTGTATTTTCAGAACGACTACCGCAACGTGTATGACGAGGAAGGAAGGCTTATTCGTCAGATTCGCAATTATGACTACATCACGTTCCGTCTCAACACCGTCTATGACGAGCAGACTGGAATGACGACAGGCATGGAATGGACGCCATACAACCGCACCGTCCGTACAGAGAATGATTCTGTTTCGGTTGATTATACCTATAAATATAACGCGTCTGCACGCAAGTGGGAAACGAACTCCGAAAGCGTTGTGCGCAATTATTACCGCAATCATATTCTGTATATGTCTATCCGTGAATCTAACTACACCTATCATGAGAACGGCGAAATAGCTTCTCTCCATGTGGACATCTCTGAATATAACCCAATGGGAATTGATACACTTTGGATAAAAGCCGAAATCAAACGGAATACAGAAGGCAAAAACACCTATGGACGGGAAACGGTAACTACGCGTAAAGATCCTGTTGCACGCACTCGGGAGAGTTCTTATACTTACGATGAGCAAGGAAATCTCGTGTTCACCGAAAACATCGAGCGACGGATTGACCGTGCTACAAATCTCTGTATCAGCGAGATTCATTCCGAGCGGTCGGGCAAGGTATGTCTTTCCAAGCAAGAGCGCGAATGGATAATCCGTACCCGTCCTATGAGAAGCATAGGAGCGGCAACCACCTTGCTGACGCTGGAGAACAACTACTCCAACGACAGCCTGAAACGACACCATTGTATCCGC
Organism: Bacteroidales bacterium UBA3742; assembly: GCA_002371785.1. Taxonomy (GTDB): domain Bacteria; phylum Bacteroidota; class Bacteroidia; order Bacteroidales; family Paludibacteraceae; genus Colicola. The sequence continues at coordinate 15,053 of DFGU01000010.1, forward strand.
TACGATGAGAATTACAATATCGCAATGGAGGTGGATTCGTTCATTAACTCCCAAGGCATGTGGTGCTATGAACGTAAGGAATATGATGCGGAGGGAGAGGAGATATACTCCGTTTCCAGTCGTGAAGACCCAGCTTACGGAGGCTGGACTATTTTTAGCGAAGAGGATCATCGTCCGGCAGAGTATTATAAACTGCTACTGGTCAATATACAAGGTTGGAGCGTCAATGGGGGAAAATATCATAACGATACTATCCGGGAAACGCAATTGTATTACTCCAATCATTTCGACATGTCGCGTAAGCGGGAAAAATTGGATACCAAAAACTTCACTTGGAATTTGTTAAACTACAGCCGCGAGGAAACCACATTTAATTCCGACGGGACTCCTGCTTCCACCATTGAATATATCAGTAATGATCCGGAAGGGAACATTTGGGAGGAAAAATACCTCTATACCTTCACTTATGATGAGGAAATCGGTTTGTACCTGCGTATCAAGACAGCAGAGATGGCGGATAATGGAGACGGCACCAAGTCCTGGCAGACTCTGGCTCAACCTCTACCTGACTGGTATTATAAGCTCGGAGGAGGTAAAGCCGGTATGGAACGTGAATACTATGCCGAGGTACAAGAAGATATAGAAGGACATCAGGCACATCTGTATTACTATAACTATGTGGACTCTACCGCCACATGGGAACTGACATACCGGAATGATGTTACTTACTTCCCAGAGCCGGGTTGCACTAAAGAAGCATCGAGATATTTTTGGAGAAAGGAAAACTCAAGTATGGTTGTTCCTGGAAATCGGACCGAGGGGCTGGAACTCTTCACCGACACCTTCGATATCTTCGATGAATTCGGCACTTTTACAGAGCAGCACGCCTATCATTGGGAAGATTATTCAAAAACACTTATTTGTGACAAGATCATCCGCAACCAGCCCACCTACGACGTCCTCGGCCGTTTGACACAGCGCATCGAGTGGTACACATGGAGCAATACAGGCAATATCCCGTATTGGAAATACCGTTACTTCTATCGTCCGGACGACGGTACGCAGTATGATTGCGTTGCTGTTTCGCAATACGGCGGCTCATCTATGGGGTGGACTGATTTCCAATTGACGAATGACGGTCTCGGAGATGTCTCTTATGATGAACAGGGACGCCCTGTCGAGCAGATTTACTACCGCCTGGACAATACGGCAACCGCATTGGTGCCGAAGACCAAACAGATCATGCATTATGAAGGTGATGAAGCCGACTGGTATTTCCGCGAGACCTACAACTGGTCGGATACAAACAATGCATGGGAATTTGCTAATTCTTCCTATCGCGGCGCGGCTACTTTACCGGTTATTTCTCTCGATGAATCCGGCAATATAGTACACTACGAGTTGCGCAACGAGGCCTACAATCTGACGTACGGAGCATCCTTGGAAGCGGAACCTGTGCTCTCCCCCGCATCGTTCGGTATTCAGGAAGCGAACCAGTTCCTCCACACCGACTGGCTCAATCCGGATGCCATGAAAGCGCGTATTCTGACCGCACACCACGTGTCGGAAAACAAATACGGCATTTTGGATCCTGTGAATGCGCAGTATATGGCACACTACTATTACACGCAGTTAGGTGCAGAAGTCGATTCTGTCAAGACGCCGACAGAAGAGAACCTGGAGATTGAACCCGAAGAGAACACCGCTACTTTCACATGGCCGGCTGTCAGCGGAGGTGCTTCTTACACCCTCATTATCTGGGCGGACGAAGCGCAGACAGAGAAAGTATGTACTCTCCACTTGGCTGCTGACGGAACGCTGATCTCCATTGACTTCTCCAAAGCGCCTCGCCGTGCACCTGCCGCCTTGTGGAGCGCGCCGGTATTGAGTACCACAATAGAAAACCTGTTGCCCGGTACACAGTATTGGTACACTCTCGAAGCATATGACGATGTGCTGCTGCTCATAGATACCGCGAATGGCACATTCTTCACCAGAGCAAACACCGAAGGCATAGATTTCATCGAGGAAAATGGTGCAAATACTCCTGTCAAATACCTCCGCAACGGACAAATTATCATCCGTCGTAATGACGCAGAATATAGTATTCAAGGAAATCAACTGAAATAATATACGATCATGAAAACGAAAAATGTTTTTTGTCTGCTTTTTGTAGCAATTATGTTATTAAAAGGAATGTGTGCCTACGCGCAAAGGGTTTTTATTGACAGCGTTTATTATACGCTGGACAACACAGCCATGACAGCACAAATAGCGGTACAGAGTAACAACACCGCTGTTGGTGACATCGTTATTAATGACACAGTGACGTACGAAGGCGCGAATTACGCGGTTACGAGTATGGCAGACGATGCTTTTGCCTATTGCAATCAACTGACATCTATCGTATTGCCTCAAACCCTGCGTAATTTAGGTAAAAATGCTTTTCTGAGCTGCACGAGGCTTACCTCCTGTATCATTCCGGACAGTACGATCACGGAGATTCCGTTTGAGGCGTTCTTGAAAGCAGGACTCATTGAGTTCCGCGTGCCGGAAGGCGTGACATATATCGAGCAGCGTTCGTTTGAACAGATGCCCAACTTGCTGCGCGTACACCTTGCTAATTCGGTGAAGTCGCTGACATCGTGGTCTTTCTACAACCTGCCCGCACTTCAAGATCCCATTTACAACGACAGTCTGTTTGTGCTGATGCCGGATAATTACCAAGGTGCCTACACAATACCATCAAGCATCAAAGTGATTTGCAACAGCGCTTTCTACGGCTGTACAAAGGTCACGAGCCTTACTATACCTGAGGGTGTGGAACGGATAGAGAGTTTGTCGCTTTTCTTTAGTTTGAACAGTTCGGTAAAGACACTACATATTCCATCGACGGTAAACTATATCGGTCCGAATGCCATATGCAGCGGAAGACTGGAGACGGTGACGGTAGCGGCTGACAATCAGCACTATACGACTTGGAACGGGTTAGTCTGCACCAAAGATATGAAGACGCTGGTTTATTGTCCTGACCGCAAATATGTGAACACCACTTTGCCCGAATCCATTGAACATATTGCCCCCTTCGCATTCTACGTAGCGAGCAATCTGTATAAGTTAGAGATGCCAAACGTGAAGACTATCGGTGAATATGCTTTTGTGCAAAACAGTCTGGAAAGCCTTACCTTGCCGGCATGCCTGGAAGAAATCGGAGATGAGGCTTTCTCCGAATCGTTCGATCTGACCAGCGTGACCATCCCTGCGTCGGTGACAAACATCGGTGAAGAAGTGTTCAGTTATTCACGCAAGCTGAGCAAGGCGGTGATCAACAATGCCATCATCGGAAAGGGCCAGTTCTACAAAGCGACGGGGTTAGAGACCATTGAAATAGGCACGAACCTGCGTGAGATACGCGCGTATGCTTTTCAGCAATGCCAACAACTCTGGTACGTCCGCATGCCGGAAGCCAATGATTATTTCCGTACGATAGACGGTGTACTTTTCTCTGCCGACACAACGGCTTTGGCCCTTTATCCGCCCAAGCATGACGGAAAAATTATTGAACTGCCGGAGCAGACCACCACGTTGCGTTCCGGTTCGCTGAGAGGCATTGACAAGGACAAGTTGGTGCTTTCGAGGCAAACAACATTGCTGGAAAATGAAGTGTTCGGCGGTTATTTCTGGGGCAATGATGTGACACCTGTTCTTGACACGATCGTAGCGCCGATGATGTCGATTCCTGCGACGCAGGGCAATCCTTTCAATCTGCTCAATCAAGCTCAAACAGTCCTTTTAGTGCCATGTGACTCGCTCGCGGATATTTACCGTGCCAATAGCATCTGGAGGGGCTTTAACATCCAAGTGGACAGTACACTTCTGGAGCTGCCGGAAAAAGAGCCGGAGGTAGAGACGCAACCCGACGACCACAGCGTGCAGTTTACATGGCCGGCCGTGGAAGGAGCCAGTTACTATACGCTCATCATCTGGGCGAACGAGGAGCGCACGGAGAAGATTTGTACGCTGACATTCAACTCCATGGGACAACTCATCGAAATCGACTTCTCCAGACATGCCCCTGCACGTAGGGCGATGAATACCGCCGATACCTTCTCGTTCCGTTACAACGGTTTGGATGAGAATACCGACTATTGGTTCACAATAACAGCCTCGGATGAAAACGACACCGAACTCTTCAATGCCTCCGGCTCGTTTGCTACACTTGGGGCTAACTCACCGACCAATATAGAAGATGTACAGAGGGATGATGTACCATGTACAAAAGTGTTGCGCAACGGACAAATCATCATCCGTCGTGGTGACGCAGAATACAGTATTCAAGGAAACCAACTGAAATAATATACGATCATGAAAACGAAAGTATCTATTATTCTTGTTTGCCT
>DFGU01000038.1:0-2091 GCA_002371785.1 Bacteroidales bacterium UBA3742
TAGAGTTGCACTTTCTCGCGGTTGAGATAGGTGAACTGGGTACTGAACACCAGCGAAACGGCATTGTTGGTGGTATAACCGATACGCACGGCATCAGCCTTGCTGCTGCTATTCACCACATAGCCGTCCATCTCCCAGTTGGCTTTCGCACCGATGCGGCACCAGCGGTTCATCTGGCAGTAGTACTGCAAGCCGTAGTTGCCGAAGAAATACCAGTTGGTTCCATGCTGCGCAGCTGTCGCTACCCACAGGAAGCCCACGGCCAGTTTGCCGATGTAGAACGCACTCACATAGCCCGCACTGAACTGCAAAGTATGCCGCTTCTGCAGGTAATACGGTGCCGGATCAGGCGCCAGATATTCCGTAGCCGGAATGGTATCGGCAGTCAGTACCGGCTCGGCCGGCACGATCGTCTCCGCCGGCACCGTCACCGCTGTCAGCGTATCCACCTCCTGCGCCATCACGGCCGTACTACTGAGCACGGCTGCCACTATAAATAATAGAAAGCGTTTCATCATACTAAGTCCATATTCCATCAGCCGAAGGCGGTCTTTACTCCATCAGCCGAAGGCGGTCTATTAGCCCTCCATCCTTCCGTGGCACTGTTTGTATTTCTTGCCGCTTCCGCAGGGACACGGGTCGTTCGGACGCGGTTTCTTGTCGGCATGGATCGGCATCATGCGTTGCTGATCACGGGTGTCGCGACCGGCTGCTTGTGCCTGTCCGCTCTGTGCGGCAGCCTGCTGTACGGCATCCTTCTGGGTGCGGTAGCGCGAGAGGTCGAGTCGGCGTTGCTGCTGTGCCTGCTGTACGCGGTCGGGATCCTGTTGATAGATCTGGCCACGCATCAGGATCTCTACGGTACGGCGGTTGAGTTGGTTGAGCATCTCGCGGAAGATGCCGAACGACTCCAGTTTGTAGATCAATAGCGGGTCTTTCTGCTCGTAGCTGGCGTTCTGTACGCTCTGCTTGAGGTCGTCCAGACGGCGGAGGTGCTCCTTCCACTCATCGTCGATGATGAGCAGCAGCATACGTTTCTCAAACTCGCGAATCAGTTCACGAGACTCGGTCTCAGCCGCCTGACGGAGGTTGACCGATATATTATAGACGCGTTTGCCATCGGTGATAGGTACGCTAATGTTCTCAAACATCGCGCCCTTGTCCTGATAGACGCGTTGGATCACGGGATTCGCTACGCGTGTCAAGGTCTCCATGCGGCGCTTAAAGGCTTCCAGAGCCGCCTCAGCCAGACGATCCGACGAGGTCTGCTGGCGCTCGCCGAAGAACTCCTCCTCCGTGAAGGGCACCTCCATCGCAAAGACGCGGCTGGTCTCCATCTTGAGGTAGTCATAGTCGCGTGCATCGCGTGCGTCGGCCACGATTTGGTCGGCCACGTCGTAGATCATGTTGGTGATATCCACGCCGATACGCTCACCCATCAGGGCGTGACGACGCTTAGCGTAGATCACGTTACGCTGCTGGTTCATGACGTCGTCGTACTCGATGAGTCGCTTACGTATACCGAAGTTGTTCTCCTCCACTTTCTTCTGGGCACGCTCGATAGAGTTGCTGATCATCGAGTGCTCGATACGATCGCCTTCCTCAAAGCCCATGCGGTCCATGACGCTTGCGATACGGTCCGATCCGAACATACGCATCAGTCCGTCCTCCAGGCTGACGTAGAATACCGAACTACCCGGGTCACCCTGACGTCCGGCACGTCCACGCAGCTGACGGTCTACACGGCGCGATTCGTGGCGCTCCGTACCGATGATAGCCAGACCGCCGGCATCCTTCACCTCTTGGGTGAGCTTGATATCCGTACCACGACCGGCCATGTTGGTGGCGATCGTTACAACGCCCTTGCGACCGGCCTCGGCTACTACTTGCGCCTCCTGCTGGTGGAGCTTGGCGTTCAGCACGTTGTGCTTGATCTTGCGCATGTTGAGCATGCGGCTGAGCAACTCACTGATCTCGACCGACGTCGTACCTACCAGCACCGGACGACCCTGGTTGACCATCTCTACCACCTCGTCGATCACGGCATTGTATTTCTCGCGTTGCGTGCGGTAGATGCGGTCGTTCATATCG
>DFGU01000038.1:2219-3025 GCA_002371785.1 Bacteroidales bacterium UBA3742
GCCTCCGTCTCGGCCGTACCGGTCATACCGGCCAGCTTGTTGTACATACGGAAGTAGTTCTGCAGCGTGATGGTGGCAAAGGTCTGCGTAGCCGCCTCCACCTTCACGTTCTCCTTGGCCTCCACAGCCTGATGCAGTCCGTCGCTCCAGCGACGTCCCTCCATCACACGTCCGGTCTGCTCGTCCACGATCTTCACCTCGCCGCCATCGATGATGTAGTCCACATCTTTCTCGAAGAGCGTATAGGCTTTCAGCAGCTGGTGAACGGTATGCACGCGCTCCGACTTGATGCTGTAGTTGGTCATGATGTCGTCCTTGCGTTGCTGGCGCTCTTCGGGCGTAAGGCCTGCTTCGTGCTCCAGTTCGGCCATCTCGGTACCTACGTCGGGCAGCACGAAGAACTTGGGATCGTCGGTCGAGCCGGTCATATAGTCTATACCCTTGTCCGTCAGCTCGATCGACTTGTTCTTCTCGTCGATGACGAAGTAGAGTTCGTCCGTCGCGATATGCATGTTCTTCTCGTTCTCCTGCAGGTAGAACTCCTCGGTCTTCTGCAGGCGTACCTTGATGCCGGGCTCGGAGAGGTACTTGATGAGTGCCTTGGATTTCGGCATACCCTTGAACGCACGGAACAGGGCCAACTCACCGGCCTCACGCTCCTTGTCGTCCTCGGACCCCATTTTCTGCTTGGCCTCCACGAGCAATTTGGTGGTCAGCGTCTGCTGGGCACGTACCAGTCGCTCTACGCGCTCTTTGTACTCGTCAAACATCTGGTCCTCGCCCTTGGGCACCGGACCGGAGATGAT
>DFGU01000038.1:3199-4213 GCA_002371785.1 Bacteroidales bacterium UBA3742
AGTCGAAGCCGAACTCGTTGTTCGTTCCGAACGTGATATCACAGGCGTATGCCTTGCGGCGCTCGTCGCTGTTGGGACGGTACTTGTCGATGCAATCTACCGTGAGACCCAGGAACATATATATCGGGCCGTTCCACTCCGAGTCACGCTTAGCCAGGTAGTCATTCACGGTCACTACGTGTACACCCTCGTGGGTCAGCGCGTTCAGATAGACAGGCAGCGTAGCTACCAGGGTCTTACCCTCACCCGTGGCCATCTCGGCGATCTTACCTTGGTGCAGAACGACACCGCCGATCAGCTGTACGTCATAGTGCACCATATCCCACGTGATCTCGTTGCCACCGGCTGTCCAGTGGTTCGAATAGACGGCCGTGTTGCCCTTGATCTCGACGAAGTCAAATCGCTCGTCTGCCGCCAGGTCGCGATCCATCTGGGTAGCCGTCACGCACACCTCGGCGTTCTCCGTGAAGCGGCGTGCGGTGGACTTTACAATCGCAAAAGCCTCTGGCAGGATCTCGTTGAGTTCCTTCTCATAGACCTCCTTGATCTCCTTCTCCAGCTTATCTACCTCGTCATATACTTTCTCACGCTTGTCGATCTCCAGCGCGTCGATCGAGGCCTTCAGCTCCTGGATGCGCTGCTTCTTATCCGCAACAGCGGCTTGCAGCCTATCCATGAGCGCCCACGAACGAGCACGCAGTTTATCGTTGTCAAGCTTGTCTATCTCCTCATAAGCCGCCTTGATTTTCTCCACGTACGGCATAATGGCACGCATGTCCTTCTGCGACTTATTTCCAAATAGTTTGGTAATGATTTCTACAAAATTCATATATCGTATTTTTATATTATTCGCAATGATTATATATCGGAGTGCCCGGAGGCACCTTGTTGTAAACAACAAAAATCGTGCAAAATTACAAAAAAATCTGCACATACGCAAATTTTATGTGCAGATTTCTGATTTTTGCCACTTATGGCAGACATTTTTCCGGTTTAGTGCATCGTGGCATAGGC
>DFGU01000063.1 GCA_002371785.1 Bacteroidales bacterium UBA3742
TCGGCCCTGGAGCACCACTCGAATATCGTGCCCTGGCAGATGCTATGCGAGCGCAAGCGCGCTACGCTGCGCGTCATACCACTGCGCGAGGACCTGACACTGGACCTGGAGGCATATGAGCAACTGCTCACGCCGCGTACACGGCTGGTATCGGTGGCCCATGTGAGCAACGTGCTGGGCACGCGGCAACCTATCGAGGAGATGATCCGTCTGGCCCATGAGCAGTATATACCGGTATGCATCGATGCCGCGCAGTCGGTGCCGCATATGCCGGTGGATGTACAGGCGCTGGACTGCGACTTCCTGGCCTTCTCTGGGCATAAGCTGTACGGACCTACGGGCGTAGGCGTGCTGTATGGCAAGCAGACCTGGCTCGACCGCATGCCGCCTGCACAGGGTGGGGGAGAGATGATCCAGCACGTACGTTGGGAGGGAACGACCTACAACGCCCTGCCGTATAAGTTTGAAGCCGGTACGCCGAACTATATCGGCAGTTATGCCACGTCGGTAGCCATCGACTATATCTCCAACATCGGCATGGAGCGTATCGAAACGGAAGAGGCCGAACTGGCCCGCTATGCCGAGCAACAACTGCGGCAGGAAATACCCGGCGTCATCATCTATGCCGAGGGACAGGCTAAGTACGGGGCGATCAGTTTTAATGCCGTCAACTCTCAGCCGTCAGCCGTCAGCCCGCAGGTGATTCATCCGTTTGATATCGGTACGCTACTGGATCAGCAGGGCATAGCTGTGCGTACAGGACATCATTGTGCCGAACCGCTTATAGACAGCCTGCATGTGCCCGGAACGGTGCGTATCTCGTTCGGCCTATACAACACCCACGAAGATATTGATCGCTTCATCCAGGCTCTGAAAAAGGCCGTTACGATGCTCAGTTGATATGCGTTACCTCCGCGTCATACTGCTCCTTTGCCTGTCGCTACAGATGGCGGCGCAAAGCTATGAGCAGCGACGGGACTCGGTATGTCAAATTGCTTTCTGGAACGTAGAGAACCTGTTTTATCCCGGTCGCGACAGCCTGAACCGGGATAGCGACTATACGCCCGACGGGAATCACCGCTGGACCTATAATCGTTATTTTCACAAGATCGAGGACCTGAGTCGCGCACTCGTCACCATAGGCGGGTGGCAAGGACTGGACCTGATCGGACTATGCGAGGTGGAGACCGACAGTTGCCTGATCCATCTCACGCGCCGTCTGCCCCGGTATGGGTACGTGCATTATGATAGTCCGGACCGACGCGGCATCGATTGCGCCCTGCTATACCATCAGGACCGCATCCGGGTGCTGAGTAGCCGCACTATACCCGTCGTGCTCGACAGCCTGCATACCACGCGCGATCTATTATACGTATGCGCGCGTACCTACGTGGGCGATACCTTGCATATGGTGGTCTGCCACCTGCCCTCGCAATGGGGAGGCCAAGCCGCCTCGGAATGGAAACGCCAACGGGCCAAGGCACAAATACAACAGGTGGTAGATAGCCTCTACGAGGCCGTAGAATCGCCTCAGATCATCGTGATGGGGGATATGAACTCCGCACCCAGAAACGACCTCACAGGGCTAAAAAACATGGCACTACCGGAACGTTGGGACGGTACGCATCGCTTTCAGGGAAAATGGACCACATTGGATCAGTTTTATGCCTCGCCTGTCATTGCCGATCGGACCGAGATGCAGGTGATGGATATCGACTTTCTGAAGGAGTACGACCGGCGGTATCTGGGCCATAAGCCACGCCGCACCTTTATCGGTCCACGGTATAACAAAGGCGTGTCGGATCATTATCCGATCGTCTTAAAATTGAAAGGTGAAAAGTGAAAGGTGAAAGGATATAGAACAAGCGCGGCTCCGAAGAGTCGCGCTTGCTATATACAATGCTTGGGCTATATTAGAGGATAGCCTGATAAGCAGCTGCGTCAAGCAGGTTGTCGAGTTCTGCGGCATCCTTCACGCTGATCTTGATGATCCAGCCCTCGCCATAAGGGTCGTTGTTGACAGCTTCGGGCGCATCGTTGAGTGCCTCGTTGAACTCCAGCACCTCGCCGGTAACAGGCATGTTCAGGTCGCTGACGGTCTTTACGGCCTCGATCGAACCGAACACCTCACCCTGTGCGATTTCCTCGCCAATGGTGTCAACATCTACAAATACTATCTCGCCCAACTCAGACTGTGCATAGTCGGTAATACCTACGTATGCCTCGTTGCCCTCTACGCGAATCCATTCATGCTCGTTCGTATAACGAAGATTTTCAGGAAAATTCATAATTGTATAAACTTATAAACCTATTAACAAATCAACTTATCTCGTCGGCGTTCCCGGGATCTGGTCACCCACGGTGGACATAGCGCAGCGGAAACCAATCTGGTTGGAGCACTTGTCCTGATCCAGGTAGCGACGTGTACTCGGGCTGAGCCAGTAGATACGGTCTGCCCAACTACCGCCCTTATAGACGCGAGTCTTCTTGGTGATACGCGGAGCGAGGATGTCCGTCGGGTCAATCTTCTTGCCCTCCAGGCTAGCCAGTCCGGTAGTATCCAGCGGGTAGTCCACTTCGATCAAGCTACCGAAGTCGCCATCCTTATAGTCACGCTTATCGTTGTCGGAGGTGAAGGTAACTGCGAAGCATCCAACCGAATCCAGCACGTACTTGCCGTTCTCGCGCTTGGGCTCGCGATAGATATTACCACGGAACGAGTTGTACTCAGTCACCTGCTGGTAAGTGGTCTCACGATATACATCCAGTACCCACTCGTTGACGTTTCCGGCCATGTTGTACAGACCGAAGTCGTTGGGCAGGAAGGAGTTAACCGGAGCAGTGATGACGTAGCAGTCGTTCAATGCGCCCGACACACCCATCATGTCGCCTCGTCCACGAACGAAGTTAGCCTGCAGACGACCTACGTTCTGCTTACTGAGGTCACGGGGATGATAACCCGACCATGGATAGATCTTATCCTCAACGGTGATACCATCTTCACCGGCTACAGGTGCGTAGGCTGCAAACTCCCACTCAGCCTCGGTCGGCAGACGATAACCGGTCACCAGGATACCATCGGCCTTGTTGACCTTACGGTCATTGCCATAACTATCCGACATCGGGCGACGTCCGAAATCCGGGTTATAGTCCTTGCTATACAGGTACTTCTCGGTATTGAATACAAAGTGGTCGCGGATATACTCGTAGGGCACGCGGCAAACCAGGATCGTGGTGGTATCCCACGTTCCCTTACGCGCCTCGAAACCGGCATCACGGAAACGACGAATCTCGTCCTTGGAGAAGTCCTTCAACTCGCGCAAGGTATCCAGGTGATAACCCGGGTGCTGCTGGTTCCACTCCTCGATCGAACCCGGATCAGCTATCCACTCCGGATCCTGCATCTCTTCTGCCAGAGCTTCACGATCCTCCTCGGTGATCGTAGTATCGATCGGCCAACGATAGTTGAGCTCAGCAAAGTCGGGCACCTCAATAGCGCCGCACTGGATAAGTGCCAACTCGTTCACACGGTCGGTACGCCACTGGCAGTAGGCCATAGCCTGATCCCAAGTGACACCTACGATGGGGTAGTGGGAGAAAGCAGGGTGCTTGAAGTAGTTCTCCAGATAGGGCTCGTTGTAAGCCAACTCATCACGCCATACGGTGGAGTCGGGACGAGCTGCTTCTACAAGCTCAGGAGCGGTCTTACCAAACACAATCTCCAACCAGTGGAGGTACTCGTTCCAGTTCAGACAGGTCACTTCGTACTTGTCCATGTAGAACGAACTAACGGTAAGTTGACGATCCAGGTTGTTACGCGGAGCGGTGATGAACTCATCTTGCTCACCAATGGTGAACACACCACCCTGGATAGGCACCATGCCTGTGGGGTTAACATTGCCCAAGTGGTCGTATGCCTCAAAGTTGGTGGTCTTCTGGTCAAAGTAGTTCCAACCCGTGGTGTTCGACACCTTGGTGTTCAGGTCGCTCTGCTTACAAGCACTCAGGCTTACCACAGAGAGCAGCAAAAATAGCTTAATTACCTTGTTCATAATATCATTTTTAATAGTATATTCTACCTCATTTTATGCAGGCGCATATTTTTCAGCCTGCAAAGATACGACTAATTTTTCATATACGCAAGCGTGCGCGCTATTTTTTTGCCATAATTTTTCATTTTTTATGCATTTTGGGCAAAAAAACGATTTTATATTTTCCATTTTCAATTCCTTTTCGTACCTTTGTCGAGAATTTATGAATAAAAAGCGGCTTCATATCGGCTTGGCGCAGGTGGATTTTTCGCGTCCGTGCGTGATGGGTATTCTCAACGTGACGCCCGATAGTTTTTTTGCCCCCTCCAGGGTGGAGCAAGATGAGCTTGTTGAGCGTGCGGAAGAGATGCTGAATCACGGTGCATACCTGCTCGACATAGGCGGCTGTTCTACGCGTCCCGGAGGTGCCCAACCTACGGAGGAAGAGGAGTGGAGTAGGGTAGCACCGGCCTTGGAAGCCATCCGTAGCAGCCTACCCGAAGCCATCCTGTCGCTCGATACCTATCGTCCGGAGATCGCTCGCCGAGCGCTGACAGACTATGGAGAGATGATCATAAACGACATATCGGGTGGGGATGATAGAATGTACCGCCTCGTGCGCGAAGCCGACGTGCCGTATGTACTGACGGCAAAAAAGCCAACAAGTGACATGGCCGGAATACAACTGATTCTGGATCCTGGAATTGGTTTCTTAGGTAGTCCGGATGCTGACTTTGAGGCGCTGCGTTCGATGCATGAGACAGAGCATCCATTGCTCGTAGGCGTATCGCGTAAGTCGCTCATATGGAAGACTTTGCACACCAGTCCTAATGAGGCCTTACCGGCTACCCAGGCGCTGCATATGTATGCCCTGATGCATGGCGCTGATATACTGCGCGTACACGACGTGCGAGAGGCAGTAGAAACAATCACATTGTTTCAGAAATTGAAAGGTGAAAATTGAAAAGTGAAAGGATAAATTATGTTTGGCATTGACTTTCAGATAAAGTATGTGATCGATATCCTGCTGGTAGCAGCTATCCTGTATGAGACATTCCGTCTGCTGCGTCGTTCGGGTGCAGTGAATCTGTTCTGGGGTATCATGGCGTTTATAATCGTTTGGTTCTTAGTGCGATTTGTCTTCCAGTTGGAACTGACATCCGCCATGTTCGATCGCATCATATCCGTCGGTGCCATCGCCCTGATAGTCATCTTCCAGGAGGAGATACGCACTTTTTTCTACCGTCTCGGTTCACGCTTCAGCGGCTTTAAGTTTCGTCGCCTTCGTGCCGAATCGCAGACCACCGAAGACAGCCGTGCACAGAGCATCCTGACGGCATGCCATAACATGTCGCGTACGCGCACGGGCGCGCTCATTATTATAAGTGGTAAGCAGGATCTGAGAGAATATGCCGATACAGGCGAACATCTGGATGCCAAGATATCGGCTCGACTGATAGAGAATATCTTCTTTAAGAACACGCCGCTCCACGACGGTGCGCTCATCATCGTAGGCGATCGCCTGTACAGCGCTGCATGTATCCTGCCCGTGAGCAAGAATCAAGATATTCCGCAGCATTATGGCTTGCGCCATCGTGCCGCACTGGGACTGACCGAGCGCTCGGATGCGCTGGCTATTGTGGTGTCGGAAGAGACGGGGCTGATTAGTATTGCTCGCGATGGTCAGATTCGCGAGGTGTCGGGCGACCTACTCTTGGTCGAACTTAGTACCGCCTTTACGGGGGCGTCCTAAATTCAGATATGCATCGCGACAGATGACGCAATTCTGAGGCGTCGGCAATTCAAACAGTACTGTAAACTTAACACCTACCAGCAGGTTGTTTACCGCCTTGGCAAAGCCCGTGGTGGACATCACGTCGTTGGTGGTCAGGTTGTCCACCATCGTCTGGGTCTTATAGGCGGCCTCAGCATCATACACATTGGGCACGGTAAGCGACTCCAGCGTGTTGGCCTTATGCAGGTCCAGCAAACCGTAGTCAAAGAAGAGGGCTAGGCGGTACTGGTTTTTGGTAGTACGTACGTCGTAGCCACGCATGGTCTGGATATAACCCAGACGCATACCTATCTCAGCACTTAGGTCAAGATTGAAGTTGAAGTTGGTCGGTGTCTTCTTCTCCATAGGCAGCCCGTCGAAGAACTGGTACTCAGGCATGTTGCGAAAATCGTCAAACATACGGTAGTCACCATACGTGGTGAGCAGTGCCTTGGTATGCGAGGTAGTGAGTAGTGACAGACCGGCTTTCACACCACCCATGCAGTAGAATCGTCCCCACTGACCACCAATCATGATAGGCACCTGAAGCATCAGGTTGGTGTATTGATCCTTGCGGTCGCGCACCTCATACACATAATCGAAAACGTCACCCTGCAGGTCAACCTGGTTAGGCAACCGCTGGTCCTGATTAGCCGTCACGCTATAGGCCGTCATGCCATAATTAGCACCCACACCGACATCAAAAATCAGGTGCTTGTACTGCAAATCATACATCACACCCACGCCACCGGCTACACCCAGACTACCGCCATACTTACTCTCCTTTGGCAAAAGCGACCATTCGCCTACTTCTCCCCAGAGACCCACATAGTTCCTCACCTGGGCACTTGCAGCCATGCTGAACACTGTCAGTAGGGCCAAAATAGCATATGTTTTTACGTTTTTCACGATTATATTTGTATATCTCAAAATTTTGTCGTATCTTTGCACCCGAAAACGAATTTTGGGGTATCGACACGAATTCGGCGCCAAAATTACAAAAAAATTGCGATATGTGCAAATTTTTTATAAGTTTTTATAAAATAGTACACAAAAAACAACAATTTATATGACTTTTCAACGTTCTTTAATCACAGCAGCGCTCCCATACGCCAACGGACCGGTACATATCGGACACCTGGCAGGAGTGTATGTTCCGGCAGATATTTATGCCCGTTATTTGCGTCTGAAGGGCAAAAAAGTGCTCTTCGTTTGCGGAAGCGACGAACATGGTGTGCCAGTGACCATTCGTGCCCGCAAAGAGGGTATCACCACCCAGCAAGTCGTGGATCGCTACCACGCACTCATCAAGCGTTCGTTTGCCGACTTCGGTATCTCGTTTGATATCTACTCGCGCACCACGTCCGAGACGCATCATCAGTTTGCGGCCGACTATTTCCGCAAGATGTACGATGCCGGTCAGTTTGTAGAGCAGACCAGCGAGCAGTTCTACGATCCCGAGACAGGTCATTTCCTGACCGACCGCAACATACGCGGCGAGTGTCCGCGTTGCCATGCACAGGGTGCATATGGCGACCAGTGTGAGAAATGCGGCGCTACGCTCTCGCCCGACGAACTGATCAATCCCTA
>DFGU01000015.1 GCA_002371785.1 Bacteroidales bacterium UBA3742
GCTCTCGCCCCAACGTCCGCCACAGATAGCCTGAACGCGCCATACATACGTCGTCTGCGACTTCAGGCCCTTGACGATGCAGGTATTGGCATCCACCTCCTGATTGAAGACCATCTCATCCTCCTTAGCGAAGAACGGATCGGTCGATACCTGTACGAGGAAGCTGCCGGCCGAGTCCACACCGTTCCAGTTGAGTACTGCGTGGGTCGAACCCAGTTGCAGAACGGTTAGGTCGGTCGGATCCTGGCACTCCTGCTTATGCTCAAACGATACGTTGTCGATCCATACATAGTCGCCGGTCTTGTCTGCCGTACCGCCCTTCTCTCTGGACGAGGTCATCAGGGCTACGTACGGTCCGGTAGCGCCTACCAGCTCTACCTTCATCTGCTGGAACAGCCAGTTGTTGCCTGCCGTAGCTTGGTCGGCTACGGAGAGCGTACCGTCGTAGGTGACGGTATCGAGCGGCATGAAGGTAGCCGGGTTGGTCGGGTCGGTCATCGTTCCAACGATGATGGACTTGGAGTAGCTCGAACCGGTGAAGGTGCTTACTACCGAGTCGGTCTTAGCCGATACATAGGCCGGACGCATCCAGAACATCACTTGCAGCGTGTCATATGCCGCTACGTCCATAGCCGGCATAGCGATATACGGCTGGTAGGACGATGCGGTACGCGAGCTGAACGATGCGCGCAGCTGTACGGCATGCTCGCCCTCGTAGCTATACTTGAAGTTAGCCGTGTTCGGCTGGTTGTACGGGTCGTACGAAGCGTTCTTCCACTCACCCTGGATAGCATCGCTATAGGTCCAGCAGAGCGTCTGATGATAAGCTTTCTGACCGGCGATAGCCTGGCTACCCTGCTCGGGCTCGAAACTGCTGGTATAAGCCGGTGTGTTCACGACGCACTCCGTCGCGAAGCTGAGCGGCTTGGTGGACGGCGACAGGTTGGAGCCGTCTATCTGATATACATACCAGCTGTACATCTGCGATGCCTGAAGGCCGGTCAATTCGTACTGCGTACCCAGCAGGGTTTCGCGCAGGATCTCCTCGCCCATACCGTTCAGCACCACTACCACCGACTGCACTTCCGGATTCCACACATGCCAATTGAGCGTAGCCGAGGTAGCAGTGATATTCGTCGTTTCGGTATGCGAAGGCTTGAACAGCGTGTTGCCGGCCGGCTTGACGCTCAGGTTGTCCAGGTAGAACAAGCCCGGTGCAGGCTGGAACAGCACGATATACTTACCCTGCGTACCGGCTAGCGGCAACTGCATCAGATCCCAGTAGTGGAGACCCGACGGGTCGTTCTGTACATTGTCGTTGACGGTCAGGTCGGTATACGAGTAAGTCAGCGTATCTACTACGTGCAGGGTGCTCAGATCCTTCGGATCCGTCAGCGTACCTACTACAATCGACTGGCTGTATGCGTTGTTCAGATACGTGTCGTCCACTATCTTGCCGCGGTTGGCTACCGTACCGAAGGTCTGGTCATAGTTGACGAAGCAGCGTCCGTAGAACTCAACCATCATCGTATCCAAGTTGCAATTCAACTCGGGCAGCACGATATACGAATTATAGTTCGCATCCGTGGTGTGTACGCGCAGCGAGCGGGTATCATCCATACCGGCCTCGTAGTGGCGGTTGGACTGATAGCCCGTCATCGGACCGTAGTACTCAAAGCCCTTGCGCTGTACGAGCCACTGGTAACCGTTCACGGGTTTGTCGTACGTGATACCGGTCTGGAAGCACGAGGGCTTCAAATACAGCTCGTCGTTCACGTCGCCACCCAGCACATCGTTCAGCTCGTACTCCGAGTCTTCGTCAAAGTTCCATACGAACCGGCCGTCACCGTTCTTCGGCTCCTGTGCTTGGCAGAGGGTGCGGAAGGCCATATGGTCGTTGGTGACATAGTTCTTCGCACCGGCAGGTGCACTAGCACGCTCCAGTCGGGCTACGTAGTCGGTCTGCGGCTCCAGGTGGTCCACTACTTGCGAGGTTACGCCGCTCAAGTTCATAAATTGCTGAACAGCTCCACCGTCCGCAGTTTCAATATAGAGGTTCCATGGGCCGCCTATATTTTGCCACTCTACCAATGCGCTCTCGCCGTCGGCCACGATCTTCTTGAGGGCTACCAGGCTGAAGCCCTTAGCCGCACCCAGCGTCACGTCGTCGAAGAGTAGGAATGCACTGTCATTCGGCTGCTTAGGCATATAGAGTACCAACTGTTTGTCGGCTATCGTAGCCGAATCCAGATCCAGCGAATAGGAAGTAAAGAGGTAGTTGTTCTTGCTAGCCGGCTTGGTGGTCGTACTCGGCTTGGCGATACGAACGGAAGCCAGTTGCTCATACGTATCGAAACCACGACCATTTTCTACCGTACCTACCTCAATCAGACCTTCGGTTGCAAAGGCGATACGATCGATCTTCTTGTCATGATAGCCCGGACGAACCTTGAACTCAAACGAGCGGTCGTGTGCTACACCGATACTCGGGAAGATGACATAACTGCCATAATAGCCTTCCTGAGCATACATCAGCATCGCTCCGTTCTCCGTACGGCTATAACTGATCGAATCGGCGATATTCTGACGGCTATGCGGATAGTAGATGAAGGACTGCGTCTCTGTGCCGAGACCGTCTTGACCTACCGTCAAAGCCGGATGCATATAGTAATCATCGCTCTCCGAATACATACTGCGTACCCAAGACTCCGGCGCCTTACCGCTCATATTCTCAAATCCGAAGAAATAAGAGTCATGATAGTAATACAAAGTATTCATCTTCAGAGGATTGCGAGACCAAGCACTAACATCCTCACCTTCACACAGGGTGCGGACATAAATATAATACGTGGTAGCGGGTTGCAGATTAGTAAACACCACATGCGTCGAATCCACGATGATACCTGCAGCAGTATCCAAATAAGCTGTGATGTTACTGATCAGCGCCACTTCCGTCTCAGGAAGAATTACTAACTGCCAACGCTCATCCTCTCTCTTCGCGGGTTTGATATCCACCGCTACGGAATAGAACGAAGAACCGGCAGAAGTGAGTCGCGGAGGATTACATGTAGCCAGGTACTCCAGACTGACATTATCCACATAGACATCGCTGTTGGAGGTAAGCCCCATAGCGGTATAGAAACCGGAGGTGAAGACCAGATTGTCATACATCACCTCATAATCACTCAACGAAATCGTATAATGGTTAAAGGCAGAGGCATCGTTCTGCGGGAAGGAAGCGATCAGCGAGAAAGTACTCGGATCGTTCGGATCTGCCATTGTTCCGACGTACAACGTACCCGTAAAGTTGCTACTCCATGCGCGCGCATCGAACGAAAGCAACATATTCTGCAATTCACCCTCCACCTTCGGAGCCACCATCCATGAATCATACGAACCGGTGGTGTACAACTCTACCGCCTTAGTACCACTTGACGAGATCAAGCTCAACTGCGGATAAGAGCTGGAAGAACTATGGAACTGCCAACAACCCGGGGAAGCCGTACCGGTCTCATAACTATCGAAATCGTCATAGAAAGGCAAACCTGCACCGCCCTCGGTCGGACATGTAGTACGGATCGAAGCATAGAGCATCGAGATAGCCGTGCTGTCTCCATTGTCGCATATACCCTGGGCATATACATAATAGTTGGCCGCAGCTTCCAGGCCGGTGATCAGGATACCGTCCGAATGATCAACGATAGTGTCAAGTAGATAGTGGTACCTGGGTTTCTCATAGTCGCTCAGTTCGCGATTCGCGAGCAGCATACGGTAGCTATCCTGATAGCCCTTCCAGCTGATAACGGCAGCATTCTCGCCCACGCTATCTACCGTGAACGAAGAGATCGGACGGCAGAGCGGAATCTGATCAACAGATACCTCGGAGATATATACCTGGTTGGTAGTACCGAACTCACTGAGGAACATAATATGGCTACCCATGTCGCCCATATAGTCACCCATGTAGTTCTCAAATCCTACGCTGAACGGATCCCAAGCCGTCTTGCTCAGGTTGAGCGTATCCAGCGCCACAAACGAACTCAGATCGGTCGGATCGGTGATGATGCCGACAATGATCTGGGCATTATTGGCTGTGGAGTTGTAAGCACGTCCCCAGAAATTGACTTGGTATTTGGTGATATCATCTACATTCAGTTCCGGCGTGATAGCATAACTACCTACATAGCTGGTCGATCCGCTCACATTGTCGTTAAGCTTCAAGTAGTTCTTGCCATTATGCATCGTACCGGAGGTAGCCTCCACGTACGGGATATAGGTAGCCGGAGCATTCTCTGCCTTGCTACCTACGGTCCAGCACGGTGTTTCACCACCCTGGCCCGTAGTAAATCCTTCGTCCTCAGAGAAGGTGACCGTACCAAACTGCTCGGGGGTGACAGCCTCGCAAGGCGTCGTGAACGATATCGTGTTCCATTGCGAGGATACGGAGTCGTCACAGAGCGTCATAGCGGCTACGTAGTACTTGGTCTGGCCCTGCAAGCCACTGACGCGGATGCTGGCCTTGTCGGTCGTATCGCGACGGATGATCCATGCCTCGGGCACTACGTAGCTGTCATTACCCAGATTCTCCGCGCTCACGTAGTGGTCGGTAAGCAGCAGTACCCATTGGTCGCTCGTGCGCAGACCGCCGCTGATACGTACGCTGCTGGTCGTCAGATCCGACACACTCGGCTTCGGCATCGGACAAGCCATCGAGACAATAGATACGTCATCCAAATAAACATAGTCGTTCGTTTTCTTACGTCCGCGCCATGCTATATACTTAGCCGTAGCCGGGATGAGATGCGAATATTCGCTTAAGTCATACGAGGTCTTCACAAGCAGAGCAGAGGGACCTTCTCCCTTTACAGAATCCAATGCCACAAAAGTGCTCAGATCATTCGGATCAGTCATCACACCGAATACACAGTATTCCGATGTCAAGGAGGCTCCGGAATAGAACGTCACCATCAGGTTGGACAACGAGTCGCACTTGATCTCCGGCGTTGCCGCCCAAGAGGTACAGGAAGACTGCTTGAGATACAATATTTTCGATCCAAGATGGGTGGTGATATACGGGATCGTGGAGGCGGTCGAACTGGTACTACCTACCGTCCAGCATCCGGGAGCAGTATTCTCCGAATAGGACTCGAAGGTCTCCATATTTGCCTTGGTCGGATCCAGCAACTCACAGGTCGTATAGACGTCAAACGCTACCCATGCCTCCTCGTCGCACGTAGGACGTACGTAGAGGTAATAGTTCTTCTGGGCGGCCAACTCATCGTAGTAGAAAGCCTTACCCGTTACAGTACTGTCCGCAACGATGTCGTTGCTATGATCGTAGGTATCGTTCTTGATAGCAGCGATCGTCACCGACTTCTTCAGCAGTTTCACTACCCACTGGTCGTTGTCCGACACGCCCTTCCAGGTTACATCGACAGAGTGCGGTGCCGGATGATTCAGTTTGAAGTCAAACGGCTCGATACACGACGGATCCTTCAGCTCGACGTTGTCGATCAGTATGTCGCTACTCATTACCAGGTTCGCGCCCAGACCGGACGTGATAGCCAGTTGGTCGTACTCCAGGTTGTAGTTCGACAGGATAAACCGTGCCTTCTGGAACGACGTTCCGCTCACATAGACGGTATCCAGCGGCTCGAAGCTGTTCTGATCCGTGATGTCGCCCATCGTTCCGACGATCACCACGCCCGTCGAGCTGGCCGTACCCGCAGAGGTACGTACGTCGAAGGAGAGCAACATATTCGATAGTGCGCCCTCTACCACCGGCAGGATAGCCACCGAGCGGTGGATCGTACCCGACGAGTAGAGCTCCAGGGTCTTGTTGCTATTACCGGTTGTTCCGGCCTGATAGATACGCGGATAGTCCACGCCCATATAGTCAGCCAGCTGCCAGCAACCTGCCGACTGGCTACCCGGATTGTAGTCCTCAAAGGTCTCCTTGTATGGGAAGGTCTCTTCCTGACACGGGGTGCTGAATGCCATCTCGCTCCACCACTCCATGTCGCACGTTGCACGTACATACAGGTAATAGTTCGAGTGCTGCACCAGTTCGTCGAAGTAGAAAGTCGGCGGATTTTGCGGATCGGTCCATGTCAGCGTTGTATCCAGTACCACGCCACCGATAGCAGCAATCTGCTCCTTGGTCTTATGCACGCGCTGCGTCTCCGAGAGCGGCGTACGCGAGAGGAACAGTTCCCACTCGCTCGACAGTGCCGACGATTCCCATTTCACCGTAACGGCATCCGGCTCCACCTGCAGGTCGATATTGGTAGGCGGTACGCATTCCGACAGCGTATCTACCGTGATCTCATCGATATAGTTGATCGTATTGGCCGTCATGTTCTTTACGTCGTCCCATACGATAGCGATCACGCCCTCCGGACCCGAGTAGTTCTCAAAGTTGGCATAGCAACGCGTATAACCCGTACTATTGAGCGTGAAGCTCGACACGGGAACAAACGTATTGATATCCATCGGGTTGGACATGATACCGATCGTGGCATGTGCCTGAGCGATATCGTTCGATCCGCTGCTCAGGTAGAACTTCACCTGTACGCTGTCCAGGTTCTCCACCATCGGCAGCGTCAGCCATGCGTCCGTACCACCTCGCTTACTGAGGAAGAGGCTGTTCGAACCGCCGTAGCTGTTACCGACATTCACTGCCGGATACGTACCGGCATTGCCGAATACGCCCAGACCTACCACGCACTGCTGATTGCCGATCTTGCGCGTCGTCGTCGTACGCGCCTCAAAGTCATAAGCATACGGTATGTCGCGCAGCGATGCGATCGTTACGAACGGATAGCGGTACGACCACTCCTGGCCCTCGGCCTGTACATATACATAGTACGGACTGTTCCAGCTATGATCCGGCTCCAGCGACTCACATAGATAGCTCGTGCCGCTGACGGTAGCCTGATCCACTACCAGTTCCGGATTCGGATTGGCCGGATTGACCTCCGCGCTGGTCACCAGCACGTTGTACGACGATGCGTTGCCCTCCCACGAGATGGTAGCATACGTATCACGCGGGTTGACGCTGATCTTGGTCACCTTGTTCACCGCCTTGCGGTACTCCACCGTCATATTGTCCAGATAGAAGAGGTTGTCGCGGTCGAAGTCGCTCACAAAGGCCAGGTACGAACCGTTGCCTTCGTACGAACTGAGGTCCACGATAAACTCCTGGAACGTTCTATTGCCCCATACGCTTACGGTATCTACCGGGCGGAAGGTCGTAATATCATCCGGATCCTCCATCACGCCCACCATGATACTGCGGCCGTACTGACGACCCGTATAGGTATAGACCGTTGCCCAGAAATGTACTTGGCACTGGTTGATATGGAAGTTCTCATTCAGCGTATCGGCCAACGCCGGCGTAGCTACATAGACGTAACGATCGGCCGGAATGAAGGTCGAAGGCGAACCGAACGCACCCGAGAAGATCACGGCCGAGGTCGTATCCGGCGAGTAGTTCGCACGCGAATTACCCGTAGCTGCCGAGTTGACGTACGGCGTCACGATATTGTTGGGCAGGTTGTTGCCCCATGCCCAGTCGTCGTCGCGATTCTTATTGCTCGGATAGTTAAAGTTCTCCATGAACGGGATCTGCTTGGCTACGCGAACGCGGAAGCCGAACGGACCATCCTTCGACTGCTCGCTGCTCCATGCGCTGTTCTCGTCCTCGCAGATCGAACGCACATAGGCCAGGTAGAACTCACCCGACTCCAGCAGCAGGTCGCAGTTGGTCACGTCGCCGCTCACCAGTTCGTGGAACACAATGCGGTCGGCATCGTTCTCCTCGATATCGGCCACCATGTCCGGATCGATCGTGTCACGCGTGATGATCACCTCAAAGTTGTCGGCATCAAAGCTGGCGCTCCAGAACAGGTTCACCTTGCCGGCACCCTTGTTGAGCACCATCAGGTCGTAGGGCACCGTACACTCCGGCGCCGACTGGAGCTTGATCTCATCCAACACAATACCATGACCCAGGTTGTCAGTACCCTCAAAGGCAATCTGATAAGTCTGTCCTACTTCCGGCAGAGCAATCTTCACGCGCTGCCACTGGGTCACCGAACGACTGTACTCGCCCAGCTGCTTCCACTGACCACGTGCACTCGTACGATACAGCACACGCAGCGTGTCACAGTCGGCACCCCATTTCGGACTGGCATACCAGAACGTCAGCTCCGGCATATACACTTTGGTAGGACGAAGGTCCATCACCTTGCTGACCAAGCGGGTCTTGTAGCCCAAGGTCTCGCCCGTGGTGTTACGCAGATAGGCGCGGTGCGTTCCTTCGTGCACCGACGACGGGTGCGACAGCAAATCATCCTCCGACTCTACAGCCCAAGCCATGTTGCCCGTCACGAACTCCTGCGTCCAGACATCATCCTGAATACCATTCTCAAAACCCTCATCGATCACGACGGTACGTGCGCTGAGGCTCATCGTTCCGGCTAAGAATGCCGCAAACAACATGAGTAGAAATTTCTTCATAGACTAATACTTTATCGTTTGTTTATACTCTAGTTCTTTTCATAAATAAAACATAAAAACATAGCGTGTATGCGCTCCCATACGCGCTCAAATATAAAATCCGGCGCAAAGATACGACATTTTTCCCAATTATGCAAATTTTAATCGCATTTTGCCAACTAAACTGACAATTTTTTCAAAAAAAATGCACTTTTATTTGCGTATATCAAAAAAAAGCCGTACCTTTGCACCCGCTTTTCAGAAATGAAGAGCTCGCTAACGCGATCTCGGCCGGTTGGATGAGCGATTTAGTCGGCGGTCTGCAAAACCGTATAGAGCGGTTTGACTCCGCTACCGGCCTCTTCTCCCCAACACAATGCGCATTGTGTTGGGGGTTTTAATAAGAAGAAACCTCATATGGATAGCGTCATTCAGGATATTACCTCTCAGGAGTATAAGTACGGCTTCACCACCGACGTGGAGACCGACATCATCCCCGTTGGACTCAACGAGGATGTCATCCGTCTCATCTCCCATAAGAAGCAAGAGCCCGAATGGCTACTGGAGTTCCGACTCCGGGCCTTCCGCAAATGGCAGACCATGCCCCTACCCACCTGGGCACACCTCGACATCCCGCCGATCGACCTGCAGGCCATCTCCTACTATGCAGCGCCTAAGTCAAAAGTCGAAAACGAAGCGTCAAAAGCCGATGAAATCGACAAAGAAATCCTCAAGACCTTCGACAAACTGGGCATTCCCCTGGAGGAACGCGACGCCCTGCTGGGCAATAGCAATACGGCCGTGGACGCCGTCATGGATTCCGTGTCGGTCAAGACCACGTTTCGCGAGACCCTGGCCGAGAAGGGCATCATCTTCTGCTCTATCTCCGAGGCCGTACGCGAGCATCCCGACCTGGTACGCCAGTACCTGGGGTCGGTCGTTCCGCCCTCCGACAACTACTACGCCGCCCTCAATTCGGCCGTCTTCTCCGACGGATCGTTCGTCTATATCCCCAAGGGCGTCCGTTGCCCGATGGAACTGAGTACCTATTTCCGTATCAACGCCGGCAATACGGGTCAGTTCGAGCGCACGTTGCTCATCGCCGACGAGGGGGCCTACATGAGCTATCTGGAGGGCTGTACCGCCCCGATGCGCGACGAGAACCAATTACACGCTGCTATCGTTGAAATCGTGGTAAATCGCGATGCTGAAGTCAAGTATTCCACCGTCCAAAACTGGTACCCGGGTGACAAGTTCGGAAAAGGCGGCGTTTATAATTTTGTGACAAAACGCGCAGCTTGCCGCGGCGACAACGCCAAAGTTTCATGGACACAGGTTGAAACAGGCTCGGCCGTCACATGGAAATATCCATCTTGTATTTTGCAGGGCGATAATTCGTCCGGTGAGTTTTATTCGGTTGCCATCACCAATAATTTTCAG
>DFGU01000034.1:0-801 GCA_002371785.1 Bacteroidales bacterium UBA3742
TCCACCCTTCCGGCGGAAATTGTTCACCCTCAAACCCCTCATTAAGCGTCTGAGCACTCACGTTCATGCAGCACAATGCGGCCACGAACCATAAAAAGATCTTCTTCATTCTATATAGATTTTAAATTTGCTATTCAGATAGGTATTCCCACATTCGGGCTGCAAAGGTACAACTTTTTTCTGACACTCGCAAATTTTTCCACTTTATGGAAATTATTTTATGGAAAAAAATGCTTTCTGCATTTTTACACCGTCTTTTACCAATAGGAGCCCATCCTTTCGGACAGGCTCCAGATTGAGGATAAGTAGCAGGAATTAATTAGATAATTTCTCCCTCATCAAATCCGCTTTTACCGCTACCGCCACCGGAATGGTGAACGATACTAATAGAATCCATGATATCCTCGCTGCTAAGCTTCATCACCTCTATTTGAGGTACAATATAATTCTTATTCATAATTGTATTCATCTATTAAATATTCCACCATCACGTTATTTCACGCGTACGCCCTGTACGTTATATACAGCCTCACCGCGACGGATATAGATTTGTCCGTTCTCAATGAACTTAACAGCTTCTACAGCCTGGGTACCGTTGTTCTCAATGCCCGTAGCGTTTTGCGTATCGTTGATCACGAAGCGAACGTGACGCGGAGCGCTGGATGGCTGGCTGAGCTTCGGCAATGCCAGGTAAGCCTTGCCTGCCGGAACATACTGTCCCTCATAGAGGAAGAAACCGGTGAAGTCATACGAACCCGAGTAACGCATGCAGAAGATATCCTTCGTTGCACGTTCAGCCGA
>DFGU01000034.1:915-25476 GCA_002371785.1 Bacteroidales bacterium UBA3742
CAGCATCCGACGGAGCAAAGATGTAGTTTTCGCCTGCCGTACCTTTTAGGATGACACCTTCGTTAGCCGGGATGACAGAGATCGGATCCAAATTGAGAATCTCTTCCGTTCCTGTATTCTCATAGCTTGCTTTGTAAGCCGTCAGGCCTGCCGGTACACCCAACTTAATCGGAGCTGCAAACGTAGCCCAACCACCGGCATCCGTACCCTGTGCTGCATTGGTAGTTGCGCCATACGACCAGAAGTAAACATTGTCAATCATCAGTTCGTTGCCGCCTACAGGGCCCATGAACTTGAATTGGAAGATATTAGCCCAATCGATATTATTAGCGTCATATGCACTAAGAGGTACATCATAGCTTGTCCAAGCGTTCGGAGTCAGGGTGATAGTAGCAGAGCCCTCATGACCCGCGCTAATCGGTGTTACGTTAACAGCAGTCATTCCGGTTGAGTAGATATCTACGTGGAGGTACTGCATGTCGGTAGCGTCAATGTTTCCACCACCCCAACTATGCCAACCAGCGTAGTTAAAGTTCTGACCATAGAATACCTTGTCGCCCTCAGCGATGTCGAGCCATTCTACTTGAGTTGTTTCTCCCCAACCGCCGGACTGGATACCGCTTACTGCACATGCCATTGCATCGGTAAATACCGCAACGACTTTCTTGTTGCCAAAGTCTGGAGCCGGAGCCGCAGCAGGCATAAACTTAGTCTCTGCAGCTACTACGACAGGCTCTGCCTCGTTATTTACCTCATCATAAGCAACTACATTGAAGTTGTAGTTTGTGCCCGAAGCCAATCCGTTGACAACGATCGTCGTAGCAGCACCGCTGGCAGCAGCACCGGTAGCCAGTTGTACGTCGCCGTTCATTACCTTGAAGCTGACAGCACCACTGTTGTCCTCTGCCTGAGCCGAAATGCTGACAGAGTAGAAGCCTTCGGCTACCTTGCTTGCACTTACGTTGGTCGGAGCCTCGGTATCTACATACGGAGCTTCGCGATAGAAGTAAGCGTTAGCCACCCAGAAAGTCAAGTTCGGAGCATAGTCAATCTTCATCTGATAGATATTGCCCCAGTTAGTAATGCCTGTATATTCAGACAAGTCAATATCAATGCTATTCCATTGCTGCCCAACAAGAGCCTTGGTGATACCTTGCTCGTCACCGCCCCAAATAGGTACGAAACGAACGGTAGCGTCATTCTCAATCCAAATATCGTAGTGCAGTTTTTCCATCAAGAGGCAGTTGAGACTGAAACCATCTGCACCGAAGTAGCCATTACCGTTGGTCACATACTTACGACCGAACTCATCTTCTGTAGCTACAGTACCGCTACCCCAATCCTGGTGGTTATAGTTAGCACTGTAGGTCGGCGAGTACATTGCCTTTACCAATGCAGCATCCCATGTCGGAGCCGGGCAAGCAGCCTGCGGAGCGGTATAGTGAGCAGTGGTAGTTACAGCTACCGACTTGCTATTCTCCGACTCATTGCCGAAGAGATCCATAGCCGTGATAACAAATGTATAATCCGTACCTCCGGTCAGACCGGTTACGGTAATATTACCAGCCTCTGCAGCAAAATTAGCGTCAAAGCTATTACCTGCATCTACTACGTGGTAGTTAGCGATGCCTTGATTATCGGTAGCAGCCACTGCGATAACGGCCTGAGCATCGGTATTGCTTACCAAGCTTGCACTCGTCATAACAGGAGCCTCGGTATCTACCGTTGCGACACCCGAAGCATAAACGCGGAGTTCACGCAGACGGATACATACGCCTGATCTCGTAACCGAGCGGAAGCGTACGTAACGGCCAACACCGCTTACATCCGTTGATTTCTCGGCATTAGCAGCAGCATCTGTTACGGTTGCCAATGTAACCCAAGCAGCATCATCTGCTTTGTCTGCTGCCGACGGAGCCTCAACGCGCGCCTGTAGGATGTAATTAGTTGAGAAATCTCCACCCCACAAAGCCGTGATATTGGTCAAGTTATAAATCTCACCGAGATCTACAACCCACCATTCAACAGCAGCAGGTTGGTTGGCGTACGTTACCCAAGCGGTATTATCTGCGCCATCATTAGCAGCACCAGCCAATTCAGCAGGGTTACCATCATCATAACCACCCTCAGAAGTCTTGTTCAATGCCAAGTTGATCGAGCTGTCAAACGGAGTAGTCACAGCCACTTCTTTCGAGTTTGCAGACTCATTGTTAGAAGCATCCTTGGCAGTAATGGTGAAGTTGTATGCGGTGTTGTGCGTCAGACCGGTAATCGTGATCTTACCTTCGCTCGGCGTATAGTTAGCGTCAATACCGTTTGTACCATCTACTACGTGGTAGCGTGCTACCTCATCGTTATCCGTTGCAGAAACAGCTATAACGGCACTATTAATAGTACTGCTTACCAAGCTTGCGCTTACCATAACCGGTTTTTCTTCATCGCCGCTTGTCCACTCTGTTCCATACACTTCGAACTCAAACATCTTCATACCCCAACCGGTAGCAGCCTTGGTGCTCCAGAAGCGGACGTAACGAACTTTGGTATTGTTGTCTAACTCAGTCCAATAGTCGTTGCGGGGATTGATACCTTCAGCGCCTATCAAGTTGTAACCCAAATTCCAATCGCTATTGTTCTCCGAGAAATCAATATGATAGAGTTCCGAGCAGGCTCCCTCAAAATGCAGGGCAACCAAATCGATATTGTAGAATGCACCGAGATCCACTACAAACCAAGCGTCATACTCGCGTGAGTCATTTACGTTTCCGTTTGTCGGCGAACCCTGCCATACAGAGCCCATATTGCCATCTACAGCATAGAATGCATCGGTTCCGTTCGGCGAAAATTCTGATTGAGCGATGATCTTGTTATCCGTCGAGATATTGGTACTCAAAGCCAAGTTAGCACTGGTAACGCCCAATACTTGAACCGCAGCCGAACGGATTGTGCCATTGAATGCCACAATACTTGCCATACCTGCTTGCTCAGGAATAAAGGTATTGCCATCCATATGACCTGCAGCAGCCGGAGTGATTTCATATTCTACCGTCTCTTCCATCGGAAGGCCCTTTTGGTCTTTCGGGGTTGCTGTCAAAACTACGCCTGCTCCACCTACCAGAGTTTTATTGTCTGCTGCGGTAAGCGTGATAGAGGTCAGCGTAGAAGCACCGGAATACATCGCACGCAACTCCCAAAGAGAATAGCCATAAACTGTTCCTCGCTCTGTTCCGTAAATACGCAAATACTGAGCGGCATAGTCAAAGCCTAAATCTATTGATTGTTCATAAGGGAATCCGTCAAGAGTCTCGCTAACATGTTTAATAGTCGTGAAGTTTGTACCATCATCCGATACTTGAATATCGTAGGTCTTAATGTATGCGCCCTCGTGTACTAACTGAACCATATTGAATTTCTTTCTCTCACCGAAGTTTACACAAATCCATTGCGGGTCTTCCGATGCTGACTCCCAACGAGAAGCACCACCGATAGTGCCATCTATAGCCAAACTTCCGTTACCGGTAGAAGCAGTAGCAGACGAACCAGCCGAAGATAGTGCAATATTTTCATTCTCTGTTACTGTGGAAGTACAAGAACCTACCACATAGTATATTATGTTCGGGTCAGATGAATTCACGTTCTCTGATGTCATTTCATTACCCGGCATATTGGTGTCGCTATACAAGAAGCGCAGATACCACTCAGCATCAACAGTCGGATTATTGATAGTATAAGAATATCCGCCTACTCCATTTGCAGTCATTGCATAATTACCGACACCCGCAATATGTACCTCTGCAAAATCCAGAGGATATCCGGTAAGACTAATCAAATTGATAATTGCTTTATTATCTTCATAATCAATTTGATAATAAACATTCTTTATCGACGGATTGCCGAAATGGCCTTTTGCTCCGAAACATTCGCTTGCTCGAGCGGGTTCTGGATCACTTCCGCTACCACTTCCCGAACCGGTATCTTCGACGGTGTATGTAAATCTCTTTGTAACAGACATTCCACCGGCAAAAGCGAATTTACAAGCGAAATCCAACGTTGCGCCAGGAGTTTGTCCTGTCAAGGTAATAGAAGCTGTGTGACCGGATACACTCATTCCAGTCTCTGCAAATCCATTAGTGTAGTTCCAAAGATAAGCCACTAATCCTTCATAATTCTCTTTTTCAGTAAAAGAGATGTTCACACTGGTCCCGTCTGTAGAGAACGAATAGTCATAGCCATTCGTAAAACCGGGTTGGCCATCCATGTTTTCAGTACTGGATCCCTCAACAGGAGCAGCCCATCCCATTACACTTGCGCATAAGAGCGCAAAGAGTAAAGTTAATTTTTTTCTCATAATATTAGTTGTTTAAGATTAGTTATTTGATTTCTGTTCCAT
Source organism: Bacteroidales bacterium UBA3742 (assembly GCA_002371785.1). Lineage (GTDB taxonomy): Bacteria > Bacteroidota > Bacteroidia > Bacteroidales > Paludibacteraceae > Colicola. The sequence goes on from DFGU01000034.1 coordinate 5,303, forward strand.
TCAAGCCGTAGCGGATGCCGTTCTTGAGGATCAGCACTTGGCCGTTCTCCAGCACCTTGCGCGTGGTGTCCGTCGAGCGGACGGTCTCCACAGCCGTGGTGTCGGCCGGTTCGTTGCTGGCACCTACGGTATAGCCCGTAATATCCACGCGCGCTGCGCCGCCCGCATACGCGATATAGAAGAAGGTGTCGCTGAGCGTAACACCATCTGCGTAGGTCTGCGTCGTAGTCAGCACGGCATGCTTCTGCTGCGACGGCATCGTGATGAACGAGCCCTCCAGACATATCTGGGGCACAGCGCCTACGATGTCGGCATCCCACGAGATATCAAACGTGAGGGTAGCATCCGCATTGCGGGTGATATGCCACGTAAATTGACAAGGCGAACCGCTTACCTCTACCGATGCAGAACCGTAGTACGTAGCAGGTGTCAGGTCGCCAACAGGGTCATCGCCACCCGGCTCGTCACCACCGCCCTCTTCGCCTTCGCCATCCACATAATAGACCTTAAAGGCATATTCCACACCGCCGGCCGTAACGGTCACGGGCGTCTCCTTCTGCGTGAAAGCCGAGAGATAAAGCACCATGCCGGCCCCCTCGATGACGTACTTACCCTGCGGCAGGCTGCATGCATCGATACCGGCCGGGAAATTCGTGTATATACCCGGCGCCGCAGCAAAGCCCGGTTGCTGAATGTTAATCACATTCTGACCAAAAGCAGCTGCCACCTTGTACTTATTGGCATAAGCGCCGTCTCCGGCTCCGTCCGCTAAATAAGCAATACTGCTCCAGTCCGTCGCGAAACTCATCAGACAGACACTGAGCAAGATGGATAAAATGGAAATTTTTCTCATGGTTATTGTATTGTTTGTAAGTTGTTTTTCAACTGCTCCACAGAGCTGGCGCCTACCAGTACGGAGGTGACGCCCTTTTGCTCCAGGACCCAGCTCAAGGCCTCCTGAGCAATGGTACGGCCGTTGGCTCGGCCTTGCGCCTCCAGCCGGTGGAGGTATTCGAGCAGCTCCGGCGTACGGCGGTCGGACTTAAGGAAATGCTCCTGCGCCATGCGGCTGTCTGCGGGGATACCCTGGAGGTAACGATCGGTCAGCAGGCCCTGCGCCAGCGGCGAATAGGCGATAAAGCCGATACCCTCACGATGGCAGAAATCCAAGATTTCCTCCTCAATCGGTTCGCGATTCAGCATATTGAGCCGTCCCTGATAGATCAGCAGGGGCACATCGCGCTCACGCAAATACTTGGCCGCCGCCTGCAGCGGCTCCAACGGCCAGTTGGAGATACCGACATACAGTGCCTTACCCATACGCACCACATCCACCAGCGTCTGCAGGGTCTCCTCGATGGGCGTATTGGGGTCGAAGCGATGGGAATAGAAGAGATCGACATAGTCGAGGTGCATACGGCGGAGCGACTGGTCGAGACTCGAGATGAGGTACTTGCGACTACCCCACTCGCCGTAAGGGCCGTCCCACATACCATAGCCCGCCTTGGTGGAGATAAACAGCTCGTCACGATACGGACGGAAATCCTGGTCCATCAGCACGCCCATCGTCTCCTCGGCACTACCGGCCGGCACACCGTAGTTGTTAGCAAAATCGAAATGCGTGATACCATGATCAAAGGCAAAGCGGGTGATAGCCCGGCTACGCTCCAGCGGTGCATCACCGCCAAAGTTGTGCCAGAAGCCCAGACTGACCTTCGGCAACAGCACACCGCTACGGCCGCAACGGCAGTAGATACGATCCATCAGCGAATAGCGTTCCGGGGAAGCATGGTAGAGCATCGATGTTGTCATGGTGTGTCGGATAAATATTAAGGGATCAACTACGTTAAAAAAACCGCTGCAAAATTACTGCTTTTTCCCGACATACGCAAACATACGCGTATGTTATACAACACAAAAGTACGTAAAAGTACGCACCCTGCGACTGATAATCTGCACATTATATGTTTTTGCGCACAAAAAAAAGTACGTAAAATATTGCGTATATCAAATATTTTTTGTAATTTTGCAGCGCAAAAAAAAGAAACATACTATGCAGAAACGTATCGCATTATCGATCCTATTGCTGGCCGCAACGCTCTCGGTCGCCGCTATGTCCACGCTGGACAGCCTATTCATCATGCTGGACCAGGATGTCAATCAATCGGGCCACTACAGTGCCCTGCATCAGCAGCGTATCGACTCGCTGAAAGCTATTCACCCGATGACCAAGGCGTTGCAACTGCGCATCGCGCGCGAATATCAGTATTATCAGAGCGACAGCGCTTGCGCATGGTATCTGCGTCTGCTGGACTGCGAAGAGCCGTACAGGACGCAAGCGTATATGGGGCTGGTACAACTCAGTTACTCGATCGGTAAATACGGAGACGGCATGGCGCTGCTCAGCGAGGTACCGGCCGTTCCGGACAGCCTGCGCGTCGACTGGCTGGAAGCCGTCTGGCGCCTGCATACCGAGGCCGCCGCTTCGTCACGCATACCCAAGATGCGGGATCAATTACTACGCACAGCGCAGCAGTACTACGACTCACTACTGCACGAGATGGCGCGTCAGGCGCCGGGCAATACGGATATTCGCCTGCGATATGAGATACTCAACGCCATGGATGCCGACGATATCCCGCTCGCGCTGCGCATCAACGATACCATCCTCATGCGCGCAGGCGAATGGACCCACCGCTATGCCATCGAGGCCTACAGCCGCGCTATACTCTACCAGCGCATGGGTGAGGTGCGCCAGTACATCGAGTGGCTGACACGTTCGGCCATAGCCGACGTACGCTGCGGCATTATGGACAACGGATCGTCGTGGCTGGTGGCTAAAGAGTGCTTTGAGTCGGGCGACCTGGAGCGCGCCTACCGCTATAGCGACTACTCGCTGACGAATGCCTCGTTCTTCAACGCCCCGACGCGTTTCATCCAGACCTACGCCCTGGGCCACGAGATAGCCAACAGCTATGAGCAGCAGCTCCATAAGTCGTCGGTACGACTGATCATCGCGCTGGCGGCACTGGCTGTAGTGCTGATTATCCTGGTACTGGGTATCATCTTCTCGCTACGCCAAAACAGACGTCTGCATGCCATGAATCGCGAGATGAAAACCATGAACGAAGAGCAGCGCATGATCAACCGTCAGCTGAAGGAGGCCGACAAGGTCAAGGAGCAGTATATATGCCGCTACCTGGAGGTCTATAGCGACTATATCCGCCGCCTGACGACCATGGCACGCAAGGCCGGCGAGAAAGATCCGGCCGGATTTATGGACCGCGAGATGGACAATTTCTACCGTTCGTTCGACGACACGTTCCTCTCGCTCTACGGTACGTTCGTGGATGACTTCAACGCCCTACTGAAACCCGAGGCACAGCTCACGCCCAAGCCGGGCGAACGCATGACGATAGAGATGCGTATCTTTGCGCTGATCCTGCTGGGTATCACCAGCTCGGCCAAGATAGCCGAACTGCTCTGCTACAGTCCAAACACGATCAGCAACTACCGCGTGAAAATGAAGAACGCCGCCCAGGGTGATCGTGACACCTTTGAGCAGCGCGTACAGCAGATCGGAAAATAAAAGTCCCTACTCTTGCAATTGCTGAGCTTTTTCCAGATCGCGGCGGGCCTTATCGGCCTGCCCCATCTCGGCATACAGTTCGCCGCGCAGTTGATAGCCCTCCGGCTGACGGGGAGTGAGCTTGATCAGTCGGGTATAGTCGCGCAGCGCCGCCTTAAGATTCTTCAGCAGTTCGTACAGCACACCCCGCATGCGATAGAGGTCGGCGAGCGACTTATCGGCCGTCTTACGATAGCGAATCGCACGGCTCAGGTCATCCACAGCCGCCTGGAGCTCGTCCTGCTGGAGATAAGCCGTAGCGCGCTGGGTATAGAGGCGGCCATCCTTAGGATGACGCTCCAGTTGGGCCGTAGCAAGGCGGACTACCTGCTCATAACGTTCCTCCGCAAGCATGTAGTCGATGAAGTTGGGCCTCATCTCTGCACGCAGAAAAGAAACCGTCAGACAAAGCAATATGAGCAGGAAGCTTCGCTTCATCATTCTTCCATGCGGAATAGTTCGTCCCATGATTTTACTTCGTAGAACTCGAAGAGGTCCTCGGCGTCGAGCAGGCGCAGGACGCTACGCGGCAACAGACGCAGTAGCGGCAGGGGCAGATCCATCTGGGGCGCGAACTCATCGTCGTCGTGATAGACGGTACGTCCGCTATGAATAGCCTCAGTAAGCGCCTCGTGGGCTGCATCCTCAAACATATCGTAGATGCCGTCGGGCAGATCCTCGATCATGCAGGAGTTATACCCCTTGCGGATATAATCGGCAATATGCCCGATCTGCTGGTCGGACAACTGAATACGCGCCTCATCATCATAGATGATCTCACCGTTGCGGTACTGAGCCCACTGGAAGGGGATGGAATGCATGAGGGATTCGAAGATTTGAAGATTCGAAGATTGGCGGGTTTGAAAATCGGCGGAGCATACACCCCGCCGATATTTCAAACTGTTACAAATCTAAAGGATTAGAGCTGAACACCGATAGCATTGTAGCGTACGCCGTTCTTGATGATCACGAGCTGACCATTCTCAAATACCTTGATAGCCTTCTCAGAAACCTTGGTATTCTCAACGCCCTGGCTCGAACCAATCTCAATCTTATGGAGAACATAACCACCTACAGTCTCACGGATGATAACCGTCGAAGCAATAGCTTGTACCTTAATCTCATAAGGCTCGGTCTCGTTTGATTTGCCAGGAAGAGCAGTTGCGATACCAGTTGCGTTAGGATTAACAGCAACAGCACCCGTGAAAGCGGTACCCTTGTCACCATCTGCGAACTGAGCTCCGGTATCACCCTTCGAATTTACATACAGAGTAATAACGTCGCCAACATTTACATTGGTAAGAGTAATGTCACGTTGGTTACCATCCATCTGGATTTTACCTTTTGCGTTAACACCGTCGGTAATGTAATATACCTTAAACGCAGTCTTCTCGCTGGAGTTCTTGTACGAGAACTTCATGTTCGGCAGTTGAGCAATTGTCATTTCTACGGTCTCACCTGCGGTGTTCTTTACCTCGAAGTAGCTCTTAGAAGCGTTGTCGGTAATAGTACCATTCGTCACAGTCAGGTCACTCTGAGCAAAGTTAATCTCTGCGAGATCATAAACAACTGCATTAGCAGTCAGAGTTGCTGCAATAGCAACTGCGAAGAGGAAAAATTTCTTCATGTTTGTTGAGTTTTAAAAGTTAATTATTGTTGTTTCGTGATATTTCACGCTGCAAAATTACTGCTTTTTTTTCAAACGAACAAGTAAATTCTGACGAAAAATGTAGAAAAATTGCTTTTTTACTACTCTGCGGCGTCAGGATCCTTGCCGTTGTAGCGGATATTCTTGCATTTCTTGTACTCCTCCACCGGCATCGGCTTGGGATTGATGTTGCAGTTCTCGAAGCGCAAGTCCTCTGCGAACTCCATCTTGATACCCTTCTTGTTACCAATGATCATGACATTGTCGAAGAGGATATTGTGGACGGGTTTGCCCTTGAGTCCCTGGATCTCGACCGCCTGCTTGGAGCCGATACAGGTGATGTTGCGGAAGGTGATATTGGACCAGTCGGGGAAGAAGGCATTCTTGTCGTCGCTATCCGTAGCACTCACGCCGGCGCCCTTGTCGGCATAGCCGGAGGAGATGAGGATGGCCGACTCGACGATATTCTTCATGATGATATTCTGGCAGTACACATCTTCGCACCAACCGCCACGACCGGGAGCCGACTTGAAGCGGCAACCGATATCCGTACCGTCGAAGAAGCAATCCTTGACCACCAGGCGCTGCATACCGCCCGAGAACTCGGATCCGATCACGAATCCACCGTGAGCACGATAGACCGTATCGTTGCAAATCAGGAAGTCGCGTTGCGGTCCGGCATCTACGCCCTTCTGACCTACGCCACCCTTCATACAGATACCATCGTCGCCGCAGGAGATATTGCAGTTGACGATCAGGGCTACCTGGATATTACCCGGATCCATAGCATCACCGTTTTGTGCCCAATGCGGACAGCGGATATTGACGCCATCTATTATAAGGTTTTGCACGCGCGTGGGCACGAGGTGGAACTTCGGCGAGTTGAGCAGGTGCACATGCTCTACGAGCACGTTGCGGGAGTCGGTGATATTCACCAGGTGCGGACGCATCTTCTCCTGGATGATCGGATCGTTGGCGATATTAGGCACACCATACTCCTTCTTCAGGTTGAAGGGATACCATACCTTCCAGTTCTTGCTATTACCATCCTGCTTTAGCACGCCACCCATCTCCAGGGCTTCGTTCCAGATGTCTTCGCTCACCTTCTTCTGCTTGATCGGGCGCCAGTAGAAGCCCTGACCATCCAGCGTACCGTAGCCGGTAATGCTGACGTTCTCCAGCTTCGAGCCATAGACGCAGGCGTGGCATTTCTTGCTACCGTCGCGCAGGGTATCGTTCTTCTGAACGTACAGTTCCTTGTTGGTAGAGAAGAGGATGGTAGCTTGGGGCTCCAGGTGCAGGTCAAAATTGCTGATCAGCTTAATCGGACCCGTGAGCCACGTACCGTTGGGCACCACGAGGTGACCGCCACCCTGCTTCTTGAGGTGCTTCAATGCTGCCGCAAAAGCCTCGGAGCAGTCGGTCTTGCCGTCGCCTACAGCGCCAAAGTCGGTCAGCGTGACGGTATAGTCAGGGATGACTACCTCCTGTACTTCCTCTACGGCGCAGGGCAGATCCTGGTAGTAGTGCGAGTATTTGGTCTCAGCCTGCAGGGCCAGTACGGCCAAAGCGGCTACCAAAGAGAGTGCAATTCGTTTCATTGTCATGTAGCGTTTTGTTGATCTATATCAGTTAGAACAAATTCTGTACCAAACTATTCAGATAAACCTCCAGATTGGTATAATTCTTATCAAGCGTATAGTTTTTACTATCGGCCGAGGCGTTCTTATCCAGTCCGTTGGCATCTTCCCACTCGTCGGGCATACCGTCGCGGTCGGTATCCTTAGGCGCCGTACCGACGTTCAAGGTCGGATAGCCGCCTACGTCGGAGGGCGAGTCGATAAGTCCCTTGGTAGAGCCATTCGAACCCGTATAGGTATAATTACCGTTACGCACCTCGCCCACGATACGAGTATCGATGACGTCGCGGTGGAGCGAGCATCCGGCCTTGGTGAGCACAGTCTCGAAGGCCTCTTCGGCACTCTGTTCGTTGTCGAGCGCGGTAAGACCTTCCGTCCAACGGGCAGATGCCTTCACATTGCTGCCCGTCTGGGTCGATCCTTTCCAGTTGTCGGCCGTCACGTCGGAATAGCCGTACATATAGTTGCCGGAGAGCCAGAACTTACCCGGAATGAGCGTATGTCCATCGGAGCAGAGCGAACAGCTAACGGTAGGATCCACGAGGCGGTTCTTCTTGCTCGTTGCGGGACCGTACTTATAGTAGTTGTTGACCATGTTGATTTTACGCAACTGGTCGTAGCCCTCGCCACCATAGGTGGAGTTGCCACCCCAGTTATAGACTACGTTGTTGACATAGTCGATCGGACCGAAGCACTTGTTGTTGACATACGAGTGGTCGAAACGCGGGTTACGCGAGTCGTGATGGGCCAGCAGGTTGTGATGGAACGAAGCGTTCGTACCGCCCCATATACCGCCGTAGCCGTGGTTGCCCTTGACGTGCACCGACTTCCGTAAACTCTCCGTGATGAAACAATACTGGAGTGTAAAGTCGGTATTGCCGTAGCAACTGACACATTCGTCCGTGGACCAAGAGAAAGAACAGTGGTCCACGATGATACGACTATGATCGTTGATCGAGAGCGCATCACCCTCCACTTTGTTCTGGTCACCCATACGGAAGCGCAAGAAGCGCATAATGATGTTGCTGGCCTTGACCACCACGGGATAGCCCGCAATACAAATACCGTCGCCTGGGGCTGTCTGGCCTGCGATAGTCAGGTTGCCACCCGTGATCTCCAGTTGGCTCTTGAGCTGGATGGTACCGGCTACGTCGAAGACGATGGTACGCGTACCGTCCATCTGCAAGGCTTTGCGCAGCGAACCCTGGATAGGCAGACCGGTGGTCTGGTCGCGCTCGTCGGAGAGCGTAGTGACATGCACCACAACGCCTCCGCGTCCACCCGTAGCATACTTACCGCCACCATCTGCGCCCGGGAAAGCGAGCACAGAGGTGGTAGGTTCTACGGGATCCGGCTTGGGCTCACAAGCCGCAACACCGAGCAACGTAAGCAGCAATATGATGCCGTGATTAATACTCATAGTCATTCCAGAGTGTACCGTTGGAAGCAGCGATATTGACATCGAAGATAGGCCAATACTGGTGCATATCGATGTTGGTGCCATCCTTGAAGAGATACCAGTTCTCGGTGGTGATATCGGGCACACCATCCTTGTCGAAGAACGACTTAGCTACCCAGCCGTTCTCTTTGTCAAACTCGGCCGGACGCGTAGCATCCAGGTCCAGACCGATGAAGCGGTCGAAGATATAAGCGGCGCCGTTCTGCGCATAAGCATCGTTGCGTACAAAGTGGAAATAAACCGAGTCGGGACGACCGGCGTACGCACCGGTACCCTTCTGCAGGTCATATACATCGGCTTGTGCTTTCTCCAGTTTCTCACGGAGCAGACCCCAACGCATAAGGTCGTACTTACGCAGGTTCTCACCGCAGAACTCAAAGGCACGCTCATCTACGATGGCGTCGAAGTCGAGCGGCTTGCTGGCCAGACCGGCACGAGCACGTACGCGGTCCAGACACTGCTGTGGGCTGATGCCATACAGGTTGCCGGGAGCGTTACCCTCGCGCGAACCGATAGCCGCCTCAGCAAACATGAGCAGGATGTCGGTATAGCGGAGCACGGGCATGTCGATGCAGTCCTCGTTGCTGGAATAGCTACGCTTCATCCACTCAACACGCAGTTTGCCCAGATACATCTGGCCTACATTGGACTGCTTCTGATAGAGCTTCTTGTCGGCAGCGGCTACGCCGGGGAACACCTTGTCTGTATAGGACGAACCGGTACCCTCACCGTTGTCATACTCCCAAGTCCAAGGCAGGATGGTGATATCACGACGCTTGTCGTTCTTGTCATACGCATAGTAGAAGGTAGGCACGATCTCAATCATAGCCTGGGTCTTGGCATTGTTGTTATTGCCCTGACCGAAGGAGATGGTGTTGATCAGGTTGCCGGCGCAGTTGGTGGACATCTTGTTACCCGTAAGTGCCAGTACCTGGCCACGAGCGCCATCCAGGAAGGGCAGTGCCCAGATCCACTCTGACTTAGAGTAGTCGGTCACGTCCTGGCAGAGGTCTTTGAATACATCCTCGAAGTTGTCCTTAAACTTCACATCCTCCTGCTTGATCACCTGTGCGCAAGCCCAAACAGCCTCTTGATAAAGCTCCTGGCGTTTGCCGGCATCCTTGACGTTATACTGTACGGAGCAAGCCTTAGTACCACCCTCTGTGAATACGTCCGGACGCATAGCCAGACCGGCGTACATGAGGTCCATACGTGCCAGCAGACCATAAGCCAGCGCCTTGCTGGGACGACCGGTATAGTTACCGGCATTGCCCGGGCACTGTGCCGACCACGGCATGAGGCGGGCAGCATCCTTGAGGTCGATACGCAGTTGTTCGAACACGACGTTACGGTCTTGCTTCTTGGTATAGAGCACCTCGGAGTTATGACCGTTGAACGACTCGAAGCAAGCAGGTACATCGCCCCACAGCTTCACCATCTCCAGGTAACAGAACGCACGAAGCGTAAGCGCCTCACCAAGCAGATACTTGAAGGTAGCATCCGTGGTATCCGAGTGCAGACGGATACCGTCTATCACTACGTTGGCACGCTCGATAGCCGAGTTGAGATATGCCCACGGATCCTTACCGTTAGAGGTAGAGAGGTTACCCGTACCGCCGGTCATGTTATAGGCCGCATACTCAGCATCCTCGGTCTTGGAGCAATGCTCGATATCCGTATTCATGGCTACATATCCGCCACACAGACGGTTGCGGAACGACTTATCCTCGCCAAAGCAGTTGTAGATCGCACCGATGGCTTGTTGTGTCAGGTCGGCCGACTTGAAAACGGCTTCATCCATTGCGGAAGGAGACTCGGTCTCAAAAAAGTCTTTCTCACAAGCTACAAGCGTGAGCGCCAAGACACTAAGAATAATATATTTTGCTTTCATAATTTCGCAGAAAATTTAGAATTGAATATTCATACCAACGTTGATACCGCGGCTCTTAGGATATGCCGAGAAGTCCACGCCCGGGGTGAGCGGGTTCTTGCTGCTGCGGGTATCCACCTCCGGATCCAGTCCGCTATACTTGGTAGCGCAGAAGAGGTTAGTTCCCTGTACATAAACGCGGATGTTGCTGATGACCTTGGTCTTCTCCATCCATACCTTCGGGAGCGAGTAGCCCAGCGTCAACTGGTTGAGGCGCAGGAAGGAACCATCCTCCAGGCACTGATCGGTCACTACATAGTGCGACATGATCGGGCTGTAGGTATTGGCACCCTTGTCGATATTCATCTGGTCGATCTGATTTGCAAAGGTGGTGTAATCATCACCAAACACCATCGCACCGGTAGCATATACATCAGGCATGTATTGACCCTGATTGGAATAGAGCGAGTAGCGATTCTCGAAGCTCATTGCCGAGATGAGGTTACGCATCCTGGTCTTCTCCGTTACGGTGGTGTACTCCATCTTGGAGAGGTTCAGGATCTTGTTGCCAAATGCAAAGGTAAAGTTGGCAGCCAGGTCGAACTTACCCCACTTGTCGCCGCCGATATTAAAGTTGATATTGAAACCACCCGAGTGAGTCGGAACGGTATTACCCAGAATGGTCTTGTCGGCCTCGGTGATCACGCCGTCGCCGTTCAGGTCTTTAAACTTGATCGAACCCGGCACGGGCTTGTTGGACAGGAAGCCGTCACCATAGGCGACAACGTCTGACCGGATGCCCCAAGAATGGGTAGCGGGAACGTAGGTCTGGAAGTCAGCTGCGGTATAGTAACCGTCAGTCACATAACCCAGCACGTTACCTACCGGCTGGCCTACCTCAAGCAGGAACTCGGCCGTGGTCAGGTACTCGGACGAACCGAAGCAACTGGTCTGCGCGAGCATCGAGGTCATATTACCCAGGTCTTGTACGCGGGTCTTGTTGAACGAGATATTAGCGTCAACCGACAGGTTGTAGCTCAGGCTCTTGGACTTATGATCCAGGATGATACCCTTGATAGAGAACTCCATACCCATGTTGCGGGTAGAACCGATGTTCTGGTACTGGAAGTTGTAACGAGCCGGCATATTCTGACGGATGATGAGGTCCTTGGTAGTATTCCAGTAGAGGTCGATGGTACCGGTGAGTCGATCACGCAGGAAGCCGAAGTCGATACCGAAGTCACGTGTCACTGTGGTCTCCCATTTCAGGTTGGGGTTGGAAGCGATTTTCTCCGAGCCACCTACCACGAGGATATTGCTCGAACCGGAGCCCATATCGAAATAGGTCATCTGCTGCGAGAGGAAGTCAGGATGGAGGTATCCGAGGTCCACATTGTTGTTACCCGCCATACCATAGGAGAGACGGAACTTGAGGTTGGTGAGCCAATCAGCATCCTGCATGAAATCCTCGTCCGACATACGCCATGCCACAGCAGCTGATGGGAAGTAGCCCCACTGATTACCCTTAGCGAAACGCGTGGAGCAGTCAGCACGGAAGGTAGCGGTCAGGTAGTAACGTCCCTTGTAGTCGTAGTTAGCACGAGCGAGGAACGAAAGCTGGTTATCACGCGGATCCACATAGTTGGTGATCTCTGAGTAAGCTGCCTGGCCGAGATAGTTGAATATCTCGCCGTTCTCTACGTCGTAGCTACCCTTGTAGCCAAAGCCGTACTGGTTGTTGGTCCAGCCCTTGCGGATAACGGTCTCCTCACCGACCAGCACGCTAACGTTATGGTCGGAGTTGAAGGTTTGCTTCCACTCCAGGGTGTTATGGTTGGTCAGCACGGTGCTATACTCGTCGGTCACCTGTAGTTGTGCCGTTCCGGCCTCGATGCCGGGACGTCCGGTGTTGCGTGCATAGTAGGTGGTAGGACCATAGTAGCGGTTGGTAGAGATATGACGATTCTGGTAACCCAGGTCCACACGTACGGTGAAGTGCTTTGCAAACTTGTAGCTGGCATAGCCCTGGATATTCCACTTGTTGTCCACCTTGAACTTATAGTTGTCGCGGATGGTGGTCAGCGGGTCATAGAGCGAACCGAAGGTCTCATCCTCGTCCTCCATGGTACCGTCGTTCTTCGAGAGGAGCGTGGTCGGCGTATATACTACGCAGTTACGCAGACGTGACTCGGTAGATGTACCGTTGTCCTTGATGGCGTTGGAACCGGATCCCAGCACCTGGGTGTTGGTGAAGCGAGTCGTAAAGCCGAGGGTGAAATTCTTGAAGGGTTTGAATTTAGCCTTGGCAGCAACGTTGTTGCGTACATAGTTCGACTGCTCCATGATGGCCTTGTCGTCAATACGGTTGTAGGAGACGTTGAAGTTAGCCGCCTTGTTACCGCCGGAGAAGCTTACCGACTGATTGGACGTAAAGCCCGTACGGCCAAAGGTCTGATCCTGCCAGTCAATAAACGGATGCAGGCTGGGATCGGCATACTCGCTCAGCAAGGTGCTGATCGGAGTCGTCTCGATTTCCGACGGCGATTTGTACTTGGTGTCGTTGTACTTCTTGTCGAAATAAGCGTAGAACTGACCACGCAGGTCGGAGTTGCCCGGATCGGTGGTGTTGTACTTCATCGAAGCCCACTCATACTGCATAAGCGCAAAATCCTCGGGATCCATTACGTCATACTTCTTGGCGATCTTCTTCCAACCGATGAAGCCCGAGTAGTCCACATGGAACTTCATCTTGTCGTCGTCCGAATCAGAGTCCTTGGTGGTAATGATAATTACACCGTTAGCACCCTGGGCACCGTAGATAGCGGTAGCAGCTGCATCCTTCAGGACGTCCATCGATTGGATGTCGCTGGGAGCGATATCCGAGATAGACGAAACAGGCATACCGTCCACGATGTAGAGCGGGTCGTTGGATTGAGTAAGAGAAGTACCGCCACGTACACGAATCTTTAGATCGGCATCCGGACTACCTTCAGTAGTGGTCACCGTCACACCCGACAGCTTACCCTGGAGCGCTTCCGCAGCCGAGGTAACAGGCACGTCCTTCAGTTGTTCGGCACCTACCGAAGCCACGGAGGTAACGACGTCGCGTTTCTTGGTCGTACCATAACCGGTAACGACTACCTCTTCCAGTACTTGTTTGTCTTCCTCAAGCACTACGTTAATCACATTGCCTGTGATTTGCACCTCTTTGGTCTTCTGGCCAACATAGGAGAACACAAGCACTTTAGCATCGTCCGGTACATCAATCGAGTACTGACCATCAAAGTCCGTCACCGTACCGATAGTCGTTCCCTTGACAACAACCGATGCTTGGATAACGGTCTCACCCGTTTGATCTTTCACAACACCCGTAATGACACGTGCTTGCAGCCCCATACCGATCAGCAGGAGGCCCAACACCGTCATCACACGAATTGCACTGACATTCAGTTTCATAAGAGATAACTTGTAAATTTTTTGGTTAGTATTAGAGTTTTAATTCTTTTTGTGTACGTAGCACGTATATCAAAAAACAGGTGCAAAGTTAGAGTTTTTCGCGCGCATGTATGTGTAAAAATTGACGGAAAAAGTGCACATCCATTGAAAACGTAGCATTTTTTCCGTCAGATATTGATTTTTTCTTAGCTCTCGAAGGGTTCGGAATAGTCGCAGCCCAACTGCCAACGTGAGCAGCCGTAGCGGGTGCGTCCGCGGATGATTGTACCGCGTCGGCATACGGGACACATCAGTCCGGCCTTGTTTTGCTTGAGTTCGCGCACCACGTCGGTAGTCATCTGCTTCAGCTCGTCCAGGAACTGTCGGGCGGTATATTCGCCCCGCTCTATCTCGCGCAATTTTTTCTCCCACCGGCCGGTCAGTTCGGCCGACTTCAAGAGCGGCGAGATGATGGTATGGATCAGCTCGATGCCCACGGGCGTCGCCTTGATAGTCTTGCGCTCCTTGACGATATACTTACGCTGGTAAAGCTTCTCGATGATCGCAGCGCGCGTAGAGGGACGACCTATACCGTTCTCCTTCATCGCATCGCGCAAGTCTTCGTCATCGACCGTCTTGCCCGCCGTCTCCATCGCCCGCAGCAGCGTAGCCTCGGTATAGTACTTGGGCGGCGTGGTGGTTTTCTCCTTCAGTTGGGGTTCGTGCGGCCCCTGTTCGCCCTTGACGAAGGCCGGTAGGGACTTGGCTTCCTCCGACGAGTCGTCGTTCTCTTCACTAGGATTACCAGGATCCCTAGGAGTCCTAGGCTCACTAGTTTCAAAGACTACGCGCCATCCGGATTTCAGCACCTCGCGACCGGTGACGCGGAAAGGTATCTCGCCGGCCTCAGCCAGCACGGTGGTGTTGCTCACCTCGCAGTCGGGATAGAAGGCGGCGATAAAGCGCAGTGCCACCAGGTTGAACACCTTCTGCTCATCAGCCGTCAGTCCTACGGGACGTTGACCGGTAGGGATGATGGCATGGTGGTCGGTGACCTTCTTATTGTCAAACACCTTCTTGGACTTCGGCAGCGAACCGGAGCCCTTGTCGCCATCGGCGCGAAGCGCTAAGAGGGGCTCTACCTGAGGGTATTGCTCGCGAATGCCGCGGAGCGTAGCCGGCACCTTAGGATAGATATCTTCGCTCAGGTAGGTGGTATCCACACGCGGATAGGTGGTGATACGTTTCTCGTAGAGCGACTGGATGAGCTTCAGGGTCTGGTCGGCTGAGAAGGCAAACTTCTTGTTGCACTCCACCTGCAGGCTCGTCAGGTCGAACAGTTTGGGCGCAAACTCCGTGCCCTTCTTCTTCTCCACCGACGTGATGGTGAGCGGCGTCGAGCCTGCCTGCATCATCAGTTTCTGTCCCTCGTCCAGGGTATTAATGGCGTACTCGCCTTCCTCCGCGGGCAGTTGAGCCGTGAAGAGGGTATCCCGATAGAGGGTCTTGAGTTCGTAGTAGGTACGGGGCACGAAGTGCTCAATCTCCGCCTGACGCTTGACGATCAGCGCGAGCGTAGGCGTCTGCACACGTCCGATAGAGAGCACCTGGCGGTCGCGCCCTACTCCTTTAGAATAACGCACGGTGTACGCGCGCGTGGCGTTCATGCCCAGCAGCCAGTCGCCGATAGCACGCATCAGTCCGGCTTCGTAGAGGTGCTGGTAGTTGTCCTGGTCCTTGAGTTGACGAAAGCCCTCGGCGATCGCCTCCTCGGTCAGCGAACTGACCCACAGGCGCTTCACGGGACACTTACAACCCGCCTTCTGATAGACCCAACGCTGGATCAGTTCTCCCTCCTGGCCGGCATCACCGCAGTTGATTACCTCGTCGGCTTGTGCGATGAGCTCGCGGATGATGTTGAACTGCTTCTGCACGCCCTTGTCGTCATCCACCTTGATACCGAAACGCGTCGGTATCATCGGTAGCGAACTGAGGCTCCATGCCTTCCACTGATCATTATAGTCCTTCGGATCGAGCAGCGAGCAGAGGTGACCAAAGGTCCAGGTGACCTGGTAACCGTTGCCTTCGAAATAGCCATCGTGGCGCTGGTTGGCTCCCAGCACCTTGGCGATATATTGTCCCACAGAGGGTTTCTCGGCTACGCAGACGATCATTGTTCGATTAGGGGTTATGGGTTACGGGTTATGGGTTACGGGTTATTTCTTGACGCCATAGCCATAGCCGTAGCCGGCACGTACGTTCTTGACGGCATTGAGCACGCAGCAGAGCTGCTTCATGCGATGCTGGTCGGCCATCTGATTGATAAAGTCGATCATGTCGACAGTGGTATAGTTGGCGCGGCAGACATAGAGTGTCACGTCGGCAATACGGTCGAGCAAGAAGGTATCGCTCACCAGGGCGCACGGGGCCGAATCGACTATCATATAGTCGTATCGCTCACGCAGGGTTGCGAATAGCTGGTCGAGACGTTTGCTCTGCAGCAATTCGTTCGGGTTGGGCGGTATCACGCCGCAGGGAATGATATCCAAGTTGCGGTGTTCGCCGCTCGGCACGATCAGATCGTCCACAGTGTAGGCATCCTCGGCCAGATAACTGGTCAGACAGCCCTGTTGCTGCAGGCCGAAATAGTGAGCCAGCATCGGCTTGCGTACATCCAGTCCGACGAGTGCCACACGCTTGCCCAGGATGGCTAGCGAGAGGGCTACGTTGGTCGATACGTACGACTTACCCTCACCATTGACGGATGAGGTGACGAGCACCACAGGGTTCTTCACATCCGACGGCACGACAAAGCGCAGGTTGGTACGCAGTAGTCGGAACAGTTCGGCCGAGACGGTGGACTCACCCTCCCTGATAGCGATATGCTTGCCACGTGAGTTGGCCACTATCTGACCCAGATAAGGCACCTTGAGACGTTTCTCAAACTCCTTGGGATCGCGTATCTTATTATCCAGCAGCACGTAGAGATAGAGCAGTCCGGCCGGCAACATGAGGCCCAGGAACAGACAAATCACGATGATCTTCAGCGGCTTCGGACCGGAGGTCTCGGGATCGGCACGCGGGATGTCGATGGTCTTGGTCGGCGTAGCCGCAGAGGCCAGCATGAGGGCATTCTCCTCGCGCTTCTTAAAGAGCAGCATATAGAGCGACTCTTTGAGCTGGCGCTGACGTGCCAGCTCGACATACTCGCGCTCCTGCTTGGGTACACGCTGGATACGCTCCATCAGTTCCGACTGACGCATCTCCAGGCCGGCCTTGCTGATCAGGAGACCCTCGCGCACGTTGGTCACGCTGGTGACGATATTTGTACGCATGTTACCGAGATCGGCATTGATCTGATCCAGTACGGGACTACCTTCTACGGCGGTACGTTGCATCCGCATGTAGCGCAGCAGCGTCTCGTTGTACTCGGCTATGTAGGCGGCCAGGGCCTCATCCTGCACGCTAACATTCGTAGGCAGCAGGCTATGCTGATTGCGTTCGTCACGCAGGAACTCAGCGATATAGTTCACCCACGACAGTTGGGTCTCCACCTCCGCCAGTTGCTTCTGGTCTTCGGCGCCCGACTGGAGCAGCAGTTTGGCCTCCTCGCCCAGGTTGGCCATGTTATGCTCCGACTTATAGTGCTCCACGGCATCCTCTGCCGCCGACAGTTCGGCGGATATGATCTCCAGGCGCGACTGAATAAACTCAGCCGTATTGGTAGCGATCATGTTCTTGTCGGCCAGGGCGTTACGATTATAATTGGTAATCAGTGCATTGAGCAGGTCGGCGTCGCGCGAAGGCATGGTGGAACGAATCGAGAGGTCGAAGATATTCGACTCGCGCTTGTGCTGGGCAATTTGCATCATGCCGGTATAGTAGGCAATGGCGTTAGACACCGTGCGGTGCTGGATGCGATACTTGGCGCCAGGTTGCAGCTCGGCGATAGGCGTCAGTTTGATCCGACCGATCGGCAGTTCGATCGGTTGACTGAAATCACGCACCTCTACCGAGCCGGTCTCGCCGAAGCCTGTGCTCGACTTGATCTTATAACCTTTGCTGGTAGGCTTGATCGTCAGAGTGAAGGTCTTTTTCTTTCCTTTCTCCGACAACTGCAAGCAGTCGAGCCGGAAGGTATGCTTCGGATACTCGCCCTCCCAGCGATACTCGGGCTTGCACCAGTGGCTCTCCATCAGGTCGAGTTGGTTAATCGCCTGCAGCATCAGGTCCTTGGAACTGAGCACCACCAGTTCGTCCTCGGCCGTCCGGTTGCCACCGATGCCGAGCATGCTCATCTGGTCGAGTGTTCCGGCACCAAGTCCCTCGTCACGCTGACGCAGCATGATGGATGCCTGGGTAGTAACCTTAGGGGTGGTGCGCACCAGATACCAAACGCCCAGTAGCACAAACGCTACCAGTCCGATCAGGAACCAGTACCATTTCTGCAGCACCAGGCGGAGGATCTTGCGCAGGTCTATCTCTGTTGTTGTCCTATTTGCAGTTTGTTCCATAACGTTGCCTATTTCTTGGTAGTATTCACCACAGTTACAATTACCGTTGCCGCACTCGCCACAGTAGATACCATGCTCAGCCAGAGGCCCAGGTTGGTACTATTAATCGCACGCACCTTGTTGGGCGACACGTAGATCACATCGTTCTGCTGGAGGTAGTAGTAGGGCGATGTGAATAGGTCGGAAGACGTCAAGTCGATACGAGCGAACTCCAATTTGCCGTCCGTCTCACGCGTCACGAGCACGTTATCACGCCGTCCGTAGATAGTCAGATCGCCGGCTGCGCCTAGCGCCTCCAGTAGCGTCAGACGTCCGTTGGGCATCGACTGCCGCCCGGGACGGTTCACCTCGCCCATGACCACCACCGTGGGACTGAGCAACTGGACGTTGACCGTCGGATTCACTATCTGCGCCTGGAGCCGGTCACGCACCAGGTCAGCCACCTCGGAGCGGAGCAGACCCTCTACGTGCAGCGTGCCAAGGAGCGGGAACTCGATATTTCCCTCGGCATCCACCATATAGTTCTGCAGCGACGGCGTCGTATTGACCGTGCTGCTACCGGGCGAGCTATAGACCGTGGTCGGCAGATTGTAGGGCACCACGGCCTCGGCATCCAGGGCAGAGACGGTGATTGACAGGGCGTCGCCGGCCTTGATGCGCGGCTCTACCTGACGCTCGAACTGGGGATTCAGCGAATCCGCCGTGGACGGCTCTACGCTGGTTAGATAGGTCATCTTCTTCTGCGTCACGCACCCGCACCATAGGCAGGCCACCGACAGCAAAATGATATAGATTCTACTCCGACTCATACGATTTACAACAAATTTAGCGTGCAAAAGTACAACTTTTTTCTGACATATGCAAATAAAACACATTTTTTTGCCAAAAACTTGCAAGTATGAAAAAAAAGTCGTAATTTTGCAGGCCAAAATGTGTTTGAATCATGACAGAAGCAGATATACAAGCTATCAAGCAGCGCTATAAGATCATCGGCACCAACCCGCAACTAAATCGCGCCATCGAGATTGCCGTCCAGGTAGCCCCGACGGATTTGAGCGTACTCATCACGGGTGAGTCGGGTGTGGGAAAAGAGCATTTCCCGCGCATCATCCACGATTGTTCGCCCCGCAAGCACGGTCCGTACTTTGCCATCAACTGCGGCGCCATCCCTGAGGGTACGATGGATAGCGAACTCTTCGGTCACGAGCGCGGCGCATACACCGATGCACATGCCGAGAAGAAAGGCTACTTTGAGATCGCTAACGGCGGTACGCTCTTCCTGGACGAGGTGGGCGAGATGCCGCTGCAGACCCAGGTCAAGTTGCTGCGCGTACTGGAGAGCGGCGAGTATATCCGCATGGGTGGTACCAAGGTGCTCAAGACCAACGTACGCGTCGTAGCCGCCACCAACCTCGATATGCGGCGCGCCATACAGAACGGTAAGTTCCGCGAGGACCTCTACTACCGACTCAATACCGTAGAGATACGCGTACCGGCCCTGCGCGACCGCAAAGAGGATATACCCTTGCTCTTCCGCAAGTTTGC
Organism: Bacteroidales bacterium UBA3742; assembly: GCA_002371785.1. Classification (GTDB taxonomy): domain Bacteria; phylum Bacteroidota; class Bacteroidia; order Bacteroidales; family Paludibacteraceae; genus Colicola. The sequence continues at coordinate 25,042 of DFGU01000034.1, forward strand.
GCTCGACTTTAGCGACCGTTATCGCCGTCCGCCTATCCGCCTGACAGCCGAGGCCACCCAACTGCTGCAGAACTACTACTGGAACGGCAATGTCCGCCAGCTCAAGAATATCGCTGAGCAGATATCCGTACTGGAGACCCAGCATGAGATAGATGGCAACACGCTGCGCCAGTACCTGCCGGAGAACGAGCAGGAGAATAAGTTCGGACTGGCCCGCATCAGCTTCACGGAAGACCCCTCGTCGCGCGAACGCGAGATGCTCTACAAACTGCTGGGCGAGATGAAGGTCATGCGGCAGCAGTTGGACGAACTGCGTGCGCAGCAGAAGCAATCCTATGCAGCCGACCCGTCCTACTACCTGCCCCACCAGGAGACCGACAAAGACGAGCCCATCCAGCTGGCCGAGGAGGTCAAGGACGAACCGCAGCGCGAAGA
>DFGU01000119.1 GCA_002371785.1 Bacteroidales bacterium UBA3742
CCAAGGCGTAGGTCCACCAGTCGTTGGTAGGCAGCGCCAGCGTTCCCTGCCGACTTCCGTCGGGCGAACCCAAACGTGCCAGCAGCGAATCGGGTAAGTAGAGCGTGCGGTGCTCCATCTGATAGGCTTGGCAACCGTCGTGCTGCGCCGTACGGCTCTTACTGAGCGGCACATACGAGGCGTAGGAACCGCCGCCGACCGGCACAGGTCGCTGACCAAAGACCGCTGTCGCTAAAAGAGCAAAGACCGCCGTCGCTAAAAGACCGCTGCGCTGTATGACTTTCATAGTTTGACGAGGATGGTCTTGACGCTATTGGCCGGCATTTCGATCTGAGCCGCATACTCGCCTATTTGCACAGGTACGTTCGTAGCCTTGCCGGTATTGAGGATATTGATGGCATACTGTCCCTCCGCGTTCACCGATGCGCAGAGATAGATGGGTTGTTGGTCGTTAGTCGTTGGTCGTTGGTCGTTAGACCAGTCAGGGCCTCGTTGGTCATTAGTCGTTAGTCCAGTCAGGGCCTCGTTAGTCATTGGTCGTTGGACGCCCAGTACGATATCTCCCGGACGCATGGAGCGAGAGAACTGCTTGAGCACGTAGTAGTAGGGCGTGAAATAGATTGTTGGTCTTTGGTCGTTAGTCGTTAGTCGTTGGTCGTTAGTCCAGTCAGGGCCAGAATAGTCCACCATCACCTCGGCGCCGCAGAAATTGCCCACATGGTTGGGACCGCCGATGGAGTCAAGCACGATATTCCAGTCGCAGAATCCGGTCAACCAGTGGTTCATACCATTGATGATATAGCGTGCATAGCGGTGAACGGGTACGTACCGTGGGTGGGTCTCGCCGGCCCACTGCGTGGAGTACGCCCAGTCGGTAGCCGTGGTGTCCCACCAGAAGCTGTCGTTCCCGAACCAGCCGGACTCCTTATAGCCCGCATAGTCACCCACGCCGGGCCATCCGTCCAGTCCCAGGTTGTCAATACATCCCTCGGAATGGAAGAGCGTCTTGTCGGGGTTGGCCGCATGTACGCGGTCGAGCACCTCGGGGAAGCAGTCCAGCGTACTGCCGTACCAGTGCACGGCCATACCGGTGGTATAGCTGCGAGCCTCGGCATTGCCATAGATGGCCTCGGTATAAGGCTCCATCTCGAATATATTCTGGTCGAAACCATAGATAGCTACGTCGCCCAGGCCACGCTTGCGGAAAGTCGGTCCCAGGTACTTGGCGATAAACTCGGTTTCCACCGCCGGCGGGAAGTCCATACTCTCCCAACCGCCATCGTTGCCCATGGGTTCGTTCACGGGCGTCACAGCCCATATATCCACGCCCTCGGCACGCCATGCCTCCACGTAGCGGGCGATATAGTCGGCATAGGTCTGGTAGTACTCCGGCAACAACGCACCGCCGCGATGAAAACCGTTCTCGCGCTCGTAGTACTTCCCGTTCTCCTTCATCCACGCGGGAGCCGTCCAGGTATTGGCCATGATGCGGTAGGTCTTGTCCTGCTGGGATTGCTTCAGGCGCCATACGTCCAGCATGAGGTGGTAGAGGTCGTAGTGTTCGTCCTTGATCTGCGGGTACTTGTCCTTCGGAAAACCCTCTTTGTCGCGATCCAGCGAGAAGGACGCCAACGCGGTGTCACCCTCCTGTTCACAGAGCGAGTACCGGCCCTCCACCGAGAAGTCGGACGCACCAATCTGGGTACGCGTCACGGAGAAGTTAGCACCCTCCTCACCAAACAGTTCGCTGAGTATGGCATTACGATCTTCCGGACTGAGGCAGGCCAACACAAAGGCCGATGACTCGGTGAGCGAACCGCCAAAACCGTCGATCGTCTGACGACGGTCGTCCGGGTGGATGATGAAGGCGTTGGCGTTGGCATTGGCTTTGGTAAAGACCACCGCCTCCTGCTCCGCACATTTATCTCCGGCCTCGGAAGTGAGCCAAACATGGCTGGACGGCGTCTGCGGGTTGCAAGCAACCAGATGAAAGACCGCTGACGCTAAAAGACAAAAGACCGCACCTTTGGTGCTAAAAGACCTGTTACTCATACTTCTATCGTTAGTTGTTTGATTTTGCCGTCACGGGCGAACAGATGCCCGCTATCTTCTTTGGATAAGGTAAGCCCCTGCTTTCGACTTTCGACTTTGAGCGAAGCGTTCTTTTGTCTTTCGACTTTCGACTTTTGTCTATAGATTATCTCCGTCCCGCAGTAGGTGAAGCGGAGTTCACCATCCTTAAAGTCCTCGTCGCGCAGCATAGTAGGCCGGAACGTGATCTGACCGTCACTGACCGACACGCCCAGTTCGAACCAGCGGCTGATGATATCCTCCTTCACCTGCCCCGTCATGCCGGGCTGTTGCGCACCCGCCATCATCGGCGTATGCGAATACGGGTCGAAGGGGAACGCACCGTACTCGTCCGGACGCTTGTGCGCACCGATACCTTCGCGGATGACCATATAATGAACGCGCAAGCGCTCAATGATGAAATGATCGCTTTGCTCAATGATCGCTTTGCTCAATGATTCTCCCACGGCCAGCAGCAGTTTGCTGACCATATGCCAGTAGATGCAACCCAGGCCCTCGTACTTATAGAACGTGCCGGAGCGACCGGTGAAGGCATGATGGTGGAAGATCTGTTCATACAGGTCTTTCAGTGCCTCAGGCAGGTCGTTGGCATTGCGGTAGCGAGCATCAAAATGGATACCGCCGTCGCAGTCCTGCTTCAGCACCGTTCCCAGGTACTGCTTCACCTCGGGCAGGTGTTTGGCCTCCTCGGGCAGGTTGTTCATCTCCAGGAAGGTCTTGCGTCTGCGATTCGGGTACAGCATATAGCTGCGCTGGTCCTCGCGGTAGAGTTCCGAGCGGCGCATAGCGTCCAGTAGTTGTACCGACTCCTCTGCACTCAGCAAACCGGATGTCAGCACGGCCACCTGGCCCTCCAGCATCGGATAGAGATGCTCTATATCCAGGTCGCGGTCGGTCTCGGTGAAGCGAATCAGGTTATAGGCCTCGTATAGCCCGTCCTTGCGGATGTTGGCATGTATCGACTCGTCGATACGCACCAGCGCATCGCTTAGGAAGGCCTGCACCTCCTGCAAACCAAGCTTGGTTTGCAATCCGCTTATTCCTTTATATACGCGCTCGCGATATTGTTCGCCTATCCGGCCGGCCGCGTCGATATACCGGCGGCTCGTTTCGTACAACCGCAGCGACTCGTGGATGCCGTGCAGGAAGCGTTCGGTCTCGATGCCCACCGTGATATCGGTCTGCAGCAGGGTCTGCAGGAAGGCTACATACCTGCGCATATAGCACAGCGTCACCATCGACGCACCATAGCCCACCAGCGCATTGTTGGCGTCGTTCCATTCCGGCCTGAGGGTGTTCATCCATATGCCGGCATAGGGAATGAAGTTCGAGAGTTTGGTCAGTAGCGTGATGAGCAACTTATCGGCCATCGTGGTGCGACGTACCTGGCCGTTCTCATCCAGCAGCAACTTGGCATCCGCACCCATCTTGGGCGTCAAGGCCTGGATACGACGGTGCTCCTCGTCATCAAAGCGGATGCTATTCTTGGGATCGGCCACGATCTCGTCGTACGACTTCAGTCGGTATGGCACGTTGGCAAAGGCGTACTGCCGGCTGTTGAGCAACTCGTGCAGCGTAGCCGGGTCGTGCTTATAACTGATCTCCAGCAGCCGGAGCAGATAGATGATCTGGTGGTCACCCCAATAGCCGATATTCGACCACGGGTTTTCGGGTTCGATTACCTCGTAGTCCAATCCCTCGTTGGAGATGCGATAGGGGTTATAGCCATCGGCCGTGGTGGCGTTGAGGAACTTGGCAATAATATGGTTGATATAGAGCGGATAACTGTAGGAGAGGGCTTCCCAGTTCTGGAAGATGTCGCGCCAGTTGCCCTGGTAAGCCACTACCGGCTTGCCCTGCTCGTCCTGCACGCGGATCGAGAACAAGTTCCACGGACGCGAGGGGTCGCCATGCCGACGTCCAAAGGTCAGCGGCAGGTCCTCGTAGAAATGCCTTATGGCGTTGGCATTGGCATTGGCGTTGGCGTTGGTGATTGGCGGATACGTCAGATAATAGCCACCGCGCATAGTGTTGAAGAGCACGTTGGCAAAGTGGCGGGCATCGTTGGCCTCGTCGCCCGTATGCTGTATGCCGTCGTTCTGCGCCACAATGCGGCGGAGCGTCTCGGTGGACTGCACCATCGCCTCCTCGATCCTTGCAATAGCGTCAGGCTGCTGAATAAAATGCATCAACGCATGCACCGCCACGGCATCCTGACTCACGTCCAGCACGTTGTACCAAGTCTGAGAGCTGTTGGCTGACAGCTGAAAGCCCGTTTTCGCTACAAACGCTCCCCGCACACCCTTCGATTCGGTCTGCGTGTAGTCCGTATTCTCGGGCAGACCCAAGGCATAGACCGTATTGCAGGTCAGCGACTCGCTGGGTTCGGCCCGATCCACCAGGATCGCCTCCATGCGGAAGAGCGCCAGCGACGTGCCGGGCACGAGCTCCGTCTTCTTATAGCCATCTACGAGGGTCGAGAACTCATTCTGCGTCTTACGTTCTACGCCGGCAGGCAGCACGTTGCGAAGCATATCGGTCAGGCAGATATCCAGGTCCTTGTCACCCAGGTTCTCCAGCGTAGCCCGACGCACCCATCCATGCTTACCGGCCGGTGCCCAGAGATAGGAGAAGCGCAGGCCCAGGGTATGGTTCTCTTCGCAGAACACGATCTGGTTACCCACGGTCGATTTGGCTATCTTCCTGGAGATCTTGTACACCGGCTGCTGCTCTTTAGAAAACGGAATCCAATCGCCTTTCGCCATTTCGCCATTCGCCATTATCCGAGTATGCGGTCCGGTGAACACGTACCCCTCCGTGATCTTGTCATCCGTATAGTACGGGAAGAGCGATTCCTCCG
>DFGU01000049.1 GCA_002371785.1 Bacteroidales bacterium UBA3742
TTGCTTTCTGATTCACGGCCGTTCTTCGAACTACCGACACCTTTCTTGTGTGCCATACTCTGTTGTCCTTTCTTTTAAGCAATAACAATTTCTTTAACTACGACATTCGTCAGGTCCTGACGGTGTCCATTCAGCTTGCGATAACCTTTGCGACGCTTCTTGTGGAACACAAGAATCTTCTCGCCACGGCACTCGTTGTCGAGCACTTCGCAAACCACCTTAGCGCCCTTGATGTACGGTGCGCCAACTTTTACTTTACCCTCTTGATCGAGCAGCAGCACGTTCTCAAACTCAACGGTTGCGCCCTTCTCGAGCTCGTTCATACGATTGATGAACAGTTTCTTGCCAGCCTCTACACGAAACTGCTGGCCCTTCATTTCTACAATTGCGTACATGAATACGTTGTTGTTATAATGGTTGGTGCGTTTAGGCGGCTCCTTCTTTACGCGCTGCTGTCAGAGACTCATACGCTGCAAGGGCACTTATCTGGCCTAACTCGCGAAATAGCGTGCAAAATTACTGCTTTTTTCTGACATACACAAATTTTTGAGCAACTTTTTTCAAAAAAATTTGCAGCTTTTGGAGGTGTGGTAAAATTGTTAAATTTTTCCCCACTTTTGCCCACTTTGTTAATAACAGCTATAACTCGCTATGTATCTGCATAATACGATTTTTAAAAATTGTTAAAAACCTGTTAATAACATTTTTTATAAATTTTTTGTGGGGAAAAGTGGGGAAATATCAAAAATTTTTTGTAACTTTGCACCCGATTTCAGAAATCAACGAAAAACTATGCGAACGTTTATAGGAAATATCGACGCCAAAATGGACGAGAAAGGCCGCGTTTTCATCCCCGCCACCTATCGAAAAATACTGGGCGAGATGCGCGCCGATCGCGTCGTTGCGCGTCGTGATGCAGAGCATGGATGCATCATCTTCTATCCCGAGCACGTTTGGAACAGCCGTCTGGAGGCGCTGAGCGAGGTGCTGGACGACTGGAATCCCGACGACGAGCGGATACTGATGCAATATGTGGGCGAGGCCGAACTGCTGGAAGCCGACATGCAAGGACGCGTGCTGCTGAGCAAGAAGAATACCGAGTACCTGAACGGTAAGTCGGACCTGGTATTCGTGGGCATGCTGGATAAGTTTGCCCTCTGGAGCCGCGAGCAGTATGAGATGCAACGCATCGAACCGCGTGAACTGGCACGCCAGATTCGGGAACGAATGAGTGCAAGAGTCGAAAGTCAAAAGTCGAAAGTCGAAAGCCGGAGTGCCTCCGGAGTCGAAAACCCCTAACCCACTAACCCACTAACCCAAAACATGGAGGAAGTCTATCACATACCGGCAATGCTGGAGCCGACACTGGACGGGCTGCAGATACGCGAGGATGGCATCTACGTGGATGTCACCTTCGGAGGTGGTGGTCATAGCCGCGGCATCATGGAGCGCCTCGGTCCGAACGGTCGTCTCTACTCCTTTGACCAGGACGCCGACGCCCTCCGCAATGCGATAGACGATCCGCGGTGGACCTTCGTTCATAGCAACTTCCGCTACCTGCAGAACTGGATGGACTACTACGGCATTCGTCAGGTGGACGGCATACTGGCCGACCTGGGCGTCAGTTTCCACCATTTCGACAGCGTCGAGCGCGGATTCAGTTTCCGCTTTGCGGCCCCACTCGATATGCGGCTCAACCAGCAGCAACCTACCACCGCCGCCCAACTGCTCAACACCGCCGACGAGGAGTCCCTCGCGCGCGTACTATATTTATATGGTGAACTCAAGAACAGTCGCCGCCTGGCCGAACGTATCTGTCGGAGCCGTCAGACACGCCCAATAGAGACCACCGACCAGCTGGTCAGCGTCCTGCTGCGCGGCGGAGAACCGCCCATGCCGATGCAGACCGGCACACCTATTGAGGTGCAACCGCAGCAGAAGAAAGACCTGGCGCGTGCATTCCAGGCACTACGCATCGAGCTCAACGACGAGATGGGCGCCCTGCGCGAACTGCTCCTGGCCTCACGCGACCTGCTGGCACCCGGCGGACGCATCGCCATACTGACCTACCACTCGCTGGAGGACCGGCTGGTCAAGAACTTCCTGCGGGCCGGCAACATAGAAGGCGAGATAGAGAAAGACTTCTACGGCAACGTCGTGAGTCCGTTCCGCTTGATAGAGAAAGGACGCACCGCCGACGCAGACGAAGTAGAACGCAACCCCCGCAGCCGCAGCGCCAAACTCCGCGTAGCAGCCCGGAGTGCCTCCGGAGTCGAAAACCACTAATCCGCTAACCCACTAATCCGAAACGATGGCCTCTTTTACATTCAAACAACTGCTCAACGGCGATATATTCCGTGCGGAGCCGCTTCGCAAACAGTACCCGCTGCTGTTGCTGATTGCTGCGCTGGTGATCATCTATATCATGGCGGGCTACCAGGCTATCGACCAGCAGAACGAGATATACCGCTTGCGGCAGGAACTGAAGACCGCCAAGTTTCAGTACCTATCGATATACACCGAATATGCCAACCTGACCCGCCAGACCACCGTCATGGAGCGGCTGGAGACCAACCAGAGCGAACTGGAAACCAACCTACGTCCACTGCGTAAAATAGAATAGCCATGCCCAACGAGAACAAAACAACCATACTGCGCTTCGCCATTATCTTTGCGATACTGGTGTGCGGTTTTCTGACCGTTCTGGTGCGCATCATCCTGATCCAGACCCGCGACAGTAGTCACTGGGAACTGGCCGAAGAGGTGCAGGACGAGCGCATCGTGTCCGTTCCGCCCATGCGCGGCAATATCTACGACTGCAACGGGCAGCTCATGGCCAGCTCGATACCCCGCTTCCGTCTGCATATGGACCCCCTGGCCGGCGGACTGGTCAACAAACCTGACACCATCAAGCGCGGCAAACGCAAGGGCACGGTCATCAAGCGCGACTCCGCCTTCTGGAACAACATAGACACCCTCTCGGCCGCACTCAGCCGGATAGTAGGCGACAAGACCAAGCAGGAGTACCGCAACATGATCGTCACAGCCAAGCAGCAGAAGAAGCACTACCTGCTACTGACGCGCGATACAATCAACTTCCTGCAATACACCCAGCTGATGGAGAACCCCTTCATCGCTCGCGGGCGCACCAACAGCAACCGAACCGGGCTGATATGGGATACGATCAAGATACGTACCCGGCCGTTTGGCAACCTGGCCAGCCGTACCGTTGGCACCACGGGTAACACCCGCGGACACGGACTGACGGGTCTGGAGAAGCAGTACGACAGTCTGCTGGTAGGGCAAGCCGGCACAGGCGTGATACGTCGCGTAGGCGGTCAGGACCAGGTCATCATACAGCATGAGCCGCAAAACGGCGTGGACATCGTCACCACGATAGATGCCAATCTGCAGGACATCGTAGAGAAAGAGCTGCGCGGACCCGTGGAGGCCTACGGCGCCAAGTGGGGATGCTGCGTGCTGATGGATGTGCATACGGGTGAACTGAAAGCCGTAGCCAACCTCAGCCGCGACAAGCAGGGCGTCTATCGCGAGACCGAGAACCGCGCCTTCATGCGTGCCGAACCGGGCTCGACCTTCAAGACCATCGCCATGCTGGCCGCACTGGACGATCATAAGATCACGCTCAACACACCCGTCAGCGTCACCCGTGCGCCATGGAAATACAAAGACGTGCTGACCCACACAGATGCGCATAAGATGGACGCTACGCTCACGATGCGTCAGGTGCTGACCGTATCGAGCAACATTGGTATGGCCAAGATCATACCGGCCGCCTACGACGGCAGCGCCACCAAGTTTATCGACAAGCTGAACCAGATGGGCGTCATCGACACCCTGCCCTACGACATACCCGGTGCCCATATCGCCCGCATCAACAAGCCCAACCCGGGTGACTACGTGACGATATCCAAGATGGTGTACGGTTACTCCGTAGAGCTCACGCCCGTACAGATCGCCATGATCTACGCCGCCATCGCCAACGGCGGACGACTGATCCACCCTTCGCTGGTGCGTGAGTTGCGTATAGACGAGCAAGTGACCCACCGGACCGAGCCGCAGATCATCCGCGAGCAGTTCTGTTCGCCGGAAGCTATTGCCGATATACGCAAGGCCCTGCACGACGTGGTGTGGAACAACGAGATGGGAACGGCCGCGCTCTCCAACGGATGGCAACAGGCCCAGAGCGAACTGGTCCATATAGCCGGCAAAACGGGTACGGCCCAGCTGCACACCTCTGGCGGAGGTTACGACAGCGACCACCACCGCATCAGCTTTGTGGGCTACTTCCCCGAGGAGAACCCGCAGTACAGCTGCATATGCGTCATCGAGGCGCCACAACGCCGCGAGGACCTGAATCCCAAGACCATCAATGCCGGACGTGGTTGCGGCGCCATCGTACGCAAGATTGCCGAGAAAGTGATGGCCTATACCGGTTGCTACGTGATGGAGAACAACCAACTGACCCTACAACAACGAATCAAATAAAACCAAAATCGATATGAAACTACAGTTTCTACTGGACGCTATCTCGCCCGTACGTGTATTGGGCGCAACGGATAAGGAGATACATGCTATCCACTTCGACTCGCGCAAAGTAGCCGAAGGCGATCTGTTTGTAGCACAGGCCGGAACATCCGTTGACGGCCATGCATTCATTGCGCAGTGCGCTGCCAAGGGTGCGGCCGCCATCGTACTGAGCAACGCCGACTATATGCCCGCCGAGACCGATGGCAGCACCTATATCCTCGTCACGGATACCGACCGTGCGCTGGGTCTCTTGGCCGACGCATGGTACGAGCATCCCTCCGCACAGCTGACCCTGGTTGGCGTCACGGGCACCAACGGCAAGACCACCATCGCTACCCTGCTCTACAAGCTCACCCGCGCCATGGGACATCGGGCCGGACTGCTCTCCACCGTCTGCAACTACATCGAGCAGGAAGCCGTACCGGCTACGCATACCACGCCCGACGCACTGGAGCTGAACGGCCTGCTGCGCCGCATGGTAGATGCCGGATGCGAGTACGCCTATATGGAGGTGTCGAGTCACGCTATTGCTCAGCAACGTATCGCAGGACTCAGGTTTGACGGCGGCCTGTTCACCAACCTCACGCGTGATCATATCGACTATCATAAGACCTTCGACAACTACCGCGATACCAAGAAGCGCTTCTTCGACGAACTGCCCAAGACGGCTTTTGCCGTCACCAATGCCGACGATAAGAACGGCCTCGTAATGACTCAGAACACGCGGGCACACGTGACCACCTACTCCGTTCGTCAGCTGGCCGACTACCGCGCCCAGATCCTGGAAGAGGGCTTTGACGGCATGCTGCTACAGGTGAACGGACAAGAAGTGTTCGTGCCGCTGGTAGGCCGCTTCAACGTGAGCAACCTGCTCTGTATCTACGGCGCCGCCCTCTCGCTCGGCTTTGACAAGACCGAGGTGCTGCGCGTGCTCTCGACGCTCACGCCCGTCAACGGACGCTTTGAGACCATCCGTAGCCCGAAGGGCTGGACGGCCATCGTGGACTATGCCCACACGCCCGACGCTGTCGATAACGTCATACAGACTATTCGCGAGATCAAGAAAGAGGGCGCCAAGCTGATCACCGTCGTAGGATGCGGAGGCAACCGCGACAAGGGCAAACGTCCCATGATGGCTCAGATAGCCAAACGTGGCAGCGAGCAGCTCATCCTGACCAGCGACAACCCGCGTGACGAAGAGCCTGCCGAGATCCTCAACGACATGAAGGCCGGCCTGACGGAAGAGGAGCTGCGCAGTACGCTCGTCATCGAAGACCGCGCCGCAGCTATCCAGACCGCCTGCACGCTGGCTCAAGCGGGCGACGTGATCCTGGTGGCCGGCAAAGGACACGAGGACTATCAGATCATCCGCGGCGTAAAGCACCACTTTGACGATCACGAACAAGTACGGAAGTATATCTAGTCGAAAGTCAAAAGATCGCTTCGCTCAAAGTCGAAAGCCGAAAATCGTAAATCGTAAATGACCAAATGGTAAATGAATAAATAGGAAAATATAATTATGTTTTACCAACTCAACACATTATTGCAGGGTCTGCCCGGTGCACGACTGATGACCTACATCTCGTTCCGCGCCATCGTAGCAGCCGTGCTGGCTATGCTCATCAGCATCTTGCTGGGTGAGTACTTTATCAATTTCATGAAGCGTCATCAGTTCTTTGAGCAGCAACGCGACGAGAAATTGGATCCGTTTAACGTCAACAAGAAGGGCGTTCCGACCATGGGAGGCGTGGTGGTACTGACCGCCATATTGGTGCCCTGCCTCCTGGTAGGCCGACTGAGCAATATCTACATGCTGCTCATGATGGCTACGACGCTCATCCTGGGTGCGTTGGGTTTTGCCGACGACTATATCAAGACCTTCCGCCACAACAAAGACGGTCTGAACGGCTGGATCAAAATAGCCGGTCAGGTGCTGGTGGGTCTGCTGGTCGGTCTGACGCTGCGTTACAGCCCTGTGACGACCATGAACGAGCGCGTAGAGACCTACACGGAGGACGGCGTCACGTACGTCGTCAAGAGCGAGTCCGTCAAGTCCACCCGCACGACGATTCCCTTCTTTAAGAGCCACAATTTCAACTATGCAGACATGTTTTCCTTCCTCGGCGAAGAGAACAAATACCGTGCCGGATGGATATTCTTCGTACTGCTTACGGTGTTCGTGGTAGCGGCTGTGAGCAACGGCGCGAACCTCAACGACGGAATGGATGGTATGTGTGCCGGCAACTCGGCCATCATAGGCATCGCGCTCATTGTGCTGGCCTATATCAGCGGTAGTGTGGTATGGGCCAACTACTTCGACGTGATGTATATCCCGCACAGCGAAGAGTTGGTAGTCTTCCTCGGTGCGTTTGTGGGTGCGCTGATAGGCTATCTATGGTGGAATAGTTTCCCCGCGCAGATCTTCATGGGCGACACGGGTAGCCTGGCTATCGGTGGCATCATCGGCGTATGTGCCGTACTGATCCACAAGGAGCTGCTCATTCCGATCCTGTGCGGTGTGTTCCTGATGGAGAGCGTGTCGGTGATCCTGCAGACGCAAGTTTACAAATGGCATAAGAAACGCAACGGCAGCCACGTACGTATCTGGAAACGCACGCCCATACATGATCATTTCCGCACCTCGATGGAGCAGGTGCTGAAGGTAGATCCTACGTGCGTCGTACGCCTGAAGGGCAAGAAGAAGCTGGATCACGAATCAAAGATCGTACTCCGCTTCTGCATCGTCACCCTCATCCTTGCCGCATTTACAATTTTGACACTTAAGATTCGATAAACGGAAATGGAGAAACTGGTTGTATTAGGAGCCGGAGAGAGCGGCACGGGTGCTGCTATCCTGGGAAAAGTGAAAGGCTATGATGTTTTTGTGAGCGACATGGGCACCATCAAGGAGCCCTATCGCGCCATGCTGGATCAGCACGGCATAGCATGGGAGGACGGTCATCATACCGAGGAGCGTGTGCTCCGGGCCGACCTGATCGTGAAGAGTCCGGGTATTCCGGCCTCGGCACCGCTGGTGAAGAAACTGGCCGAACAGGGTACGCCCATCATCTCGGAGATAGAGTTTGCGTCGCGTTACACGCAGGCCAAGATGATATGCATCACGGGTTCGAACGGCAAGACGACGACCACCTCGCTCGTCTTCGACATGCTGCGCCGTGCGGGACTGGACGTAGGTCTGGCCGGCAATATAGGCAATTCGCTCGCGCTGCAGGTGGCTCAGGAGGATCATCGCTACTACGTGATCGAGCTCAGTTCCTTCCAGTTGGACAATATGTACGACTTCAAGGCCGACGTGGCCATCCTTCTCAATATCACGCCCGACCATCTGGATCGCTATGATTTCTGCTTCCAGAACTACGTGGATGCCAAGTTCCGCATTGCGCAAAACCAGACCAAGGAGGATGCCTTCATCTACTGGGCCGAGGATCCCGTGATCAGCCGCGAGATGGAGAAACTCAAACTGGGTGCTACGCTCTACCCCTTCGGCTTTGAGTTGCCTTCGCCGCTACCCGTCAGCGTCGATGAACTGGCGCTGCGTGGCAAGCACAACCAGCTGAACTCGATGGCCGCTACCATCGCGGCGCGCGTTGTGGGTATCCGCAACGAGGTGATCCGCGAGAGCTTGACCACCTTTGCCGGCGTGGAGCACCGTCTGCAGTACGTAGCCACGGTGCGTGGCGTACGCTATATCAACGACTCCAAAGCAACGAATGTCAACTCCTGTTGGTACGCCCTGGAGTCGATGAACACGCCTACGGTACTCATCCTGGGCGGCAAGGACAAAGGCAACGACTATTCGGAAATCGACGAACTGGTGCGCGAGAAATGCCATACGCTCGTCTTCATGGGCCTGCATAACGAGAAACTGCACGAGCATTTTGACTCGTTCGGACTCCGCATCATCGATACCGACAACCTGCACGACGCCGTTCGTGGTGCCTATGAGGCGGCCCGTGAGGGCGACACCGTGCTGCTCTCACCCTGCTGCGCCAGCTTCGACCTGTTCCGCTCGTACGAAGACCGAGGCGAGCAGTTTATGCAAGCCGTAAGAGAATTATAAGAAACTAGAAACAAGACAATTATGGCAAATCGTTCGGCTATCGACAAGACGTTCTGGGGACTCTTTATAATCCTCATCGTCGTAGCGATCATAGCGCTCTTCTCGGCCAGCAGTACGCTGGTGTATAAGAGTACATCGATGTTTAGCATCGTAGGACAGCAGATACTGTTTATCGCCCTGGGCGTATTAGTGGCCTATGGCATACAGTTCATGCCCTCGGTATGGATACGCCGAGGCGGCTATGCCTTGCTGGCGTTTGCGATACTGATGTGCCTCTGTACGATGATGCCGTCCTTGCCCTTCGTCAAGACCATCAATGGTGCTTCGCGCTGGGTACAGATATGGAAGATCTCGTTCCAGCCCTCCGAGCTGGCCAAGTTATCGATGGTGGTCGTCATTGCCGACCTGCTCTCGCGCGCCAAGGACGAGGAGCAGAAACGGAAGTACTTCTACTGGTCAGCCGCTATCGCCGTGATGACCACCTTCCCCATCCTGCTCAACAACCTCTCCACAGCCGTGCTGATATGGACCATCTTTGTCGCCATGCTCTTCCTAGCACGCATCCAGTGGAAATACATCCTGATGTGCGTCTTTATCCCCTTGTTCATCTTGGTCACCGGACTCGGTGCCGCCAAGCTGTATATCAGTAGCGGCCACGAGTTGACCGGCCCCTTTGAGCGTGCCAAGACATGGGTGACGCGACTGGACGAGTTTGGCAACAAGGCGCATGAGAGCAAGGAGCAACAAGCCAAGATGGCCAAGATGACGCCCGAACAGCAACGCAACTACGAGAAGGCGCAGATACGTCAGGACATGCAGAACAAGAACAGCCAACGTACCTTCTCGCTGCTGGCCGTGTGGCGTGGCGGCAAGTCGCCGCTGGGCGTACTGCCGGGCAACAGCAAGGAGCGTGACTTCCTGCCCGTAGCCTATGCCGACTATATCTTTGCAATCATCGTAGAGGAGTCGGGCGTGATAGGTGCAGCCTTCCTGATGTTCCTCTTCCTGGCCATCCTGTTCCGAGCCTGCTATGTCTCCAGCCGGTTCGACGACTTTGCCTCGATGCTCATGATGATGGGCTTGGCACTGATGCTGACCTGCCAGGCGCTGATATCGATGATGGTGGTCGTTGGTCTGGGACCCGTCACGGGACAGCCCCTGCCGCTCATCACGCGAGGCGGTACGAGCGCCATTGTCACCAGTCTCTACTTCGGCATCATGATGTGCGTCAGCCGTGAGCAGACCATGCTGCGCAAGCGCGTCAGCGGAACGGAGGAGGAGAGCAAGAACGATATACCCGAACTGCTCATCATGGAGCCGGAGACGAAAGAACCGGAACCGGCACCGGAGCTGGTTATCCAACCCGTAATAACTGAAGAAGAAGCATAATAGCCATGAAGTACTTGATTTCCGGAGGGGGAACCGGTGGACATATCTTCCCCGCAGTGAGTATCGCCAATGCGCTCCGCGAACTGGACCCGGAGGCAGAGATACTGTTTGTAGGTGCGCTGGGACGCATGGAGATGGAGCGTGTACCCGAAGCCGGGTATAAGATCGTCGGTCTGCCGGTGCGCGGCTTCAACCGG
>DFGU01000042.1 GCA_002371785.1 Bacteroidales bacterium UBA3742
ATCACCTCGGCACGGATGAAGCCGCGCTCAAAGTCGGTATGGATCACGCCGGCACATTGCGGGGCTTTCGAACCGGCCTTGAAAGTCCAGGCACGCACCTCGTCCGAACCCGCCGTGAAGAACGTACGCAGGTTCAGCAAGGCGTAGGCCGACTTGATCAGACGATTGACGCCCGACTCCTGCAGCCCGATCTCCTCCAGGAACATCTGACGCTCCTCGTAGGTTTCCAGTTCGGCTATCTCGCTCTCTATCTTGGCGGCGAGTACGAGCACTTGGGCATCTTCATCCTTGACGGCTTCGCGCACGCGCTCTACGTAGGCATTGCCGCTGACGGCACTCGCCTCATCCACGTTGCAGACGTACATGACGGGCTTGTTGGTCAGCAGAAACATCTCGCGGGCACAGAGTTCCTGGTCCTTGTTATCCAACTCTACGGTGCGCGCATTGCGTCCCTGCGACAGGGCCTCGCGGTATTTCTCCAGCACCTCGAGCGACAGCTTGGCCTGCTTGTCACCGCCGGCACGGGCGGCTTTCTCGCATTTCTGAATGCGGCTCTCAACGGTCTCCAGATCCTTGAGTTGCAACTCAGCATCGATGATCTCCTTGTCGCGCACCGGATCTACTGTGCCGTCCACATGCACCACATTATCATCGTCAAAGCAGCGCAGCACATGGATGATAGCATCCGTCTCGCGGATGTTAGCCAGGAACTTATTGCCGAGTCCCTCGCCCTTGCTGGCACCCTTCACCAGTCCTGCGATATCGACGATCTCCACTGTGGTAGGTATCACGCCGCGCTCGGGCTTGCAGATGTCGCCCAACTTGATGAGTCGCTCATCCGGCACTGTGATCACGCCCACGTTAGGCTCTATCGTGCAGAACGGAAAATTGGCCGACTGCGCCTTGGCGTTACTCAAACAGTTAAAAAGGGTCGATTTGCCCACATTCGGCAAACCCACTATTCCACATTGTAAAGACATCTTTATTTTCTTATTTAATCATTTACACATTTTTTTTCATTTCGCTTGAAAAGCGACTGCAAAATTACTGCTTTTTTTTGAGATATGCAATTTTTTCATGCATTTCTCGAATAATTTTGCATAAAGATTTGCATATATGCAGTTTTTTTCGTACCTTTGCGGGCTGATTCATGAGTGCGCACGCGCGCCGAGCGCGTGGGTACGCGACTTAAGGGATGAAAAATGGGACGAAACAGCACAGCAAAAACAGAATAATTTAATAAACTAAAAAATATACACATTATGTCAAAAGTAACTGTTGTTGGCGCAGGCAATGTAGGAGCAACCTGCGCAAATGTATTGGCCGTAAATGAGGTGGCTAACGAAGTATGTCTGATTGATATCAAGGAGGGTTTTGCCGAGGGTAAGGCTATGGATATCATGCAAACGGCTCAGTTGATGGGTTTTGACACCGTAGTTGAGGGTGTGACCAACGACTACAGCAAGACAGCCGGTTCGGACGTTGTGATCATCACTTCGGGTCTGCCCCGTAAGCCGGGAATGACGCGTGAGGAGTTGATCGGCGTGAACGCAGGTATCGTGAAGAGCGTTTGCGACCAGGTGCTGACCTACAGCCCGAATGCTATCCTCGTAGTGGTCAGCAACCCGATGGATACGATGGCTTACTTGACGCTCCACGCTCTGGGTCTGCCGCGTAACCGCGTGATCGGTATGGGTGGTGCGCTGGACAGTGCACGTCTGAAATACTTCCTGAGCCAGGCGCTCAAGTGCAACGCCAACGACGTAGATGGTTTCGTGATTGGTGGCCACGGCGACACGACTATGATTCCTTTGACGAGCTACACGACCTACAAGGGTATCCCCGTTACCGAGTTCCTCTCGAAAGAAGAGCTGGAGAACGTGGTTAAGAGCACGATGGTAGGTGGTGCTACGCTGACCGGTCTGCTCGGAACGAGCGCATGGATGGCTCCGGGTGCTGCAGCTGCTTCGGTAGCTGAGGCTATCATCAAGGACCAGAAGAAGATGATCCCGTGCTCGGCCGCCCTGGAGGGTGAGTATGGCATGAAGGACATTACCATCGGTGTGCCCTGTATCATCGGTCGCAAGGGTATCGAGAAGGTGCTGGAGCTCAAGATCTCGGACGAGGAAATGAAGAAACTCCGCGAGAGCGAGGCAGCCGTTCGCAAGACTACCGCCGTGCTCAAAGAACTGAACGTCCTCTAATGTTGAACAAGGACCGCTTCGCTAAAAGACTAAGGACTAAGGATTGAATACTATCAGCAAAAACATTTTAGTCTATTGTCTTTCAGCGAGAGTAACGAGCGGTCTTTTATCTTTATTCCAAATTTATGGATTTATTTGAAAAATGTGACCATTTCGAGACCCTGAAGAAAGTGCGTCAAATGGGTATCTATCCCTATTTCCACGAACTGGAGTCTCGCCAGGCCCCCATCGTGAAGATGGAGAACCATCGCGTCATCATGTTGGGTAGCAACAACTACCTCGGCTTCACCGAAAACGAGGCAGTTATCAAGGCCGGTCACGAAGCGCTGGATAAGTACGGCACAGGTGTGTCGGGTAGCCGTTTTCTGAACGGTACGCTCGACCTACACCTGCAGCTGGAGCGCGAGATAGCTGCCTTCACGGGCTATGAGGAGTGTATGACCGTCTCCACGGGTTTCCAGACCAACCTCGCTATCATCTCGGCTATCTGCGGCAAGGATGACTATATCCTGAACGACCGCGAGAACCACGCCTCCATCTACGATGCATGCCGACTCAGTTATGCCAAGGTGCTTCGTTATCGCCACTCCGACATGGAGGACCTGGAGCGCCAACTGAAAGCCATACCCGAGACCGCAGGCAAACTGATCATCACCGATGGTGTATTCTCCATGCGCGGCGACATATGCCGTCTGCCGGAGATATGCGCCCTGGCCGAGAAATACAACGCTCGCGTCATGGTGGACGATGCCCACGGCTTCGGTGTGCTGGGTCCCGGTGGACGCGGTACGGCTGCCCATTTCGGCTTGACCGACAAGGTGGACATCACCATGTTGACCTTCTCCAAGTCGCTGGCTAGTATCGGCGGTTGTATGCTGGCATCGCATCGCGTAGCCGACTGGTTGCGCCACGTGAGCCGTCCGTTCATCTTCTCGGCAAGTATCACCCCCTGCTCCGCAGCTACCGCTCTGGAGGCGCTCCATCAGCTCATCCTGGACCCCGAACGTCCGACACGACTGATGAATATCGCCAAGTACTTCCAGAAGCAACTGCTGGCAGCCGACGTGAAGATCATCGAGGCTCCGACGCCTATCGTTCCGATCTTTACCTACAAGACGCTCGATACGCTCTTCTACGGCAAGAAGATGTTCGACGAGGGCGTGTATGTCAACCCCGTGATGGCGCCTGCATGCGTAGAGGGCGAATGCCTGCTGCGCACCACGCTCATGGCTACGCATACAGAACCCGTCATCGACGAGGCTGTAGAGATCATCTCACGCGTACTGAAAGAGGGAGTGCCGTTCTAATAGTCGAAAGTCGATAGTCAAAAGTCGAAAGCATGCGGACGCTCGTAATATCAGGCGGCAGTAGTGGCATCGGCCGGGCAACAACCGAGCTATTTGCCTCTCGCGGATGGCAAGTGTATGAACTCTCGCGCAGCGGAAAAGGCGGCGAGGGTGTCATCCACGTGGACTGTGACGTCTGCTCCGAGGATAGTTGCCGTAAGGCGATCCAGGAGGTGCTCCGTCAGACTGACCATATCGACGTCTTTATCTCCAATGCCGGTTACGGTATATCGGGTGCTATCGAGTTTACCAAGATAGCCGACGCCGAGCACCAGATGGACGTCAACTTCATGGGTGCGGTGCGCCTGACGCAGGCCGTACTGCCCCAGCTGCGCAAGCAACACGGCGGACGCATCATCTACACCTCCAGCGTGGCAGCTACGCTGGCCGTGCCCTACCAGGCTTTCTATTCGGCCAGCAAAGCCGCTATCAACGCGATGGCGCTGGCGCTGCAGAACGAGGTACGAGAGTTTGGCATCTCTGTTTCTGTCATGATGCCCGGCGACGTAAGTACCGGTTTCACCGACGCACGCGACAAATCGACGGCCGGCGAGGACATCTACCAGGGTGCCAACAAAGCCATCACCACGATGGAACGTGACGAACGCGGCGGAATGAATCCCATGCAGATGGCTCGACTCTTCTGCCATATTGCTACCTGCCGCAACCCGCGGCCGCAGTACGTTGGTGGGTTCTCCTACCGGGTGTTCTGCTTCTTGGACCGCATCCTGCCGAAGCGGCTTGTGAACTGGATAGAGTGGAAGGTGTATTCGTAAAGGTCGTTGGTCGTTAGTCGTTGGTCATTAGATGAAGAGTATTCGAATTATATCTCCTTCCGGGGCAATAGATCCGGAGTATATAAAAGGCGCCACAGAGCGCCTTTTGTCACTTGGTTTTGCGGTAACCGAAGGTCGCCATAGTCGTGGCACCTACGGACGCTTTGCCGCTACGGATGCCGAACGCCTACAGGATCTGAACGAAGCCTTGGCCGACCCCACAGTGGATGCTATCCTTTGCGCCCGCGGAGGCTATGGTCTGCAACGTATCATCGATCGCGTCGACGAGATACGAAAACCCATCATCGGTTTCTCGGATATCACAGAACTCCATCAGTTGGCAGCCATCTATGGCTGTCCGACGCTGCATAGCATCATGTGCAAGCACCTGGCTACCCTGCCCACAGACAGCGATCCGTTCCTGCGAACGATAGAAGTCCTACAGGGCAAGCCGCTCCGTTACGACCTACCGGCGCACAGACTGAACCGCTGCGGAGAGGTAACCGCTCCGCTTATCGGAGGTAACCTGAGCGTATTGTACGGTTTGCAGGGCACACCTTTTGGCCTTCAGCCCTCAGCTCTCAGCCTTCAGAAGCCTATCCTCTTAATCGAAGATATTGGCGAGCGTCATTATCATATCGACCGCATGATGAACAACCTCAGGATGAGTGGCGTACTGGCGCAGTTGTCCGGTCTCATTGTGGGGAAGTTCACTGACTGCGAGGACGATCCGCTGATGGGAGAAACGGTCTATGAGACCATCGCCCGTTACGCAGCAGGATACGACTATCCGGTAGTGTTCGGTTTTCCGGTCGGACACGAGGAGTATAACCTGCCCGTATGGCTCAATAAAACAGCCACACTAATTGTAGCACCCGATCATGTACAATTCCGTCAGATATAACCGTCAGCGAGGCATGAGCCGCCAGGAACGCGTGGTGTTTGCCTGCCTGTTCTGCTTTCTGCTCCTGCCTAACCTGGTAGGCACGTTCGTGGCACAAGACCTGCTCACCATCGGTCAGCGTATCATCTATCTGATCACGTCCATCGCCATCTATAGCTTTGGCCTATGCCTGTTCCGTCGCCGCACGTTTCTGTACGTGGCGTCATTGGGTTTTCTGCTGTCGGGCATCGAACTGGTGCACCTGATCATCAATCATGCTACCACCTCGCTGCTGTTCGTTTTCACGATCATCAAGTCGGAGAAAGGCGAGTTTCTGGAACTGCTGTCTACCTACTGGTTCGTACTGGCCATCTTCTTTGTGCTATGGGGCGTGTATTATTTCCTGGCGCATCGCTACGTACAGCAGGAATATATCGCGCCGCTGCGGAAGCGTATGTGGTTGCTGGGCGTGATTGTGCTGTTTCTGACCACATCGGTGGTGTGTCTGACGCTGCGGCCTAAGTTCTGGAATATGTTCAACCTGCGCGGCCAGGATATGCGTACCGCAGCATGGGTAGGAACGGAAAAGGCCTGTCCGGTGAATATGTTTCTGTCGGTCTATCAGATTGTGGATCTGGCACAACGTATTGCCGACCAAAAGGACGAACTGGCCGAGTTCCGTTTTGACGCCCAGTACGAACCATCGCACCCGAAGAAAGTAAAGGACAATCAACCTATCGTACTATTCTTGATCGGCGAGACCTCGCGTTACGACCACTGGCAACTGAACGGCTACGAACGTGAGACGTCGCCCTGCTTGGCAGCACGCGACTCGGCCGAGATCGTATCGTTTGACTCGGTATTCTCCGTTGCTAACTTGACGACAGTATCCGTGCCGTTTATCCTCTCGCGTGCGACACCGACCGATCGCGAACTATACCTGCACGAAGCATCCGTGGTAGATGCCTTCCACGAGGCAGGTTACCGCACGGCCTGGATTGCCGACCAGAGTTTTAACAACCATTTCCTGATGCGTATCGCCGAGAACTGCGACTACAGCAAGTACGTGACCGATCCCGGTACGGAGACCTTTGTGGATACCGTGCTGCTGGCGCCGCTGCGCACGCAACTCACGACGCCCGACACGCCGCAGTTTATCGCCTTGCACTCGCTGGGTTGCCACTTCAAGTACTCGGCCCGTTATCCCGAAGAATTTCAAATCTTCACCCCTGATATGTCGGGCATGGATATGCAGGCCCTGTTTGACAAAGCCGGACGGAGCGACGAGGAAGGACTGGCACGCCTGAAGCCGGAGAATATCACGGCCTATCGCAACCTGAAAGCCATCCTCACCAATTCGTACGACAATGCGATACGCTTCACCGACTACTTCATCGACCGCGTCATACGCGAACTGGAGCAGACCGGTCGTCCGGCCGTGCTGGTGTATGTAGGTGATCACGGCGAGAACCTGCTGGACGATGAGAACCATATGTTCCTGCACGGAACGTATGCGGGTTCGTACTACGAGTACCACGTACCCCTGTTCGTATGGACCAGCGAGCAGTATAGAAAACTCTACCCGCAAAAAATAGCGGCTCTCCGAGAGAACCGCCAGAAACTGACATCCACGATGTGTATCTTCTATTCTTTGCTTGACCTGGGTGAGGTGGCATTGCCGGAGATGAACCGCTCGTTGATCCTGAGCGACACCTGCATGCAAGCCATGGATACTGTCTGGGGACTGGATGCCAACCTGCACCCCTTTGCACTACCTACCCGACCTCAGTAGTCGAGACGTTCGTCGCTATGACGTATGTCCTGCAACAGACTCTTGCGGGTCAATACCATCGCCTCCAGCACCACAGCCGGCAAGATAGCCGCCAAGGTGGGGTAGAGCGTCGGGAACCACTCGTTGGATATACGTACCGCGTAATACACCATCAGCACATAATACACACCCGCCAATACGACCGTAATGAGCGAGAGCCATATGCGCCATCTGTCGCTGAAGAAGCAGAGCAGGCATAGGATGGACGTACCGATCATGGCCAGGTCGCAATAGTACAATCCCTTGACCGGTACAACACCCACGATCACCTTTTCGTTGGTATCAAAATTGGTCTGCCATGCGTAGAAGTTTTTCTGGTCCATCTCATAGGTGCGATTCGAGATCACACCCTTGTCGCTCTGAAAGTCAAAGACGGGCACATAGCGCAACGCCATAGCCGCCGAGATAGCGACCAACATAAACAACCAACGCTTGTAAATTCCACTCATATCGATGTATTTATCCTAAAATCGGCTGCAAAATTATAAAAAAATCGTCATTCTTGCAAATTTTCAATTTTCAATTTTCAATTTTCAATTATTTTTCGTAATTTTGTAGGCGATTTTTGCGAAAATGAACTATACCTTCCGTGAAATACTGCCCTACTACCGTCGCAACTTGCGCGTAGCCTTCCCTGTCATGCTCACCCAACTGGGTGCGGCTCTGGTGGGTCTGTTCGACTCGATCATGGTGGGTCATTATGCAACGACCGACCTGGCTGCTGTCAGTTTCTCGAATGCCATTTTCTTCACGGTCATGGTCTTCTCGATGGGTACGACGATGGGTATCACCCCGCTTGTGGGCCATGCCTACGGTGCAAAACGATGGGACAAGATCGCGCCTTACCTGGCCAACGGATTGGTCTATACGCTCATCATCTGCCTGCTGTCTATCCTGCTGCTGGCGCCCTGTATCGGTCTGCTGGATAAGTTCGGGCAAGAACCGGTCGTTGTCGCGTGCGCGCGCCCGTACTATATATTAATAGTGCTCTCTATTCTGCCGCACCTCTTCTTCTGCTTCTTCAAGCAGTTCTTAGAAGGCTTGGGTAATACTTTTGTGGCGATGGTCATTACGATCCTATGCAACCTGCTGAATATTTTCCTTAACTGGGTACTGATCTTCGGTCATATGGGCTTTGCGCCGATGGGAGCCGAGGGCGCAGGATGGGGAACGTTGATCTCGCGTACGCTGATGCCGCTGTGCTTTCTCGCGGTTATACTATGCCGTAAGGACTGGCGCCAGTACTGGCAAGCCATGCGTCGGCATATGATTCGCTGGAGCGACATACGCCGCTTGTTGGGCATAGGTACGCCTATCGGCCTGCAGTCGTTCTCTGAGGCTTTCCTCTTTACCGCCTCGTTTATCATCATCGGCTGGATTAACAAGGAGACGTTGGCCGCACATCATATCGCCAACCAGATGGCCGACCTCACGTTTATGCTGGCACTCGGCATCGGTTCGGCTACCACGATACGCGTCTCGCATCAGTTGGGCAAGGGCGATCTGCATGCCGTCCGTATGGCCAGTCGGGCATCGGTGCATCTATGCCTGCTGATGAACACCATCGGCGCATGCATCATGATCTTCGGACGCAACTACATACCCTATATCTTCACGGATGACCCGGAGGTGATCCCTATCGCCTCGTCGTTGCTCGTCATTGCCGGCACCTTCCAGTATGCCGACGGCTTGCAATGTATCGGCGCCGCCATGCTGCGCGGCATCCAGGATGTACGCGTACCGATGCGCATTGCGGTAGCGGACTATATCGTGATTGCCTTGCCGCTCGGACTGCTACTGACCTTCCCCGTCGGATGGGGCGCACAGGGTATGTGGATCGCCTTTGTGATCGCGCTGGCCATACCGGCCGTGCTCTTCCACCTACGCTTTCATAAACAACTAAAACGTATAGAACATGGAACCAAAAGCAGTTTTTGACATTTTTGCCGAAATCAATCAGATTCCTCGCCCCTCCAAGCACGAGGAGCGTATCTCACAATGGTTGCAAGAATGGGCCAAAGCGCACGGGATTGAGTGCGTGGCCGACGAGTCGATGAACGTCATCATGCGCGTACTCGCTACGCCGGGCTATGAGGACCACGAGGGTGTGATCCTGCAGGCCCATATGGATATGGTGTGCGAGAAGAACGGCGACGTACAGCACGACTTTATGAATGATCCTATCCGGACATGGGTGGATGGCGAGTGGCTAAAGGCCAAGGGGACGACCCTGGGGGCAGACAACGGTATCGGTATCGCGATGGCGCTGGCCGCTATCAGCAATCCAGACCTGAAGCACCCCGCTATCGAGTGCCTCTTCACCGTGGACGAAGAGACGGGTCTCACCGGTGCGTTCCGCCTGAAAGACGGTATGCTCCGCGGCAAACGACTCATCAACCTGGATTCGGAAGATGACGGCCAGATATTCATCGGTTGCGCCGGAGGTATTGATACCTTGGCGAAGATGCACTATGAGCCATCAGCCATCAGCCATCAGCAGTCAGCCCTCGGTATCCGTCTGTCGGTGACAGGACTGATGGGTGGTCACTCGGGAGATGATATCAACAAGGGACGTGCGAATGCCAACCAGTTGCTCGTCTTCTTCCTGGCCCGTATATGGCCCAAGACGGAGGTGCAACTGGCCCGTATCAACGGTGGTAACCTGCGCAATGCGATCGCTCGTGAGGCCGAGGCTGTCATCAGCATTCCGATGGCGTACAAGGAGCAGATACGTATCGAGTGGAACCAGTATGTGGCCCAGATGGAAGGTGTGTTTGGTGAAGTGGAGAAAGATATGCGCATGGAGCTGGAGACCTGCGACCTGCCGGAGTTGTATGTGCCGGCCGATAAGGCGTACCGTCTCATCCTGGCGCTCTGCGAGTGTCCGCACGGCATGATCGCCATGAGCAAAGAGATGCCGGGATTGGTGGAGACCAGTACGAACCTCGCATCGATCAAGATGCGCCAAGAATCGGCCATGGATGGCCGATCGTATATCGAGGTGAATACCTCGCAGCGTTCGTCGATCGAGCAGAGCAAGCACCACCTGAAATGGGCGGTAGAGCAGGCTCTCTCGTTGGCTTGTGACGAAGTGACCCATGGCGACGGTTATCCGGGTTGGGCACCTAATCCCAAGTCGGCATTGCTGGACGTGACGAAAGCGGCGTATGAGGAATTGTTCAAGGCCGAACCGCAGGTACTGGCTATCCATGCCGGACTGGAGTGCGGTCTGTTCCTGGAGAAATATCCGTACCTGGATATGCTTTCTATCGGTCCGCAGATGTACGGCGTGCATTCGCCGCAGGAGCGTCTGTCGATCCCCAGCACGGAGCGTTGCTATAAGTGGCTCTGCCGCGTACTGGAGAAACTATAGAAAGGTGAAAGGTGAAAATTGAAAGGTGAAAATTGAAAGGTGAATGCTGACGGCTGATAGCTGAAAGCCTAAAAAAAAATAAGAGCCGCTCGGATGAGCGACTCTTATTTTTTGTTATCACTTCTTCAGTGCGGCTTTCTTCTCGGCGCGCAACTGACGTGCACGCTGGATGTCGAAGGCAATCGGCGAAGCGATGAATACGGACGAATAGGTACCTACGATCACACCCATCAGCAGGGCGAATACGAAGCCACGGATCGTCTCACCGCCGAAGCAGAAGATAGCGAGCAATACCACGAAGGTAGACATAGAGGTGGAGAACGTACGGCTGAGCGTGTTGTTCAACGCAGCGTTGATATTCTCGTCCTTAGCACGCTTCGGATAGAGCTTGTTGTACTCACGTACACGGTCGAAGATGACCACGGTATCGTTGATCGAATAACCGATAACGGTCAGGATGGCCGCGATAAACGATTGGTCGATCTCCATGGAGAACGGCATGATCTTCCAGAGGATGGCATACAGACCCAAGATGATCACGGTATCGTGAGCCAGGGCTGCCAATGCACCTACCGAGTAAGCGAAGTTGCGGAAACGCAGCAGGATGTAGAGGAAGATGACTGCGAGCGCAGCCAGCACTGCCCAGAAGGCAGCCGTGGTGATATCGTCGGCGATAGCCGGACCCACTTTCTGGCTCTGCATGATACCTACCTCCGGATTTATGAGCGTAGAGCGGAAGTCCTCGAACGGAATCTCTTCCTTGAGGTACTGCTTCGTACCGTCGTAAATCATCTTCTCGATCTGCTCGTCAACGGCTGCCGACTCGTTCTGGATCATATAGTTGGTCGAGATACGAACTTGGTTCTCGTTACCGATCGTGATGACGTTGAGCGAGTAGGTCTCGTCGCCTTGCAGCTGGGCCTTGAAGATATTGTCGAGCGACTCACGAACAGCGTCGGTCTTCACCGGCTGGTCGAAGCGAACGACATAGTTGCGTCCACCCGAGAAGTCGATACCCAGGTTCAGTTTACCGAAGATATGCGGATCCAGACCCAGGATAGCCACGATGATCAGTACGCCGGAGATGATGTAGGATACCTTGCGCAGGCCTACGAAGTTCACCTTGGTATTCTGCAGGAAGTTCTTCATCAGGCTTGTGGTGAACGGCAGTTCCTTAGCATCCTCACGGTTAGCATAGATCTCGAGCAACCAGCGTGTGATGAACACAGCGGTAACGAACGAGGTCACGATACCAATCATGTAGGTTACGGCGAAGCCCTTGATCGGACCCGTACCGAAGATAGCCAGGATGGCACCGGTCAGGAACGACGTTACGTTGGAGTCCACGATAGCCGAGATGGCGCCCTGGAAACCGTCGGTAATAGCCTGACGCATCTTCTTGCCGCCCTTCAGCTCCTCACGGATACGCTCGTAGATCAGCACGTTGGCATCCACGGCGCAACCCATGGTCAGCACGATACCGGCGATACCCGGCAGGGTCAGTACAGCCGAGAACGATGCCAGCACACCTACCAGCAGGAAGACGTTGCACAGCAGCGCGAAGTCGGCAATCAGACCCGGGATGAGACCATAGTAGAAGATCATGTAGAGCAGGATGAGGCAGAAGCCCAGCACGAAGCTCCACAGACCGGCCTGGATGGCCTCACGACCCAGCGACGGACCTACTACGTCCTCCTGGATAATACGTGCCGGAGCCGGCATCTTACCCGACTTGAGGGTGTTAGCCAAGTCCTTGGCCTCTTCTACGGTGAAGTTACCGGTGATCTGGCTGTTACCGCCAGCGATCTCGTTCTGTACGGTCGGGAAGGAATATACCAGTCCGTCGAGCACGATGGCTACCGACTTACCGATATTCTCCTTGGTGATACGCTGCCATGCCTTGGCACCGTCAGCGTTCATCGACATCGATACGTTAGCATAAGCGCTGGTCTGCGAGAAGTCGGCGCGAGCGTCGGTTACGACGTTACCCTCCAGGCTGGCATGACCGTTATGACCCTTCAGGGCCACGAGCTGATAGTATGCGTTGGCGTTGTCGATCGCCTTAACCGTCCAGCGGAAGGTCAGGTCGCTCGGCAGGATCTGACGAGCCTGCGGGCCGGTCAGCATAGCCATGATCTTGGCGGTATCGGTGAAGTGAGCCATACCCACTACCGGACCCGGATATACCTGGCCGTCGGGGCTCACGTTGAGTTGCAGCTTAGCAAACAGCGGGTGGTTCTTGCGCCACTCTTCTGCGTTCTGCTTAGCAGCCTCGTCGGTGCTGTCCTTCTTCATGTCGGCTTTGAGTCCCTCCAGTTCCGTCTTGGCGGTGTCGGTCTCAGCCACCTCTTCCTCAGCAGCCTCAGCGGCTACCTCTTCGGTCTTGGTGCTGTCCTGATCGGTGACGGTCTTCACCAGTTCGCCGTCCAGGCGCTCCAGTTGAGCAGTCAGCTCGCCCAGGTTGTAGGTCTCCCAGAACTCGAGGTTAGCCGAACCCTGGAGCAACTTACGTACACGCTCCGGCTCCTTGATACCCGGGAGTTCGATCAGGATACGACCCGTCTGCGACAGACGCTGGATATTGGGCTGTACCACACCAAAGCGGTCGATACGTGTACGCAACACGTTGAACGAGTTGGTGATCGCAGCATCCACTTCCTCGCGGAGCACAGCGGCTACCTCTTCGTTGGTGGAGGTGCTGCTGATGCGGTTGTTCATGTCGGGCGTAGAGAAGATACCGGCCAGCTGGATCTGCGGGTCGATCTCCTGATACGACTCCACAAACAGGGTCACGAAATCTTTTCCGCTGTTCTCTTGCTTCTCGGCAGCACGCTTGAGCGCCTGGTTGAAGTTCTCGCTCTGATTGTCAGCAGCCAGTGCGCGGATGATACCCGACACCTCTACCTCCATCGTCACGTTCATACCGCCCTTCAAGTCAAGACCGAGGTTAATCTCTTTTTCGCGGCACTCCTTCAGGGTGTAACCAAACCATACTTTCTCCTGAGCCAGCGAGTCCTGGTAGTGCGAGAGGCGAACCGAATCGCCGTCAGCATACTCGACCGCAGCCTTGTCGTAGTGGCTGGTCACAAAGGAGAAGGAGAGATAGAAAGCACATGTCAGCACCAGCAAAGCGGCGAGGACAAATGCCAATTTCCGTACAATTCCTTTGTTGTTCATAATAGTTGTTTTGTTATTTATTTTTGATTTTATTTTCCTTATACTGCTCGCGCTTACCGGCACGTATAGCGTACGCACAAGTGCGCACGAGCGCAAAATCGGCTGCAAAGGTACAAAAATAATCTGATATACGCAAAAAAATTCCGTATTTTTATGAAAAAACACCCTTTTTTAGCCCAATATAGCCGTTACTGCCAGGCAAAACAGCGCCGGAAGCATTGCAAAAAGTGTTACAACCACCTTCAATATTCCAATAATTACATTTTCCATAAAGCCATAAACTTTTAACCTATAACCCGTAACCCGTAACCTATAACCTTTACCCCATAAGTATATTCGTCCATACTACGAGCGATACAAAATTCCGGAAGCAATCCTCGATTGTTACCTGATCAAAATTCAATTCCATTTGCATAATCTTACCTTGTTTTTTGTTTGACGCTGCAAAATTAGTGCTTCAAACTGCCAAAAGATGGCAGTGAGTAGAAAAAAATGCAAAAAAAATGCGATTTTGCACGTTTTTTTGCAAAATCGCATGGTATAGGACTATTTTTTGGGTCTTATTTGCGGAACGAGTAGTATTTCTGGCCGAAGAAACTGATGCAGACCGTGAGCAGGGTGATCGCGATCTTACTCGGCGTCGGGTACCAGCCCCAAACCTCTACGCAGAGCTTCAGACCCAGGTAGTTGATGAGCAGGTTTACTGCCACGATCAGAATATAGCGCACCAGTTGCCGGCTGCCGCGCAGGCTCGACTCACGAAACGTGACGTACTTATTCAGCCAGAAGCCCGTCAACAACGTGATAGGAAAGACGATGCACAGCGTCGCGATGTGGGGTGTGATAGCTTGCTCTAACGACCAACGACTAATGACAAACGACAAATTGACTATCTCGTGCCCTATAACAAAGTTATAGATCAGGAAA
The DNA here is from genome assembly GCA_002371785.1 of Bacteroidales bacterium UBA3742. Classification (GTDB taxonomy): domain Bacteria; phylum Bacteroidota; class Bacteroidia; order Bacteroidales; family Paludibacteraceae; genus Colicola. The sequence continues at coordinate 14,518 of DFGU01000042.1, forward strand.
TAGAGTATCCAGTCCAGCACCAGATTACCGCCTCCGCAGGCGGCATATCGGAACAGCTGCTCCGACATCACCTTCCGGAAAGGCGGGTAGAAAAAATCAATGATCCGTGTTATTATCTGTGCCAGTTTCTTCATATCTTTGGTTTGTTCACATACTAAAGATGGGTCATCTCACCTCTTTCAGCACCAAATCCGGGTTCCAATCCATTTTCATGATGGCAGACAGTTTCTTGCCTAAATCCTTGACGGAATGGCCGCAGTGGTAGAGCGTATCATCAATGATAATCCAACGGTCATGCGAGGATTTGGACCACTTGTGGGTATTGATTGGTTGTTTGCCCTTGGATGCGTTATGTGCGTCACGAATGGATTTGTATTCGCCATCAGAATAGATATCCGCCGTTACACCTTTTCCACGAACATCCAGCATCTCGAACGTAGCGGCATCAATATACGGATCAATAATGATGACACGATTAGAAGCTGTCTTAATCAACTTCTCCAGCAGTACGCGTGCCTCAAAGAACTCTCCCTCAAAGAAAATTTGCTCTACGGGAGGCATATTGGTGCGAACAAAGAAGTCAATCTTTTCCTCGACCGCCTCTAATCTACGTTCATGAGACATCAAACGATTGTCAACGCGTTCCTCTACAGCTAAGATACGTTGATTAACGGCATAGCCACGAAGAGTATAATCACGTAAAATTTTCGTAGCCCATTGACGGAAACGCGTACCAGTTTGAGACTTCACACGATATCCCACAGAAATAATAACATCCAGGTTATAGAACTTTGTTCTATACGTCTTTCCGTCCTGGGCAGTTAGTAAGGATTCCTTACATACTGAATCCCGTTCCAATTCATGCTCTTTAAATATGTTTCCTATGTGCAAGGTGATATTATTACGGGAAGTGTTGAATAGCATACTCATTTGTTGTTGCGTAAGCCAAACAGTATTATCAGATACTTGCACTTCTAATTGTAACGTATTATCATCTGTTCGATATATAACTACACCTTCTTGATTCGGGTTGTATGGTACTATTCCGTTTGCCATAGTTTGTTGTTTTCTTGGGTCGTGCAAAAAATGCACATACCAAATTTGGGTGCAAAGGTACTGCTTTTTTTTGAGATACGCAAGAAAATGGACAATTAATGGTGGAAAATTTGGAAAAGCGAAAAAAATGTATTATCTATGCAGAAAATTTTGAAAGCTATGAAAGTTAAATGGACAGCGTTAGTAGATGACGCAAGCGGAGGTTTGGACTCTAAGCACTATGCACGGCATGAGATGAGTTTGGCCTTGAAAGAGGGCAGAGAGATTGAATAGAGCCGGTTTATTGAAAGTAGTGAGAGGGTGCTCAGGATGGTTTCAGCAACCATTGAGCACCCTTTCAGCATCCATTGAGCATCCATTGAGCATCCATTGGAAGGTAAAGGCAAGGTGAAGGCAAAGTGAAGAAAGACTAAACGAAACTGACGCCGATTATCAATCGGCAAAAGTAGAAGAAAAAAATAAACGCGAGCCTGACGACTCGCGCACGGAACAAAAATACACATCCGGATGATATCCGGAAACAATTGACAAAACATACTCCGGCATCAAATGTCGGACTAATAGACAAAGGGCGCCGGATCCGATCCCGCGGAATTCGAAGAAAGCACATCTCCGCGCTTACTCGCGGAGAAGGGAACGGCGTCGGAACAAGCTTGCAAGACCGAAACGCACTAGGCGCGTTTAACTTGCCGCTGTTCCTCCTTTCCCCACGAAGTATCACTACGTTAGCACTTCGCGAGGGCCCCAGAGAGCATCCCTGCGATTACGCCACTATTCTTAGGAATGGGAAGGCAGCAAGGAAGCGACGAAGTCAGAAGACCTGCCGTATGACGGAAAAGCAAA
>DFGU01000106.1 GCA_002371785.1 Bacteroidales bacterium UBA3742
GTGTGTGTCAGTAAGTTCCACCCGGCGGAAGCGATACGTGAGGCCTACCTGGCCGGCGAACGCGATTTCGGGGAGAGTAGGGTGCAGGAATTGCAGCAAAAAGTGGCGGTTTTGCCCCAAGATATCCGTTGGCACTTCATCGGCCACCTGCAAACCAACAAGGTCAGAGACCTGCTGCGGCTGCGTCCGTACCTGATCCAGTCGGTGGACTCTGAGCGCCTCTTGCGTGCCCTCAACGACGAGGCCGGCAAGCAGGAAATCGTCCAAAACGTCCTGCTCGAGGTGCACGTAGCCCGCGAGCAGACCAAGTCGGGCTTCCTGCCCGACGAACTGGCGCAGATTCTCCCCACGCTCCCGCAATATCCCCATATCTCCGTACGCGGCCTCATGGGCATGGCCACCAATACCGAAGATGAGCAGGAGATACGTCGCTGCTTCTTGGTGCTGCAAGGCTTGCAGCAACAATACGGCCTGGGCGAACTGTCGTGCGGTATGTCGGACGACTATCGCATCGCGATAGATTGCGGCAGCACCATGGTGCGCGTAGGGTCCGCTATCTTTGGCAAACGCAGCTACACGCCCCAGGAACGGCTCCGTGCCTTCTTCTTCGACATGGACGGCGTGCTCTTCGACAGTATGCCGGCGCATGCGGCCGCCTGGGAAGAGGTGATGATGCGTCATGGACTCAACTTCCGAGCACAGGACGTGTATATCAACGAGGGCCGTACCGGTCAGTCGGTCATCCGCGAGGCCATCACCACCATCGAGCATCGCGAACCCTCGGACGAGGAGATATGGGATATCTATCATGAGAAGAACGAGGCCTTCTCGCGTCGCGGCGAACCACGGCCGATGCGGGATGTGGAGCGAGTGCTGCGACTGCTCAAGGAACGCCAACGCGCCATATGGATCGTGACCGGAAGCGGTCAGAAGAGCTTGTTTGCCCGTCTGGAGGGTTGTTTCCCCGGTGTGTTTGCCCCGGAACGGATGGTGACCGCCTACGATGTGAAGCACGGTAAACCCGATCCCGAACCCTACCTCCAAGCCTGGGAACGGAGCGGGTACAGCAAGGAACAATGCTGCGTGATAGAGAATGCGCCGCTGGGTGTACGGGCCGGCAAGGCTGCCGGACTCTATACTATCGCGGTCAATACCGGTCCGCTGCCCGACGAAATGCTACAGAGAGAGGGCGCCGATCAGGTTTTCCCCGATATGGACGCCCTCTACAATTGGCTGGTAGCGAAATAGGATTCGCTACCGGTTTTTTTTATGCCCGGAATTGCATCATTTGCCATCCGTTGCGATGCTTGGTAGCCAGATATTTCAGTCCGTTGGCCTCGGCGCATGCGCGTAGCGGCTGGCAGTCGTCCTCCAGAAATCCGCTCAACCATAGTTCGCCCCCCGGCTTGAGGTACTTGGCATACCGGGCCATCTGGTTCATCAATATGTTGCGATGGATATTGCTTAGTATCAGGTCGTATTGGCCGCATGGCGGTTCCTGACCCTGCCGCACGTCCAGCACGACATCGTTTGCCTCGGCATTCTCGCGGGTGTTGACGACGGCTTTGTCGTCGATATCTACGGCCACGACCTCCCGGGCACCCTGTTTGGCGGCCATGATACCCAATACACCCGTGCCGCATCCGTTGTCCAGCACCGCCTTGCCTTTTAGGTCTCGTGCCAACAGCGCATCGATCATCATACCCGTGGTCTCGTGATGCCCTGCCCCGAAGGCGCAATGCGGCGTGATCCGTACGCCCAGCGGCAGCTCCTGCACCGGGTGTTCCTCCTCCCATGCGGCATTCCAGTTCCGGTCCTCGCACGGTTCGACCGACAGCAGTTCCGCCCCTTCGGTAAAGCCGATGAAGGCCTCGATATCCTCGTGGTTGGTCTCCCAGAAACCGGTGGGGATATAATAGTCGGCCTGCGTGGCGGTCTCGGGCGAGTCGCCGGCATCGATGGTGTCTACGCCCAACTCGCATATATGCAAGTCGAACAGGTCGCGTTGCCACTCCTCGGCAAACGTGGTCTTAATGTGTAAAACGTGGTATAGCATATTAGTCGTTGGTCGTTAGTCGTTGGTCGTTAGTCGTTAGTCGTTGGTCGTTAGTCGTTGGTCGTTGGTCGTTGGTCGAAAGTCGAAAGCAGTTGTCCCACAAGGTAGTTACTCCCACCTATAAATATGGCATCCTCCGGCGCCGCATGCTCCAGGGCATACCGCATTGCCTCTTCGGGATCCTCTATGGCTATAGCACCTTCCCGTCCCCATAGCGCCAGCATCTCCTCAGCCGTTCGTGCCCGATGGGTATTCGGCCTGGTGAAGATATAGTGATAATGGTGATTGGTGATTGGTGATTGGTTATCGTCCGGCATAAGTCGCATGACGACGTCCGTATCTTTGTCATTCACCATGCCGAAGACGATCCAGATATGCGGATTGTTGAGTGTCTTGAGTTGCCGGGCGACATAACTGATACCGTGGCTGTTATGCCCCGTGTCGCAGATAACAAGCGGCTTGTCTTTGAGCACTTCCCATCGTCCGCGCAGGCCTGTCATTGTGCATACATGGGCAAAACCTTCGGCGATTTGAAGATTCGAGAATTGGAAGATTCGAAGATTTCGAAGGGCGTACAGCGCCACAAAGGCGGTCTGCAGATTTTGCTCCTGATACAGGCCGTGCAGTTCACATTCGCCGGCATAGCGCAGACGCGTGCGCCGCAGGTACTCATGCTGGTCGGCAAAGTAGATCGGCGCGTCGCATTCTTGGGCGCGCTTGAGAAAGACATTCATCGTGGCCGGATGGCTCTCGCCGATGACGCAGGGCGTGCCGGGCTTGATGATGCCGGCTTTCTCGCGGGCTATCTGCGGCAGGGTGTTGCCCAGAAACTCGGTATGATCCATGCCGATATTGGTGATGACGGAGAGTAGGGGACTGATCACATTCGTAGCGTCCAGTCGTCCGCCCAGCCCGGTCTCGATGACGGCGATATCCACCTGCTCGCGGGCGAAATAGTCCATCGCCAGACCGAAACTCATCTCGAAGAACGAGGGTTGCAGCCGGTCCAGAAAGGTCCGCTGCTGCTCCACCCATGCCGTGACTTCCGTCTCGGGGATCATCCGGCCGTTGATACGGATGCGTTCGCGAAAATCCACCAGGTGCGGACTGGTATATAGTCCCGTCCGGTAGCCGGCCGCTTGCAGGGCCGCGGCGATGAGATGCGAGGTGCTGCCCTTGCCGTTGGTACCCGCTATATGTATGGTACGCACGCGCGTGTGCGGGTTGCCCAACTCACCGAGCAGGGCCAGTATATTATCCGGTCCCGGCTTATACGCCGCGCCGCCCACCTGATGAAAGGCGGGCATGGCGTTGTATAGATACGCTATGGTCTCCCGGTACGTCATTTCACGATCAGTCGCAGCACGCCATCCATCTGCTTGAGTTGCAACCAGTGGTAGAAGGCATGGTCGATATGTATCTTGGCGTTCTTGGCCATGAAGGTGAGCGCCGTCTTCTGCTGCTCGTCCACCACTTGCACGTTGAGCGTCGTCTCGCCCTGGTGCTGTTCGCACATATCGGCCAGTTCGTCAATCAGGTCGGGCGTGATCTGCTCCAGCGGTATCTGGAGCGTCAGTTTGTCCAGGTGGCGGTGTTGCACGTCGTTGAGTTGCTCCACCTGGCTGACCGCCAGTTCAAACTCGGCTTGGTCGTCCGGCTTCTCCTTAAACCATTTCTGGCCTACGCCACGTTGCTGCACGGTAGCCGTGACATAGACGTAGCGGTCGGGCTTCAGCAGCGCCGCACATTGCTCGTAGGTCTGCCCGAACAGCACGAACCGGTAGCTGCCCGTATAGTCCTCGATGACGTACTGTCCGTAGGCGTTGCCGCGTTGCGAGGTGCGGTCGGTGGCCTCGGTGATGATGCCGGCAAAGTGGACGGGTTGGTTCTTATACTTAGCGATAAACTCCTCGGGCGTGATGCGTTGCTCGGTATCGTCCTCCTCGTCCTCTTTGGGCGCCGAGGCGGCCTTGCGGGCATCGGGCGTACGCCATCCGTCGAAGCGGTTCAGGTCCTCGGCCGTGAGCGAACACATCTCGCGCACCTCAAACTCATAGTCGTCCAGCGGGTGCGCCGACAGGAAGATACCAATCAGCGATTTCTCGGTGTTCAGGCGCTCGATAGCATTCCATCGCGGCACGCGTGGCAGTTCGGGTTTCTGTATCTCGATAGCCTCCTCACCAAACATGCCGAAGAGCGAGTTCTGCTGTTGCTGCTTGTCCTGTTGGTAGCGGTTGCCGTAGCGCATGAGCGTCTCCAGCACGTTCTCGCCCTTGCTGTTGATGCCTACCAGTTGCTCGCGGTAGATGTCCTCAAAGCAGTCGAACGCACCGGCCAGGGCCAACGACTCCACGGTCTTGCGGTTGCAAGCCTGCAGGTTGACGCGCTCCAGGAAGTCGAATATATTTTTGTACTTACCGTTCTGTTGCCGCTCGGCGATGATGGCCTCTACGGCCGCTTCGCCTACACCCTTGATACCTCCCAGACCGAAGCGGATATCGCCCTCCTGGTTGACGGTGAAGTTCATCTCCGACTCATTCACGTCCGGCTCCAGCACCTGGATACGCATCGCTTTGCACTCGTCCATGAACTTAGTCACCTCCTTGATGTCGTCCTTGCTCACGGTCAGGTTGGCTGCCATGAACTCAGCCGGATAGTGGGCCTTGAGGTAAGCCGTCTGGTAGGCCACCCACGAGTAGCAAGCGGCGTGCGACTTGTTGAAGGCATACGAGGCAAATTTCTCCCAGTCGTGCCAGATCTTGTCCAGCACTTTCAGGTCGTAGCCGTTCTTCTTGCCGCCGGTCATGAACTTGCCCTTCAGTTGCTCCAGGATAGCCATCTGCTTCTTACCCATCGCCTTACGCAGCTTGTCGCTCTCGCCGCGGGTGAAGTCGGCTAACAAACGGCTCAGCAGCATGACCTGCTCCTGATACACCGTCACGCCGTAGGTATCCTTCAGGTATTTCTCCATCACCGGGATATCATACGTCACGGGTTCTTGGCCCTGTTTACGGCGGATAAACTGCGGGATATAGTCCATCGGTCCCGGACGGTAGAGCGCGTTCATGGCGATCAGGTCACCCATCACGGTGGGCTTCAGTTCCTTCATGTACTTGCGCATGCCGGCCGACTCAAACTGGAACACACCTACCGTGCGTCCCTCCTGGAACAGCCTGTACGTCTCGGGGTCGTCGATCGGAATATGGTCGATATCGATGTCGATATTCTGCGCTTTCTTGATATTGCTCAGACACTCCTTGATGATCGTCAGTGTGATGAGCCCCAGGAAGTCCATCTTGATCAGTCCCACCGACTCCACGACGTGTCCGTCGTATTCGGTGACGAGCACGCGCTTATGCGTCACCTTGTCCTCCACGCTCGAGAGGGGCGCGAAGTTGGTCAGGTCGTCCGCACCGATGATCACGCCGCATGCATGTACGCCCACCTGGCGGATAGTGTCCTCCAACTGCTTGGCATACTCCAGCATGCTGCGCAGTTCAGGCTCTCCGTTGCGGTAGATGTCGCGCAGCTCCTCTACGTACTTGTAGCAGTTCTTGAGGTTGACCTTGGGCGACTTGCCTTTCTCGTCCTTGATATTATCGGGAAAACCGCGATCGGGTATATAGGCCTTGATGTCGTTCACCACGCTCAGCGGCACACGCTGTACACGTCCTACGTCGGCGATAGCCGACTTGGCGGCCATCTTGCCGTACGTAATGATATGCGCTACGTGCGTCTCGCCGTATTTCTTGCTCACCCAGTCCAGCACCTTGCCGCGACCCGCATCGTCGAAGTCGGTATCGATATCGGGCAGCGAGATACGGTCGGGATTCAGGAATCGCTCAAACAGCAAGTCGTACTTCAGCGGGTCCAGGTCGGTGATATGCAGACAGTAGGCCACCACCGATCCGGCGGCTGATCCACGTCCCGGACCTACGCTCACGCCCAGCTCCTCGCGGGCGGCACGGATAAAGTCCATCACGATCAGGAAGTAGCCCGGGAAACCCATCGTCTTCATGATATGGAGCTCAAACAATATGCGCTCTTTCTGCTCCTCGGTCAGTTCATCGCCGTAGCGTTCATGGGCACCCTTGTAGGTCAGGTGGGCCAGGTAGTCGGCCTCCAGCTTGATGCGGTAGAGACGGTCATAGCCGCCCAGCTGCTTGATCTTCTTCTGGGCATCTTCTTCGCTCAGCACCACGTTGCCGTGCTCGTCACGCGTGAACTCGTCAAACAGCTCCTGCTCAGTGAATTTCTCGTGATACTCCTCCTCGGTGCCAAACTCCTCGGGGATGGGGAACTTAGGCATGATCGGTCCGGAGTCGATATCGTATATCTCCACCTTGTCGGCGATCTCCTGGGTGTTGGCGAGCGCCTCCGGTATGTCGCTGAAGATGGCGGCCATCTCCTCGGGCGTCTTGAGCCACTCCTGCTTGGTATAGTGCATGCGGTCCAGGTCATCCACAAAGTGGTTGGTGCTCAGGCAGATCAGTCGGTCGTGCGCCTCGGCATTCTCTTCATCCACAAAGTGCGAGTCGTTCGTGGCAATGATCTTGACGTCGTATTTGCGAGCCAGTTCGATCAGCACGGGGTTCACCTCTTTCTGGCGCTCATAGACATTCTGGTCGCCGCCGGGCTTCTGCGTCTCGTGGCGCTGCAGCTCGATATAGTAGTCCTCGCCAAACAGGTTCTTAAACCAGCGCACCGTCTCCTCGGCCTCCGCAAATACGCCCTGCTCAATCAGTTCGCTTACGTTGCTGTTAGCCCTTAACCATTCGCCTTTCGCCATTATTTTCTGCGGCAGTTCGCCACCCAGACAGGCCGACGAGCATATCAGTCCCTCGTGGTACATCTCCAGCAGCTCGCGGTCGATACGCGGCGTGTAGTTGAACGCATCGGCCATGAAGCCCGCGCTCACGATCTTGCACAGGTTGCGATAGCCCTGCATGTTCTTGGCCAGCAGGATGAGGTGCCATCCCGAGCGGTCGATCAGGTAGGTGCGTCCTTCGCCGTTGGTAGCCTTATCGTCCTTCATCGAGTGACGACCGCGACGAGCGCAGTAGGCCTCGCAGCCCACGATGGGCTTGAAGGGAACGAACTGTTCGCCCTTCTCCTCGGCCTCGGCTTTGCGCGCTTTGTTCACGCTCTTGCAGTAGTCGAGCAGCTCCTTAATGCCATACATATTGCCGTGATCGGTCAGCGCCACGGACATCATGCCCGTACGCAAGCATTTATCCACGATGTCGGTCACCTTCGACATACCGTCCAGCACGGAGTAATGCGAGTGTACATGTAAGTGTGTAAAATTCATAATATGCCAATTTGAGTGCAAAGGTACGAAAAAAAACTTATATATGCAAATAAATTTGCACAATTCAAAAAAAAGCTGTACCTTTGCACCACAAATCAGAAAAACTGACGGAACAAATGGTAAAAGACCCAAAGCTGAATCATCTGGATATATCCATTATCGTGCCGCTCTTCAACGAGGAAGAGTCGCTGCCTAAGCTCTATGAGTGGATCGAGCGCGTGATGCGGGAGAACAAGTTCTCCTATGAGGTAATTTTTGTGAATGACGGATCCACGGATAAGTCATGGGACGTGATTAAAAGTCTATCAGGCGAAGCCGGTCTATCAGCCGAAGCCGGTCTATCAGCCGAAGCCAGTCTATCAGCCGAAGCCAGTCTATCAGCCGAAGGCGGTCTATCAGCGAAGCGGTCTAACAGCGATAGCGGTCTATCAGGCGAAGCCGGTCTTGTAAAAGGTATCTGTTTCCGCCGCAACTATGGCAAGTCGGCGGCGCTCTACTGTGGCTTCAAGGCCGCCAAGGGCGATGTAGTCATCACCATGGATGCCGACCTCCAGGACTCGCCGGACGAGATACCCGAACTCTATCGCATGATCACCGAGGACGGCTACGACCTCGTCTCCGGCTGGAAGCAGAAGCGCTACGACAACAAGTTCACCAAGAACCTCCCCTCCAAGCTCTTCAACGCTACGGCACGTCGCGTGACGGGTATTCAGTTGCATGATATGAACTGCGGTCTCAAGGCCTATCGCCAGGACGTTGTGAAGAATATCGAGGTCTTCTCCGAGATGCATCGCTATATTCCGTATCTGGCTAAGAATGCCGGTTTCACCAAGATTGGTGAGAAGGTCGTCCAGCACCGCAAGCGTGAGTTCGGCGTGTCTAAGTTCGGTCTCAACCGTTTCGTCAACGGCTACCTGGACCTCATGACCCTCTGGTTCCTCAATAAGTTCGGCAAGCAGCCGATGCACTTCTTCGGACTGGTGGGCAGCCTCATGTTCTTCATCGGCTTTATCGCCGTCATCGTGGTGGGTGGTATGAAATGGTATGCCCTTGCGCATGGCGTACGCGCGATGCTGGTGGGTACCAATCCCTATTTCCATATCGCTATCCTCATGATGATCCTCGGCTGTATGCTGTTCCTGGCCGGTTTCCTGGCCGAACTGATGATCCGCAACTCGCCGTCGCGTAACGACTACCTCATCCGAGAGGAGATCTAACCATATGCCCCTTGCTGACCAGGTAAATACTGTCGAACGGGCGCTGGGCGAGCGTATGCTCCGCCATGCGTTTACTATCATGCGCTCGTGGGTGCATGAGCTCGGGCTGTCGTTCTACATGGACCGCATCCAGACCATCGAGGATAACTACGACCAGGTCTTCGACTATTTCCTCTCGGCCGACGATCCCGAGCGCGACAACTTGCTCAACCGCCTCACCGGCGAAGCCTATCGTCTCTCCGACGAGATATATGCCGACCTGCGTCTGCGTCGCGGACTCTCGCCCCAGATGGTGGGCTTCAATCCCGAGAACCCGCAGAGCGTGATGCAGTATTTCAATTCGTGCGTCCACCTGCAGGAGGAGGATTTCCGCTGGTTTCGCACGCTCATCAACGACCCCGAGCGACGTACCCTGGCGCTGCTGACCATCCAGTCGCTCAGCATCAACCTGCGCGAGTGTTTCTGCGAGCGCGCCTTCATGCTGCTCATCGAGGCCATCTCGTCCGAGGTCGATCTGGTGTCCGAGCAGGCCAACTCGGCCGTGATATTCCTGCTGGCGCATTACGATGTGCGTATCGATTTCTTCCCTGAGATCCAGGATGCCTATCTGGAGGCTGTCGGCGATGGGCAGCAGGCCTACATGGCTATGGTGGCGCATATCGAGATCTGCCGTCCCCTGTCTGCCCAGACCAAGCGACTGACCTCCGTCGAGGCCGTGGACCGTCTGCTCAAGATGATGCGCACGCCCGGCGAAGAACGTGACATGGAGGACAACTATATCGCTATCATGCCGGAGTCGGAACGTGAATATATGAATGGTATCGTGCAGATCCTGCCCGATACATGGGTCTATGATGTGCTGGTGGGGGATAACGAGGAGCGTCAGCAGCATGTCGAGGAAGCCTATCTGCATATCGGGCATCTGGAACCCATGCTCGACCGTCTGCCCGAAGCCGAACGCTGGCTCGTCCAGCGGCTCCGCTCCAAAGAGGCTACGGCGCGAGACTATATCAACTACGGCCACTGCTGCCTGCTGCGCGGCGATCGCATGATGGCCTACGAGTCGTATCTTCAGGCCCGTCAGATGTGCGAGTCGCTACGCGAGTTCTATACTATCTTCCGTCCCGACCGCGGCTTCCTCGTCGATCGCGGTGTACCCGTCGAGCAAGTCTATATGCTCGAGGACCAAATCGTCAGAGCCGGAACTTAAAATCAAAAATCATCACTACTGTCCCATTAAAATATCGCAAATGAGCTATAAATAATTGATATTAAGCTAATTATACTGATATTATGAGCGAACGGATTTGATTTGAAAATGTTTTTTTGGTTTATGTCTTTGTGTGCTTCGTACTCGTAGAGTTGTACTAATTGACAGTAAAAGCTGTCTGGAAGCTTGCTTGCAAGCAGGTTTTAGTGGCAATTTGTACAAGGAGCAAGGCTCCTAAAGCACGCAAAGGGTTTTTTGGGTTTTTGTTTATTTTAAATGGGACATTACTGAAAAATCATAAATCATAAATCTGAAGGCTGAAAGCCTTTCAGAACGCCACTCCTAATCCGGCATCGATAAACTCGGCCCTTACGCCGTGTGTCTTCAGTCCCAGCTGTACGAACATATGATCCAGTACGTGGTACTTTAGCACGAACTGCATATAGCACCAGCCGTCCTCATAGTTGCTGGCTTTCGTGAAATCATAGCCATAGAAGATGCCCCGGTCGAGTGGGGTACCTGCCTGGTCAGCCGCCTTGGCTTCGGCATAAGGCTCCAGGTTCTTGATGGGGTCGAATACGTAGAATCCTACGTGCAGACCGGCCGTCAGCCTTCCGATGATAAACTCCGGTTGCAGACTCAGTCCCACGCGGAAGCAGTTCTTCACGTCGCTCTCCTTCAGGTATGTCTTGCCGAAGTACGTCACCGTCGCTCCCGGGTTCGCGGGCGCGAATTCCTTACTAACGCACGCGTAGTAGCCGTCGTAGAAACCATCCACACCCAGACC
>DFGU01000030.1:0-19294 GCA_002371785.1 Bacteroidales bacterium UBA3742
AACGACTGGTGGACCTACGCCTTGGTGAATCCCTGGACAGGTAAGCTATGGACCTACCCGGGGTGGGTGGAGGCGACGCAGGACGGCGTGGATATCGGGTATCCCGACCATTGGGAGCCGACGGGCTGCGAGGTGAAATGGGATACGCCGCTGCGGGTGACGTTTCTGAATACCGCTACCGGCCGGAAGGCCAATTTCCAATCAGCGCTGGTGGATCGATGGTCGGACTTCATGATGTCGTTCATTATGCAGGACGGCGATGCCTGGGTGCGCGTGACGTGTATGCACGGTTCGCCGCTCACGTGGCTGGAAGCCAGCGGCATCACCATGACGGCCAGCAATCCCGATGCGACGAAGTATGCCGTGTTTGAGGATACCAACCGACTGACGGTGGCTCTGCTGACCCAGGGACTGGATGCATCGGCTGCGGCGCCCTATGCGTTCCGCATTCCGCGTACGACGCGCATGGACTATAGGTACGATGCCGGCAACTCCAGCCTGACGACCACTTTCCATGTGGATCAACCGGTGCTGATGGCTTTTCTGCCACACCACTATTATGCGCCTTCGACTTTCACCTTTCACCTTTCACCTTTCACCTTTCTAACGCCTCGCGGCACGATGAGAGTGGCGGAGGGAAATGATTTCAGTTTCACTTATCCTGTGCACGGTTTTCTGCCGTTCTTCCCGGCCCCGATGGCCTGGGATGAACAGTTCTCCGAGGCCCGCATGGCGGAGCTGAATGCCGACTATGCCAAGCGCGGTTCGTTCGGCGGCGACACCTACTGGGGTGGCAAGGGGCTGACCCAGATGGCGCATTATATGAGTTTTGCGTTGCAGATGGGTGATACGGCGACTTTCCGCATGGCCAAGCAACGTCTGAAGGACGTGCTCATCGACTGGTACACCTGGACGCCCGGCGAGGAACGGATGTATTTCGCCCGTTATCCCCGATGGGGAGCGCTGATCGGTATGGATCCGTCGTACGACTCCGAGACCTTCAATGACCATCATTTCCATTACGGCTACTTTGTCTATGCCTCAGCGGTGCTCTGTATGCTGGATGACGATTTCCGTGCGCAGTACGGCCAGATGGCTCGCGAGGTGGCGCGTGACTATGCCAACTGGCAACGCTCGGCCGACGAACCGTGGTTCAGGACGCTGGACCCGTACTGCGGTCACTCCTTTGCCGGTGGTCTGGGCAACCAGGGTAACGGCAACGGCCAGGAGTCCTCGTCCGAAGCCATCCAGGGCTGGGGTGGGGTATGGATGCTCGGTGCAGCCCTACAGGACCAAGCAATGCTGGAGGCCGGCATCATGGGGTATACCCTGGAGACAAGAGCTACGTCGGAGTACTGGTTCGACCGCGGACGACGCAATATAGACTATACCAAATACCAGCACCCCTACTGCTGCAACCTGACGATGCAGGGCGTAGGTTGGTGGACCTGGTTCAGCGGCGACCCGGTATGGATGCATTCGATCCAGTGGTTGCCTATCTCGCCAATATTGAGTAATTGCTTTAGCGAGGACCTCGGGTTTGCCCGCTGGGACTACAGCCAGATGTATGCCGCCAAGGAGGTGGGCAACTACGAGGCCGCCAGCGGAGGCCTGGGTGATGAGTCGGGCTTGGGCAACGTGTGCCTGTCGTACCTCTCGCTCTTTGATACCGATTCGGCCATCCGCGTTTGGGACCGTATGGACCGTATGGGTAAGGCCTTGGCCAAGAATCCCGATACGGGTGGCATCACATACTGGCTGGCCCATACGCATAAGAGTCTGGGCGAGAAACGTTATGATATCTACGCCAACCATCCCTTGGCCTGCGCCTATACCGATACGCTGACGGGACGCATGACCTATGCGGTATATAACGTGGGTATGGGCGATCTCTCCGTTCGCTTCTTCGGTGCGGTGGATACCACCGTCGTTGTACCGCATGGCCTGACGCTCATCAGTGGCGCAGAGATACGGACGGTGACGACCATAGCGGATGAGTCGGATACTATTGCGCCCGATCCGCTGGCATGGGATCTGCCGTACCCCAACCTGGCGCTCAATAAGCCCGTGACGGCTTCGTCCGAAGAGAATGCCGGATGCCTGGCCCGGAACCTCACGGACGGCCAGACCAGCACCCGCTGGGGTTCGGCCCATCGTGATGGCGAGTACGTCATCGTGGATCTGGGGCAGCAGTGCTACATCGACCATCTGATCCTGCGTTGGGAGACCGCCTATGCCTCGGAATACGAGTTAGGCTTGTCGGATGATAACACCAACTGGCGTACCGTCACCCTTTCCTCTGCCGGAGGGGTCGAAAAAGTGAATCTTCAAATCTTCAAATCTTCAAATCTGCAATCGTCCCGCGCACGTTACGTGCGTCTGACGGGACTACAACGCGCCACGCAGTACGGTACGTCGCTCTACGAACTGGAGGCCTATGGTCGTCCGCTGACGGGTGATCCGGAGGCGGTGTTTGTCATCGCCCTCTCGGCTACGGATACGGTGCTCTGCCAAGGTCAGTCCACCACGCTGACAACGACGGCCTATAACTATAGCGGACAGGTGGTAGCCACCTCGCACGAGACGCTCTCTTATCCACAGTACGGCGTCTATACCGAGACGCGTAGCCTGGGCGGCTGTACGGCTTCGCTCACGCTCGTGGTGCTGGAGACCGAGCAGACCGACTCCGTGGTGGTTTATCCATCGGAACTGACCCTGCCGCTGGGTGACTCGTATGCGTTCCGGGTATGTCCGATCAACCAGTTTGGTACGGCTACCGACACCTGTCGCGAAGTGTTCCGCGCTACCCAGTTGGGCGACACAACGATCACGTTTGATTGCTATGGTCAGACGGCCACGGCTGTGGTGCATGTACTGCCGTATTCAGTTGTCAACCTGGCGATTGGCAAACAGGTAAGTTGTTCGGGCTATGAGAATGCAGGTACCGTACCGGGACATGCCGTAGATGGCGATCTGACGACCCGTTGGGGGAGCCGTTTTCTGGATGACGAGTGGCTGGAGATAGACCTGGAACAGTGCTATCAGTTGGACTCAATACGTATCTTCTGGGAAGCCGCCTATGCGACGGCTTACGAACTGCAGGTGAGCCGGGATGCTGAGCAGTATGAGTCGGTCTATGCCACTACAACCGGTAAGGGCGGCAACGTGACAATACCGGTTCAGGCCTCGGGGCGCTATGTGCAATTGGTATGCCATGCCCGCGCTACGGGCTACGGTTCGTCGCTGTATGAGATAGCGGTATATGGCTCCGGTCGTTGCGACGATCCGGCAACGGCGGTTAGCCAGCAGCCATCCCCTGCCGCCGTTACCAAATTTATAAAGGACGGACAGATCTATATCTTGCGCAACGGTACGGTCTATACCGTGGACGGCATGCGTTGCATGCAGCCATAAGCGCTCAAAATAGACCGGTCTGTATAAAAAATCGCACATAAATTTGCACATGTGCGATTTTTTTTGTATCTTTGCCGCAAATTTTAACAAATCGGATATGAAAAAACTGTTAATCCTTGCATGCGCAGCCATTGTGCTCTTGGCATGCAACCAACAACCTGCAAGTATGGAAAATCAGACGATTCAAACCATCATGTCGCGTGTATCGGTGCGCGAGTTCACGGGAGAGAAAATCTCGGAGGCGCAGATCGATACGCTCTTGCGTGCCGCCATGGCCGCTCCCTCGGCGATTAATAAGCAGCCCTGGGCATTTATCGTAGTGACCGACGAGGCAAAGATCGCCCAACTGGGTGACTCGCTGCCCTATTCGCGTTGCGCTAACCATCCTGCTGTAGCGATCATCCCCTGCGGCGACCTGAGCAAGGCGATCGAGGGCGAGATGGCCGCATTCTGGATCAACGATGTGTCGGCGGCCACCGAGAACCTGCTGCTGGCAGCGCACTCGATGGGTCTGGGCGCGGTATGGACGGGTCTGCATCCCGACATGAATCGTGCACGGATGGTGCAGCAGCTGTTGGGTCTGCCCGAGCATATCATCCCGCTGTGCGTAGTGCCGGTAGGTGTGCCGGCTGAGCAGCCCGAAGTGAAAGATAAATACAAACCGGAGAATATTCACTATAACGCTTGGTAATAAGCAATGCTATGAGACTATGAAAGTACTGCTCATCAACGGTTCGCCGCATAAGCACGGCAACACCTTTCTGGCGCTCAACGAGCTGGCGCAGCAACTTCTGAAAGAGGGCATCGAGGCCGAGATCGTGCAGGTGGGCACCAAGCCGGTGCGCGGATGCATCGCCTGCAGTACGTGCAAGACCCGGGGCGACAACCGTTGCGTCTTTGACGACGATATCTGCAACGAAGTGTCGGCCAAGATGGCATGTTCAGATGCCCTCGTGGTCGGTTCGCCGGTCTATTACGGTCAGCCTAACGGTACGGTGCTCTCGCTCATCCAGCGTATGCTGTACTCCAATGGCGCGGCTTTCAATGGTAAGCCGGCTGCCGGCGTGGCGGTATGCCGTCGCGGCGGTGCCACCGCAGCACTCCAGACGCTCAATATGCCCTTCCAGATCCTGAATATGCCGATCGTCACTTCCCAGTATTGGAATATCGTCTATGGACGACTGGAGGGCGAGGCGGCCTTGGACCAAGAGGGTATGCAGACCATGCGTTCGCTGGCCCAAAACATGGCTTATGTGCTGCGGGCTACCCAGGGGCAACCCCGTCCCGAGTACGAGGCGCGGCAAGCCATGCATTTTATCCGTTAACAAAATCTCAAATCGATATGATGAAACATGTCTGTTCCAAATGCTTAGGACTCCTGTTCCTTTCACTTTTCACTTTTCACCTTTCCCCTCTCCGGGCTCAGAATCCTGATCCTATCTCCGATGGAGTAGGGGCCGTCATCCAGGTGGCCGGCGAGGTGCGTACGCCCGCTGATAGCGTTGCGGATACCAACGACCAACAAGGCCCTGACTGGACTAACGACCAACGACCAACGACTAACGACCCCATCCCCGTCTGGAAACAGAAGTTCTACTATGCGTACAACTTCGACATCTACTGGCACCACGACACCAAGACCAATACCAAGGAGAACGGCTGGTCGATCACCCTGGAGCCGGAGATCGGTTGGAAACTCAAAGAGCGCGTCTATCTGGGTCTGCGTCTGGGCGGTTCGTTCCAGGATACGTATTCTACGTATTCCTACCTCGACGCCTTGACCGACAAGACCGTCAGCGAGGAACTGCGTGTCATGCAGGGCTCGTGGAACGTGACGCCCTATATGCGGTACCGACTCAAGACGCTCTTCAACGACAAACTCGGTATCTGGCTGGAGGCCCACCTCTTTGCCGGCATGGAGTTCCCGCGCGTGATAGACGGTAATGCCACGGGCACCGACTACGACGGCATACGCTATAGCGCCTCATACGGTTGCCAGGTGTCGCCGGTCATCACCTACCGCTTCAACCGCAAGTCCACCTTCCAGATCTTCTTCTCCATCCTGAGCTTCGGCTATAGCGGCACGACGCGCTTCTATAACGGCAAGGACAACGAGTATAGCAACGATATCATCATCTTCTCGGGCAAACTGCGCAACTTGTTGGCTAACCAGTTTACGCCGGGCTTGTATGGCCTGAAATTCGGTGTGCAGAAGAATTTCTAATTGAGACGGGCTCACCTGATATGGATCATTCCGCTTAAGCTGCTGAAGGCGGTAGTGGGTATTGTCATCATGCTGCTCATCGCGGTGGCATGCCTGCTGTATGTCCCCTCGCTGCATAGGGTTATCCTCGCCGAGGGCATACGTATCGCCAACGAGCAGACCGACTATGATATCGACCTGGGGCGTATCTACCTCTCGCCTTTCCATCATTCGCCGACGCTCTTCTACCGCGCCTATCGGGGGGAGGCCGACCTGCCCCTACGGGTCGAGATCGACAGCCTCTTCATCGGCCATCGCGGCGTGGACACCCTCATCTATATTCATTCCCTCCGCCTGCAAGCCACCTGTCTTACAGCGAAGCGGTCCTACAGCGCCAGCGGTCCTACAGCGAAGCGGTCTTACAGCGCCAGCGGTCTTTTGTCTATCCCTATTGCGGTCGATACCTTGCAACTCGACCGCACTACTTTCCATTCCGACAGCCTCATCGCCTCGGTCGGCGTGGATGTCGTCCTGGGTAGGCTGGCGGTCTCCAGTCCCGGGCTCTCTATTGCCGAGGGACGCTACCCGTTGCATGGCCTGCACCTGGATGATGCCGATGTGGGGATCGACCTGCGCGAGACGCCGCCCGACACCACGGCGCAGGACACGACGCCGCTGCGCTTGGCCTTTGACGTGCCCGATGGCGAGATGCGTCGTCTCCATTTCCGACTCACGCCGCTCAACCTGGATATCCGTACCGATCGGCTGGCCACCAATGCGCTGGTCGATGTGGGGGCTAACTTGTATGACGTGCACCGTCTTGATATCGGCGACCTGCGTTTCGGACTCAATACGTTTAGCCTGCCGGTGGATACGATCTACGGCGATGCCCGTGTGGATCTGCCGCGGCAACTCATCACCAGCAACGGTCTGCATGTCCGTGCCGACTCGCTCGGGGCACAGGCCGACCTACAGGCTACCACGATGAGTCTGGAGTCGATGCGCGTGGATGTGGCGGGTGATGTGGCCTACCAGGGCTCTCAGGCCCGTGTGCGGGGCTACTACGATATCGACGATCAGGCTTACGACCTCCGGGCCGATATCAGCCGCATCAATGCCCGTGCTTTCAAGCCCGACCTGCCGCGTATCGTGCTGGCCGGAACGGTGCAAGCCCAGGGTCAGGGTATAGACCCCACCTCGCCCGACATGAGTTCGCATGTCCGGCTCCACCTCACCGATGCTATCTACGACTATATCGACGTCTCCGGTCTTAGACTGGATGCCTCGCTGGCCCGTCAGACCGTCCGGGGTACGCTTCACCTGCCCGTCAATATGGCCAATAGCGATATGCAGGTTCGGGCGCAGACGGATCATGCGTTCCGCGTCGCCCGTTTCCTGACGCCCGAGAGGATGGATGTGGACTACCACGGTCGTATGCATGGTGTCCATGCCCGGGTAGCCGGCAAGCAGATCGACGTAGATACACTCCGCCTGGATGCTACCATGGCCGATCAGACGGTCCAGGGTACGCTCCACCTGCCGTTCTCATTGGCCGATCAGGATATGCAAGTTCGAGCCCGCACGGATCACGAGTTCCGCGTCGCCCGTTTCCTGACGCCCCAACGCATGGATATCGACTACCATACCACAATGCAGGATATCTATGCCCACGTGGCAGGCGAGCAATTCGACGCCTCCTCGCTCCGGCTCGATTTCCTGACTGATACGACGACCTCGCTCTCTTTGGCTACCGACGGCCTGGACGTGCAGGCCCGGACGCCGATGCATGCCTTGCGTTTCGTAGATCGGCTCCGGCCGCTATTGCGGGCTGTGGGCGATTCAACAATCATGAAACCCCTCACCTCGCTCTCGAACCTCAGTGTGCTCGATACGCTTCGCCGTCTCGTGCCCGAACTGCAGGCCAATGTGGAGCTACGTCGCGGCAGTCCCGTACAGCACATCATCGAGCGCATGGGACTTGATATCCGGCAACTCAACCTCGCGCTGGCGTCGGATGCCAACGAGACCGACCTCGACCTCACCGCCTCTATCCCCGATATTAACCCAGGACTAACGACAAACGACAAACGACCAACGACTAACGACCAACGACTAACGACTAACGACCAACGACTCCGCCTCCCGGCGGTGGATGCCAAGCTTAATGTTCGCATGACCGAGGGCAAGACCCGCGCTTCGTTGGCGGCCGATACCTATCTGACGGATGGCGCCATGACGATCTACGATCTCTGCACCGACGCTTCGCTCCGGCTCGACCTGGAGCGCACGGGCCGCGAACTGTACGGTACGGGTCGGCTGATGCTGGATAGTATCTCGTACGGCAACCGCGATCTGGGGAGCCATGCCGTAGATATGCAGATCTCGCCCTCCAAGGCCTACGCGAATGCCCTGCGTGCCGATGTGACGCTGGATGAAATACCTCTTGCGCTGGCCGAGACCTTCGTTACGCTGCCCGATATCGATATCCGGGGAGCTGTACGTGCGGCCGCTTCGGTGGACGGCCTGCCGGCCAAGACCGACATCTCGGCTGAGGTGCAACCGCTGGGTGTGTCGGCCGAGTACAAACCCTATAAGATAGGCGTCAGCCTGGGCGAGACGCCTATCATCATGCGCCACAACCACGTGGACCTCAACGGCCTGCCTGTCTACGGCGCCGACAGCACCTACCTGGCCCTCTCCGGCGGACTGGACCTGAATACGATGCGTATGGATATCACTCTGCAGGCCGATAGCTTTGCGCCGGTTAAGTTGCCTAAGGGTGGGCCACTACCCGTCTATGGTGAACTGGCTACCGATATCCGCGGTCGAGTCACGGGTCCGCTGGACCGCATCGTAGCCGATGTGGACGTGACGCTGCTGCCCGTCACAGATGTAACGTATCCGATCGATAAGAAGAACCTGGCGCAAGTGAAGCCGCATGGTACCGTCAAGGTGCGTTATGGCGTAGCCGACGGCGATCTGGCCATGCATGGCCGGATAAACGTGGACGACGGCTTTGTGCGTTATTCGCCTAAGATCTACCCCGTCATGCCTTTCCATGTGGACTCGGGTAGCAACGTGACGTTCGATGGTCCGTTGGGCCGTACGCGTCTCAACGTGTCGGCTTCCCAGCACGTGAAGGCCGACGTAGAGTCGGAGGACGAGGAGACGCGGCGTGTGGAGTTTACCACCGGTGTGCGGGTGAACGGTGTGCTCGACTCGATCGGACTGCAGAGTATCGACTTCTTCCTGGAGGCACCCGACGACGAGGCCGTGACGCACGAACTGGCCTCGCTGGACGAGGAGACGCGCGAGGGACTGGCTGCGACGCTGCTGGCTACCGGTATGTACGTGGGCGAGAGCAACGTGGCCGCCCAGCGCGATGGCTATGCCCTCTCGTCGATCATCAATAGTCGTATCAATGCCGCCTTGGCCAACTCGAAGGTGGGTAAGTTTATCGACGTGGACGTCAGCAGCGCGCAGAGCACCCATGCCGCGGGCAAGACCAACGATATGAACATATCGATCAGCAAGTCGTTCTTCAAGGACAAGTTGCGCCTCACGCTGGGCTCTACGCTGACGGACAACCCCGAGGTGAATACCAGTAGCGGTCTATTCACCAATTTCAGCGCCGACTATAAGTTGACCAAGGAGGGTAACGTTCTGCTGCGGCTCTACTCGCAGCGCGACTACAACAATATCCTGGAGGGTGAACTCTACAAGTCGGGCATCGGCGTACAGGCCACCAAGGATTGGCGCCGTCAGCAGCTCTTCCGGGGCGACTCTATCTGGCGCACCTACAGCCTCTCGGCCGATGCGGGCGTGGCCTACCGCTCCAACAACAGTATTGGCCCCGACCTGACGCTCCGTTCCACCATCCGCAACGTGCTGGGGCATGGCGAGAGCTTTACCCTGAAGGGCAACGGTGCCTACTACTGGGCGCTGCGAAACCGCCACCCGGGTGATCCCAAGAAGAGCGATACCTATAAGCTGGGCCTCAACGCCTCGCTCGTGTTCCCCTACCTGCACTGGGCGGGCGACAACAACCCCGAGGGCGACACCCGCTATATGCTCGGTTACCAATACGAGAATATAGCCGGCGGCTATGGTGTGCACAAGCTATCGGGTTCGCTCACCTATTTCATCCATTCGGCCCGCTCGCCCTATATCACGCATGCCTTCACGCCCTTCTCGCTCTCCGTGGTGATGATGAAGGCCGAGACCGACAGCCTGCTCAACAAGGCGGCCGAGTACCCGCAACTGATCAAGATCCTTGCCGGCAATGAGTTTGTGCCCGCTATCGGCTACAACTTCATCTACGATGACTATCGCGCCACGCGTCGGGTGAATACCTACCTCAACCTGGGTGTCAAGGAGTCGGGCAACCTGCTCAATGCGCTCTATTGCCTCGGTGGCCGCAAGTGGGATGATAAGGATAAGCCGTTGGGCAAGATTACGTTCAACCAGTTCGTCAAGCTCCAGGCCGAACTGCGCAACCGCTTCTGGCTCACCGACCGCGTCAGCATCGCTACGCGTCTGTTTGCCGGGGCGAATATTCCGGTTGGTAACTCCCTGTTCTCGCCCCTCTCCGAGGCGTTCTATACCGGCGGTCCGAATAGTCTGCGTGCTTCGTCACCCTATGCCTATGGTCCGGGCAATTTCTATTCGGCCAAGTACAACCAGAATTTCTTCCATTCCGGCGACCTGAAACTGGAGGCCAATTTCGAACTCCGCTTCCCCATCGTATGGAAACTGTATGGTGCAGCCTTTGTGGACGCCGGCAATGTATGGAACTGGTTTTCAACGGTCGATCTGCTCAAGGCGGCCGGCTACGACGACTACCTCACCCGCCTGGAGATACCCGAGACGCTCCGCGACGGCGTGTTTAACAACCCCGATTTTGCGCGCCAGATAGCCCTCGGTACGGGTGCCGGTCTGCGTCTCGATATGGACGGACTCGTCATCCGTCTCGACATAGGTGTCGGTATCCATTCGCCCTACCAGACCTTCCGCTATGACAAGGAGGGCAAGCCCGACACTTCGCAACCCATCACCACCTATTTCAATATACCTTCTGCCCTGGACGCTATCCGCGTCAACTTCGGCATTGGCTATCCGTTCTGATTCCGAGCACTCCGGTAAAAAGCTGAAAAAATCGTTCCGTCAGGATAAGAATGCTGTATGCCGAAAGCCTACATTACAAAGGCCTACGGCGTTAGAAGGTTACAAAGGCCTACGGCGTTAGAAGGTTACGAAGGCCTACGGCGTTAGAAGGTTACGAAGGCCTACGGCGTTAGATCGTTATGAAGGTCTGCGACGTTAACGTACGAAGTACCTTTATAACCCAATAACGTGGCGAAGCCACCTTTGTAACCCAATAACGTGGCAAAGCCACCTTTATAACCCGATAACGTGGCAAAGCCACCTTCTTAACTCTTTAACACAAAAAAAATCGCTCTCACGGGCGATTTTTTTGCACATATCAGAAAAAAGCTGTAAATTTGCAGGCGATATTAAAAATGCCTCAAAAAACTATGACCGGCCAAAGTACCAAGCAACTGATCCTGACCCCCGATCGCGAGTAATGATGTAGAGATTTTGAAGATGAGACGCCACGTACTGCTATGGATTGGAATGATGATCTGCGTTTGCTCGTGTAGCAAACCGGAGTTGTATGTCCATATGCACGACGGGGCGAGGGTGGATATCTTCTATATCTGCTCCACCGAGACCGGCGACTGGCTGAATGAGGAGGGCGATTCCATGCATTTTGCCGATATGAGCCGTCCGGATCATCATGCGGCGCTCTATGCCGAGATGCGGGGTGTGGACTCGTTGTTGAGCATTCAGCCGTCAGAACTCAGCATTCAGCCGGGTCAGACCTGCGTCAGCCATCAGACTTTTACGTTCAATTTTTATGCCCCTTATTACAACCAGGCGACCCTGGAGGGACTGCTCAGAGACACGGCGCAGTTCGTTCCGCGTTGCGCCGAGGCGACCAAGGAGGTGCAGCGTGCGTTCGACTACTACATGCAGCATGAGAATGGCGGACGCCGATTTGTGCTGATAGGTTATTCGCAGGGCGGGTATGCGGTGGTACAACTGTTAAAACAGTTGTCTGAGGAGCAAGCCTCGCGTATGGTGGCGGCCTACGTTATCGGCTATCAACTGACGGCGGAGGACCTCCGATATCCCTATATACGCCCCGCACAAAGCGCATCGGACACCGGCGTGACGGTATGTTTCAACTCTGTGGCGTCGGCGGATGCCGGTATAGCGATCCTGAGTGGTCAGACGGCCGTGGGTATCAACCCCGTCAGCTGGACGACAGACCCAATGCCGGCCAGCTACCTGTATGATTTTGGTGGCGCCAAGGACACGCTGACTGCTACCTTGGACACGCTGACCCACCTGACCGTTATCCGTGGCTACCGGGGAGCGTGCCCCACCGTGCCCTTCGTGGGCCGACCGGGCAACTACCACTGCCTGGAGATCCCGCTCCACTACCGCGCGCTGCGGGAGAATATAGCGGAGAGATGCAGCTACTAGTCCACTTGTCCACTGGTCCACTAGTCCACTAGTCAACTAGTCAACTAACCCAATAACTCGATAAGCAATATGGCAATTAAAACGACTGAATTGATTCGCACGTCCCATACATGGGATGGCGCACAGTTGCCCGACTTCCCCAAGGGCACACCCGAACTGACCGTAATGCGTCTCACCTTCCCCCTCGGCGCTGTGACCGGTTGGCACCACCATACGGCTGTCAACTACGGCATTGTGGAGCAGGGCGAACTGACCATCGTCTGCCTGGATGGCAAGGAGCGCACCTTCCACGAGGGCGAACCCCTGATAGAGGTGGTAGGTACAATCCACCGAGGTGAGAACCGCGGTACGAAGCCCGTCATCCTCGATATGTTCTACTTCGGCGAACCCGGCCAGGAACTGACCATCCAGCATCCTGAGATTGAACGCTGATCGCGCCGGCTGCTATTTCGGTACGTTCTTCAAGCGCCGGACAGGTCTGAGTCCGAAAGCCTTTAAAGAACAAATCATATAACCGTATGAACACCATATTTATTGTACTACCGATCTTGACGCTGCTGATGTTCGACTTGGGACTGACTCTCAAGCCGCAGGACTTCCGGTTGATCGCGCAGCGTCCCAAGCCGGTGATCATAGGCCTGGTCGGCCAAATCATCCTGCTGCCGTTGATAGCATGGGGAATCATCCAACTGCTTTCGACTTTCGACTTTCATCTTTCGACGCTCTTCATAATTGGAATCATGCTTGTGGCTTGTAGTCCGGGTGGAAGTTCCAGCAATGTGTTCTCTATGTTGGCCAAGGGCGATGTAGCGCTTTCGGTGACGCTCACGGCTTGCAGCAGTCTGATCACGCTGTTTACCCTGCCGCTTATCATGGCGTGGGTCACGGCAAACGTAGGCGATGCCACGGATATCCAACTTCCGATCGGCAATCTGCTGATGCAGAATATCGTGCTGATGGTCGTGCCGGTCTTGATAGGCTTTCTCGTCAACCTCTTCCGCGAGCAGGCAGCGGCCCGTATTCATAATGTGCTCCGCCGAATCGCTATGCCGGCTTTGGTGCTGCTGGTGACGATCTTTTTTGTCCAGCACAAGCAGACCATCATCGCCGAGTTCCCGTCGCTGGGCCTCACGATGACCGCACTTATCTTGGCCACTACGGGCTGCGGCGCACTGCTCGCATGGCTCCTCAGACTGACCACCAAGGAGCGTCGTACCCTGGTCATTGAGATCGGCATGCAGAATGCCGCGCAGGCCATCACCATCGCCTGCAGCCCGCTGATCTTCAACAATGAGATCATCGCCATCCCGGCTATCATCTATGCCCTGATGATGAACCTTATTCTGCTGGCGTATGTAGGGATGACCAAATTGCAAAATACCAACTATACCCGCTAAGCATGAAAATAGGACAGTTTATACGAACCAAGTGGCAATCCTTCAGGGCTTGGCAGGAGAATCCAATCAGCTATCAGAAGGACAAACATTGGCATGTGTGCCATAACTGCGGGCATCGGTTTGTAGGCAATTATTGTCCCGTATGCTCTCAGTCGGCCCGTCACGGTCGCATCACCTGGCCGGCTATCTGGCAGGGGATAGGCCAGTTGTGGGGTATCGAATCGCGTTCGGCATTGTTTACCCTGTGGCAACTGTTATGGCGTCCCGGCTACCTGGTGCGTGACTTTATCAGCGGAAAGCGCCAGATCAGTTATCCGCCGGTCAAGCTGCTGGTCATCCTGGCCGCTTTGTTCGCCCTGGTGCACTATTTCTTCCCGGTGCCCGACCCCGCACCCTCGGATACAGGCGTACACTATATCGACTTTGCCTTCGATTGGATGGATCGTCATCAGAACATAGGCGAACTGCTTGGCCGTTGTTTTTTCATCCTGCCTACCTGGCTCCTTTTCCGCAAGGCGCCCGGCTACCCGAATCATACGATCCCCGAGGGATTTTTCCTGCAGGTGTATATTGCCATCTTGGCATATATCGTCCAGGCGCCTTTTGCCAACCCCAACCTGTTTACTATCCTACTGACGGCAGTGTATGGCTATGCCACCTACAAGCAGCTCTTCGGCTACGGCTATTGGCAGACCCTGTGGCGATGGATCGTCTGCACCGTGCTGAGTCTTGCTGCACTGCTGATGATAGTTATACTGGCTGTTCTTGTGGACAAACTCAGTATATAGTAATTTTTTTAAGATAAAATATACGATTGTTAAGAAGGTGTTTATATCGCTTGCGACATTAAAATAGTTTTTGTAATTTTGTATCGTGAACGATATATCGCGCTCGTTCCCCTCATGAAGAGCTCTCCCCACCGCAAACAGCCTACGGCTTGGTTTACGTCGGGGGCCCAAATTTAAGTAAAAATTGAAAAGTGAAAGGATTTTATGGCAACAATTTATGATTTTAAGGCCCTCTCTAATAGAGGCAAAGAAGTAAACCTCGCGGACTATCAAGGTCAAGTGATTCTTATCGTCAACACCGCCTCCAAATGTGGTTTCACGCCGCAGTACGACGGGCTGGAGGAACTATATAAGAAATACAAAGACCAAGGTTTTGTTATCCTCGGCTTCCCGTGCGACCAGTTCGCGAACCAGGAACCGGGTAGCGACGAACAGATAGAAGAGTTCTGCCGTCTCAACCACGGTGTAACTTTCCCGCTCATGGCCAAATCCGATGTCAACGGCGCGAACGCCAATCCCGTCTTCGAGTATCTCAAGACGCAAGCCCCGACCGAGGAATACAAAGGTCTCAAAGCCAAAGCGGCACACGCTATGCTCAAGCGTATCAGCAAGAGCGTAGAGAAGGAGAGCGACATCCTCTGGAACTTCACCAAGTTCCTTGTTTCCCGCGACGGCAAGACCATCCAGCGCTTTGCGCCGGTAGCCGAGCCGAAAGAGTTCGAGGCCAACATCGTAGCCGAATTGGCTAAATAATGGGCTCCGGCTAACTGATGACCACGCTCTTAATTGGTTTACTCATCCCTCTGTTGGGCACCATGCTCGGCGCATCGTTCGTGTTCTTTATGAAACGCGACATGCCCGAGCGCCTGCAGAAGGCCTTACTCGGCTTTGCCCTTGGATTTGTCCTCATGATGGTTCTCGACGTAGTCATGGGATAAAACAATCACTTCTTGAATTTAACTTTTGCGGGTTTGCTGCATCTTATAGGTGTGAGCAAACTGAACCAAAAAACATAAAGTCCAAAGAAAATGGCATACATATTTGCGTATGTCATTTTTTTTGTATAACTTTGCAACCGAATTTGCAAAGGCATGAACGAACAAAGTCCCAAAGTAATAAACGCAGACGCACAATTAGTGAACGATGCGGCATACCAGACGCTTGTTGAGAATATCAGTAAAGCGGTTGAAATGGCTCATCAGAAGCTGGCTACTGCGGTAAATACAATCCTAATTGATACCAATTGGGAGATAGGTCGCTATATCGTTGAGTTTGAGCAGCACGGCAACGCACGTGCGAAATATGGAGATAATCTGATAAATCGTTTGTCGAAAGATTTAACCATACATTTAGGTAAAGGTTATAGCAAGAGTAACTTGCTCTATATCAGGAAGTTTTACTATACTTTCGCAAAAGATGAGAGGCTGTCTCACTTATTCGCTCAAAAAGGTGAGACGCCGTCTCACTTATTGAGTTGGAGTCATTATTTCGAGATTTTGAAATTGGAGGATCCACTTGAAATCAGTTTCTATGTGCATCAATGTGAGCAAGAACATTGGAGCGTCGGTGAACTGAAGCGTCAAAAGAAAAGTCTGCTGTTTCAGCGTCTTGCGCTGAGCAAAGATAAGGAGGGAGTGCTGCAATTAGCCAGAGAAGGACAAACTGTTACCAAGCCGCAGGACATATTACATGACCCTGTTGTGTTGGAATTTGCAGGCATAGAAACCAAACCTCTCTACAAGGAGAGTGACCTTGAGGAGGCGCTATATGCGCACTTGGAGCAGTTCTTGTTGGAATTAGGCAATGGTTTCTCTTTCGTTGCCCGTCAGAAGCGTCTTACGATAGGCGGGCGTAACTTCTACGTTGATCTGGTTTTTTATCATCGTATCTTGAAATGTTTTGTGCTCATTGACTTAAAACGCGGTGAAATACAACACGAAGATATAGGCCAGATGAACTTATATCTCAATTATTTTGCGGCTGAGGAGAATACGGAAGGAGATAATCCGCCAATTGGTATTATTCTTGGTTCGGAGAAAGATAAATTGCTTATGGAATATGCGTTGCATGGAATCTCTAACCAACTTTTTGTCAGCCGTTACCAGCTTTATTTGCCAGATCGCGAGCAACTCGAACGCGAATTGCAAAATATATTATTAGAAGATAACAACCAATAAACAACCGTCCCTCTCCGAGACGTAAAAGATGGAGCAATGTATCGGCCATATATGACCGATTAAAAAATATCAAATCAAACAACCACCGCCTATGGCATAAAACAACAGACAAACAACATACATAAATAATAAAGCATTCAGTTTAGAACTTGGGATTTCGAAATCTCGACAGTTTCATAAAAAATCTCACCAAGAACAAGGCTTTTGAGTGCTCATGCGCAAGCGTGAGCCTTGTTCAGTAGATATTTGGTGAGATTAAGGTAGTCGAGAACCTCGAAATCCCAGATTGAAGCTAACAAGCCTCACGTTTTTCGTGTATATATAAACAAGCAATCATAAACGGAGTAAGCCGAAAATCCGATAAAGAGTAAGCATAAACTTATTAATCTATTATTTATATGAAAAAAACATTTATTTTTTTGGCAGCAATGCTTGTAACCTCTATTGCTGCAAAAGCATGGGAAGTCGGAGATTTCTATGGTCAAGACCCTACAGGAGTTCCGGCCGTAGTTGTGTATGTCGATGAATCCGGCGAGCATGGATTGATTATGTCGCCGCTAGCAATGACAGAAAAAACGTATCAAAACTATATAAAGAAAAAAATCTTTGAGAAGAACAAAAAAAAAT
Organism: Bacteroidales bacterium UBA3742; assembly: GCA_002371785.1. Taxonomy (GTDB): domain Bacteria; phylum Bacteroidota; class Bacteroidia; order Bacteroidales; family Paludibacteraceae; genus Colicola. Next base: position 17,156 of record DFGU01000030.1, read on the forward strand.
ATGACAAACAAGTAGCAAAAGCATACAAAAAACAAGGCATGGATTTGGCAGAAATCGATGCAAAAATAGCGCAAAACAACAATATATATAGCCGCATTATTGAATGGTATACAAATGCGCCTCGGCTTTTTGATGGGGATCTGACTGAGATCAAAGAACGTAAAGCAATTGAAGGTGTTGCTAGCCAAAACAACGAATACGGTGAGGAAAATCAAAAAGCAATTGTTGCATATTGCGAAGAAAGTGATTTTGATATGGAAAAATATTTTCGTCAAAATTATTGGGCTGAACAATTAGGAGAAGGTTGGTTCATACCGGGCAACTATGAATTGGAGTTATATAGTAAGTGCTATGCACAAGGATTCGGTAAGCAAAATAAACCTGCTGCTTTCATTTCCAAAGAGGCTATAGAGAAACTTACCAATTTTTGGACAAAATTATGGGGATATACAGGAGGAACAGATCTTTTCCCCTATAATATGATTCTTTCTTCAACAATGATAAAAAGTGCATGGAGTGAAGATAAAGAAAATGAAAATAAAATAACTAAAATAGTAACAAACGGCGGTTTCGGCGGTTTGGCAGGCTTGGCTAATACTATTGCTACAGCAGCTGATAAAGATAATTATTACATTCTTTTATATGATATGCAGAAAGGAGGTTTTTCGGTGTTTGTTTCCAATGCGGAATATGAATCTTCCATTGTTGCATTCAAACGCTTTTAAAAGTACTTTTATATGAAACGCTTATTTTAGTTGGCAGTAGCAGCATTTCTGCTCTCCTCTTGCCATACGGCACTCCATGTAACAAGTGTGCAACGTAACTCTCCAACCATGACTTCACCCAACATGGAATTTGTCGGTGTGAAAAATATGAATAAAAACAATCCTATGTTTAAGGAACTTGGAGGCGATTTGGAACGGGCAAACATAGCTTTGAACAAACAGAATTTCTACATGGGGATGTTTTCTTTGCAAGAGTTGGAAACATACAAATCTTCTAAACGCTACATTACTTTTGTGGATGTTGTTCGTCATACATATAGCCATAGCGATGCCGTGCATGACAATCCGGATATGGAGACTGCCGGATGGGTGATAGGAGGAATAACGGTGTTTACCCTTATACCTGTCTATGTGCCGCTTCTTTGCGCAGCAGACAAGAACGATTGCCAAATTTACTCTTAAGGGAGAGTATGTACTATATGTGTATGATACAAAAAAGAAAGAAGTAGTCTTTACATCACCTTTCGAAATCAACGAAAACGATATATATAAAGGGCAATATTCACATAAGAACACGGACCAGAAGGCAGTAAACGAGCGGTACAAGAACATTCTGTACAACACGTTCATGACGCAATATACACAGGCTTACAACTATGTAAACACGCTGCCGAAATAACCTTTTGATAACTCGATCTATCGGAACTCCTGCCTGCTCCTCCACCGAGCAGGCAGGTTCTTTCATCGTCTGTTTCGTCCGAAATAATCGTTGCCCTTGCGGCTAAGAATTGTATTCGGACACGGCTTTGCCGTTTCTTCTTTGTATTTTTTTGCATCTCCTTTTAACTTTTTCCCTTTTGGTGCATCTTATAGGAAAAGGCATCTTTTTATAAATTTTTCCCCCATACATTTGCGTATGTGGGATTTTTTTTGTAATTTTGCAGCCGATTTTGACATACATACAATGTATGACGGTTTCCGCGAAGGCGGAATTAAAAGGGAATCCGGTGTGAATCCGGGACAGTCCCGCTGCTGTGAATTCCTGTAATCGGTTCAACAACAAGTCACTGCCGCAAGGTGGGAAGACGTTGAAACGGGGAATAAGTCAGAAGACCTGCCGCATACAATGCTCGGACGCAAATCCTCGAGGAAGGATGACTGAGATTGTATAGGCTAATCGGTGACGGGTTATCGGTTACCGGTTATGGATAGGGCTTGAGCCCTTACTATGCGTGCGGTTATCTTTTCTCGAAAGAGAAGAGATATTTTTTTTGTATAACACATTACGTTGTCTGCTAAATTTTTAAATGTGTTATCCGGGGCAGCTTCGTGTGGGTTGCTGCCCCATTTTTAAGACAACAATATAAAAACACTATAATATGAAAGACATTTTTGATTTAAGTGGCCGTGTGGC
>DFGU01000030.1:19404-22101 GCA_002371785.1 Bacteroidales bacterium UBA3742
TGCACGGGGTGCCAACCTCGTAATCATCGCCCGTCGTTATGAGAAACTCATTGAGGTGAAAAACGCTATCGAGGCGGAGTATGGCGTAAAAGTCCAGCCCCTCCAATGCGACATCACCAGTACCGAAGGAGTGGATGAGGTGATCGATGAGGCTCTGATGATTTTCGGACGTATTGACATCCTGGTCAACAACGCCGGTACAGGTGCTGTGGCTCCGGCGGAGGACATCACCGACGCGCAGTTTGAGAACGAGATGCAGGTTGACTTGTTCGGAACGTTCCGCGTAGCGCGTGCCGTGGCTAAGAAATCGATGATCCCGAACGGCTACGGTCGCGTCATCAACATCGCGTCGATGTACGGCCTTGTGGGCAATAAGATCGCGCCGGCATCGCCCTACCATGCGGCTAAAGGTGGTGTAGTCAACCTCACGCGTGCGCTGGCTGCCGAATGGGGCAAACACGGCATCACGGTCAACACCATCTGCCCGGGCTATTTCATCACGCCGCTCACCAAGGACACCCTCGAGTCCGACTATTTCGCCCAATACGCCAAGACCGTCATCCCGATGGAACGTTACGGCCGGGAGGGTGAACTGGATTCGGCGGTCGTCTTCCTCGCTTCCGATGCTTCGACCTACGTCACGGGCGTGGCTCTGCCTGTTGATGGCGGTTACACTTGTGTATAAATAATCCTTTACGATAAAAAAAATCGACATTTATTTGCAAGTGTCGATTTTTTTTTGTACCTTTGCACCCCGAATAGCGCAAACAAACGACCTCCGTCTCTACGCGCTATTATTAAGAGTAAAAACTGACATGGACTACCTACCGCAGAACCCTGCCATATTAGTATCGAGCATCAATATGTTGCTCAGGGACAAGGAGTTCGACTCGCTTGAATCATTGTGCTATAACTTCAACACTGAGCCGGAGAAAATCAAAGCGATCCTTCATGAAGCCGGCTACGTCTATAGCGAAGAGCAGGAACAATTTAGACCAATTGGATACGATGGAAATAGTTGATCTCTTGGAATATAGCGAACGGACACAACTGCGAGCATGGTTCGAGCGCAATGCAGCAAGCGAAAAATGCTGCTGGATTGCGATGTACCGAGGCAAGAATCGGCCCGAAGGCGTGTGCCTGCCGTATCTGGACGTAGTGGAAGAATCGCTCTGCTTCGGCTGGATCGACTCCACCCTCAAGCGTTTGCCGGACGGCCGCTTGGCCCAACGCCTCTCGCCGCGACAGAAACGAAGCCATTGGACCGAACTGAACCGTCAACGTTGTGCCGACCTGGAAGCGCGCGGTCTCATGACCGACCTCGGTCGCGCCGCATTACAAAGAGCAAAATAATAGGTACAATGTTTACCACCATTACCGAGCATATTTCGATCGATCGCGAGCAGCGCAGCGTACGCAGGGACGGACAGGCGGTGCACCTGACCGGACTGGAATACGGCCTGTTGGACTTTCTTTCGGCCCACCCGAATCGTATCTGCACGCGCCAGATCTTGCTCGACCACGTATGGGGTGACCGCTTCCAATACGATACCGGTACGATAGACGTGCATCTCAATGCACTCCGGCGCAAGTTGGGTTGGACCAACAAGGAACCGATAGAGACTATTCGTGGCGTCGGATTTGTATTTCATATTGAGCAAAAGCCCACGCACTATACCATTGATCTGCAGGCTTTCCTATCGGAATGGCTACGTAGCCGTGAGACGGAGATCCGGGCCAAGGGACTTGTGGCGCAACTGCACTTAACACCCTTTGTCAACGAGATGACGATCGAGCCCCGAGCCCTGCGCCAGATGCTGGACAGCGTGCTTACTGCCCTGCTGCCTTCTGCCCAACCGGGTGTGCTGCGGCTGAGTTCCAAACTGACTATGCAGCATTTCATCCTCTCGTTGGACCTGAACGGTACCGTCAATGAGTTACGCATCCCTATTTATAGTGATTTTGATGCTTCTTAAGAAAATCTTAAGCAAAGTTTAAGAAAATTGTAGTATCTTTGCACGCAAATTTGAAAATCAGATGCGAGTAAAGATACTTTTTTGTTGTTTGTTGTTGTCCTGCGGGCTATTTGCGCAGGTGTCGGAAGGCATCGAGAAAAACCGTGTTTACCAGGGCTTCTCGGGGGGAATGATGCTCCATACCGGCTATCTGTTCGGTCAGGATAGTCATGCGCCCAAGACGGCCGACGGACGCCTGTGCAGCCCGCAGGGTGCGTTATTCGGTATCGGCGGCGCGTTGCGCGTACACCTTTGGAAACACCTGCGCACGGGGTTTGAGGGCTTTGTGAGCACGATGCCAAGCACTACTACCGATTGTCATGACGTACTCAAAGATGGCAGTTACGTGCGTGTAGGCTGTGGCGGTGTGCTGGCCGACTGCTGCTGGCGAATGGACAAAGCCTGGCCGTATATCGGTGGCGTGATAGGTGGAGGTTCGATGAAAGGGCTGTATATTCTCGAAGGCGACCAGAACAGTTGGGAGCCGGACAAGAACAGCACCTTCCATAAGCAGTCCTTCTTCTACGTCACGCCCTATGTGGGCTGCGACTATTGCCTGACGCGCAAGGTGCACCTCACCTTCCGCCTCGACTGGATGCTGGCCTTCCACCAGCGCGAACTATGCATGCCTACCGGCCCGCGTCTCTACTTCGGCTTCATGTTCTGCCACTAAATAGGAAAA
>DFGU01000088.1 GCA_002371785.1 Bacteroidales bacterium UBA3742
ACCCAGATCATCTCCTTCTTGCTGTCATAGACAGGACGGAACTCACCGTAAGGACCGCTCATGCGAACCTTATCCCCCGGTTTGAGCGAGAAGATATAGGTAGAAGCGATACCGCAGGGTACATCCATGAACTCAGGACCATTCGGGCACTGCTCTTTGGGTTTGAACGGCGGCGTGGCGATACGCACGGTAAGGGTGATGATATCGCCCTCGTCAGGGTAGTTAGCCATGGAGTACGCACGCACTGTTGCTTGGGTGTTCTTCTGTTTGAGTTTGAACAGGCCGAACTTCTGCCAAGCGGGGAGGTAGAGGTCGCCGATGAGCGATTTATCCATGTCGCGGTCGTAGTCGATGTCGTACTCAGGGATGATGATCTGTGCGTACGAACCCGGCTCGAAGTGCATGTGCTCGCCCGGAGGCAACTGAACCTTGAACTCCTTGATGAAGGTAGCGACGTTCTTGTTAGAGATGACTTCGCACTCCCATTCCTTGACGCCGAGCACGGCTTCGTCCATCTTGAGGACGAGGTCGTTCTTGACCTTGACCTGGCAACCGAGGCGCCAGTGGTCTTTCTGCTGTTTACGCGAGAAATGGACGGTCTCGGTAGGCAGGATCTCTCCGCCACCTTCGAGTACCTGGCACTTACACTGGCCGCAGGAACCCTTACCGCCGCAAGCCGAGGGCAGGTGAACACCTGCTTCGCCCATGGCGTTGAGGAGGCTTCCGCCGGCAGGGATCTCGTACTCCTTATCGCCGTTGATAACAACCTTGACGTTGCCGGAAGAAACCAAGTACTTCTTAGCTACGAGCAGGATAACCACCAAAAGGAGAATAACCACGAGGAATACTCCTACTGCATATAAGATATTTGTAATCATATTCGTATCCTCCTTTTTTAGATGTTAAGACCACTGAAGCACATGAAGGCCATTGCCATCAAACCAACGGTGATGAAGGTGATGCCAAGTCCTTGCAGGGGCTTTGGTACGTCGTTATACTCCATTTTCTCACGTATTCCGGCCAGACAGCAAATAGCCATTAGCCATCCAATACCCGAACCGAGTGCGTAAGCGAAGGCATCGCCGATATTGGCGATAGCTTTTACGTTCTCCGGATCCAGAATGATACGCTGCTGCATGAAGAGCGAACCACCCATGATGGCGCAGTTCACAGCAATCAGCGGCAGGAAGATACCGAGGCTCGCATAGAGCGACGGGCTGAATTTCTCGACAACCATCTCCACGATCTGCACAATAGCAGCGATGACGGCGATGAAGAGGATGAAACTCAGGTAACCCAGGTCGAGCGGGTTGAGCACATACACTTGCAGCAGGTAGTTAACCGGCAGCGTGATAAGCAGCACGAATGTAACGGCTATACCCAGACCCAGACTGGTCTTAACGGTCTTACTAACGGCAAGGTAAGAACACATGCCGAGGAAGAACGCGAAAATCATATTGTCCGCAAAGATAGAGCGGATAAACAAACTAAATGCGTGTTCCATTACTTAGCCTCCTTATCATTATAAGCGCGGTGCGCCCAGATTACACATCCTACCAAGATCAGTGCCATAGCCGGCATCAACATCATACCGCAGTTCTCGTAGCCGAGGTCGTAGAACGACTGCGGGATGATTTGGTAGCCCAGCAGTTGTCCCGAACCCAGCAGTTCGCGGAAGAATGCCACGATGATCAATATGATGGCATAGCCCAGACCGTTGCCCAGACCGTCGAGGAGCGAATCCCATGCGTTGTTGGTCATGGCAAAGGCCTCAAGACGACCCATCAGGATACAGTTGGTGATGATCAGACCGATATAGACGGATAGCTGCATAGCCACATCGTAGGCAAAGGCTTTGAGCACTTCGCTCACGAGGGTTACCAGCGCGGCTACTACAACCAGTTGCACGATAATACGGATTCGCATAGGAATGGTATTACGCAGCAACGAGATGATGACATTGGCCATAGCGACGATGATCGTCACGGCGATACCCATGACGAGCGCAGGCTTCAGTTGCACCGTTACGGCGAGGGCAGAACAGATACCGAGCACCTGTACTACCACAGGGTTGTTCACGTTAAGAGGACCCAGTAATGTCTCTTTTGTTTTCTGACTTAGCATAATCAATCCTCCTTATTTAAAAAGTCCTTATATTCTTCCAGATTCGAAAGGAGCATATCGCTCACACCGGTAGATGTGATTGTTGCACCCGAAACGGCATCCACTTGATAGTCTGCACCGGCATCGCAGGTCTTGCCCGACTTCATGACAGCGACAGATACGATCTGGCCATCTTTGCGGATTTGCTTGCCGTCAAACTGCTTGCGGAACTTCTTCTCTACGATGAGTGCACCCAGACCCGGCGTCTCCGACTCGTGGTTGAAGTTCACACCATAGATGGTGTTCTTGTCATCGTTGAGCGCCAGATAACCGCCGATACCGCCCCAAAGACCGGCACCGTGGAGACGCAGGACGTACTTGGTCTCTCCGTTAGCCAACTGGAATTTCAAGATGTTAGCTTTCTGGCCATCTTCGCTCTTCTGAATGGTGTCCACCAGGATCTTGTCGTATTCAGCAGCCGGATCGGCGCAGGTGTTGAGATCGTATTGCAAGGCAACCAACATCTGCTTCTGCTGATCCAGACGTACTTTCTCATCCTGGGCATTCTTCAGTCCAAGGTGCGCCAAAGCCAGCAACACTGCTACAATAATAACTACTATGGTAGCATATACAATTGTATAGGTATTACTATTTGTATTCATAGCAGTCCTCCTTATGCGTTAACGCGTTTAGCACGCTTGTTAATATTTACCTGTACTACGCACCAGTCGATGAGCGGAGCAAAGGCGTTCATGAGCAGAATAGCCAGCATCATTCCCTCGGGATAACCCGGGTTGAGGACGCGTACGAGAACGGCCACAAGACCGATCAGGAAGCCGTAGATCCACTTACCGCACTCGGTGCGAGCCGAGGTAACAGGGTCGGTAGCCATAAATACTGCACCGAAAGCGAATCCGCCCATTACGAGGTGCATGTACCATGGCAGGTTGGCTGCTGCGGTGTCGGGACCAAACTGGTTGAACAACCAAGCGGTCAGACCACCACCGATAAAGGTAGCCAACATGGTCTTCCAACTTGCAACACCCGTGCTGATCAGCAGGATAGCGCCGAGCAGGATAGCCCATACGCAGGTCTCACCCACCGAACCGGGAATCAGACCGTTGACAGCATCCCAGAAACCGATAGGCATGAGCGATGCATCCGTAGTGGTACCAATCTGGGTGAGCGGGGTAGCGGTGGTGTAACCATCCACCAGCTGTCCGGCATCCCAACCCCATGTGCTACCAATGCGAACGAACGGTTCGTCACCGGTCATGTGACTCGGATAAGCGAAGAACAGGAACGCACGCGTGATGAGCGCTACGTTGAAGATGTTGTAACCCGTACCGCCGAATACCTCTTTGGCAAAGATGACAGCAAACGCTACGGCGATAGCTACCTGCCAAAGCGGCGTGTTGATGGGCACAATGAGCGGGATGATGAATCCCGTTACCAGGAATCCCTCTGCCACTTCTTCGTGCTTGATCTGCGCTACGATAAACTCAATGCCCAGACCTACTGCGTATGCTACAATGATGTAGGGCAGTACGGCCAGCAGACCGAAGCCGAAAGCTTTCCAGAATAGCGCGCAGGTCAGACCGCAGCAACCGAGTTGACCGGTAGCCAACAGGTGCTGGTAACCGACGTTGAACATACCGAACAGCATAGCGGGCATGAGCGCCATGACTACGAGAATCATCGTGCGCTTGCTGTCGCTACCGTCGTGGATATGCGTACCGTTGGGTTTTGCGGTGGTCTGCGGAGTGAACAGGAAGGTATCAAAGGCGTCATAGAACGAGCTGAGTTTTTCCAGCTTACCGCCTTGCTCGAAGTTCTTGCCGAACTTCTTCCAAATATCATAAAGCTTCTTCATTACTCAATCTCCTTCTTTAAGTTGTCCAACGCCTCGCGAACGATAGCCTGCAGTGGCATCTTGCTGGTGCAGACGAACTCGCACAGTGCAAAATCTTCCGGAGCAACCTCGTACGCGCCGAGGGCTTCCATGCGGTCGATATTGCCGGCTATCATTGCTTTGATCAAATACTCAGGATAGATGTCCATCGGGAAGACACGGTCGTACTCATGACTGACGATGATCGCACGGCGACCACCTTTCAGACGAGCATCCCAGTTGTACTTCTTCGGACCGAAGAGCCAACGCGTGAAGCAGTTGTCCAGCATCTTAGCAGGATCCGTGCAACCGGCGTTGAAGTCCTTGAATCGCGGTAGCAGCCATCCCATGAACTCGGCTTTGTTTGCACCGTCTTCGAGCACGGTGAACTGGTTGTCGTAGAGCGAGATGATATCGTTCTCGGGGCATACCTGACGACCACTCAGCACGTTGCCGGCGATGTAACGGCACGGGCACTCGGTGTGTACGTTGCTGGTGAAGATAGCGCTAACCGGCATACCGGGCAGCACATTGTAGTACTGACGGCCGTAAGCCAAGGGACCGGTGAGGGCCACTTTCTTCTGCATGTCCACGATACCTTTCTGGAACAGACGACCGATGAGTGCGAGATCCTGGATGTTGACGGTGAAGACCGTCTCACCCTTTGCCAGCGGCGCGAGGTTGTTCAACTGTACGCCGACGTTGCCTGCAGGGTGAGGGCCAAACACCTCATACAAGGTGCAATCCTTGAGCTCACGGAACTCGGTGGCACGTGCGCCGCCCTGGATACCGATGAATACCGGTGCCAAAGTAGCGAGCGCGGAAACACCGGCTTGCAGCGTAGGCAATTGGCCTTTCAGCACCCACTCATAGTTCGGGGCACAAGGCGCACTGTCAAAACTCGAAATAAAAATAGCGCGAGGTTGCTTGTTCGGCATCGCGATGCAATCGTACGGACGTTGCTTCATCAATGCCCAGAGGCCGCTTTTCAGCAGCAGTTCCTTCACGTCGCCAGCAGTGTCGAATTTCTCGTACTCGATCACAGCGTCAGCCGCGATATCGATGGAGAGGATCTTTCGACGATCTCCACGTACGATCTCTTTGACTTCGCCCGAGACGGGTGAGGTAAAGAACAAGCTCTCAAACACCTTGTCGTGAAACAGCGGGCTACCCGCTTTCACACGATCGCCGACCTTGACATCCAGCTTGGGTGTGATGCCGGCGAACTGGTCGGGCACTACGTGAAAGACCTCCGGTCTGCGAACGCTACCCAGCGTCTCAGCCGCTTGTCCCTCAAACGGAATGTCCAAACCACGTTTCAGTTTGATTGTTTGCATGTTGGTTAATAATTTATTTTTTGTATTCTAGTGTTTCTAGTTGTTCTAGTGTGCTAGTTTTGCAAAAGCGTGCAAAGTTACAACTTTTTTCCGATATACGCAAGCGCGCGCGAACATTTTTTTATTTTGTAAAGTGTTGTTGCAGTTACAGTAGGTGCATAAATTGTGCAGATTGCGTTTCACGCGTGAACTCTTCCGCGTGACGAACGGTTTGCGTTGTATAGCCGCAAGAAGTCCATTCATGGTATTTCTCCAGGATAAACTGCCGAATCTCTTCGGTATCGTTGGTGGCGATACCGGCATTGGTGTGTCGAATCAGTTCAGCCAAGTCGCCCCGGTCGGACGGTACGCACAGGATAGGACGTTGGCAGCCGAGTGCCTCGTAGAACTTGGTGGTGAGCATGCCGTGTGTGTGTTCGGATGTGAGAACGAGCATGATGCTACTTGTGCGAATCGCATCGCCCAGTTCGGTATGCGGGATCGGATGATGTTGTGGGGTGTGAATGTCCAACTCGATGGGTATGTTTAGCGATGCGATGGCTTGCTTAACCTTCTCTAAACCTGGTTTTTGCCACTCATGTAGCGATCCGATGTACCGAATTGCAAACCGTTCGCATGGCTGCTTCTGAGGATAAAACTGCTGCGGGTCATAGCCGTTGTAAACGACCTGCACATTCGGATTGTATTGGCGTATAAACGCCGCATGCCAAGGCGAGACGGTGGTGATGGCTTGTGCCGTGCGCAGGACGCGGTTGCGTCGGCGGATATGGATGGCACGATAGAGTTTGCGCAACGGACGGGTCCACCATTGTTGGTGCCGGTATTGATAATGGGAGTCATCGACCTGTTCAGCCAGGTCGCGAATATCGCAAATCAGCGGTAGGTTGAGCCGGTGGGCGATACGTGCTGCCGCTCCCAATGGGAAGTCGCTAAAGGCCGTACAAAGTACGGCGTCGAATGTCTGCTGCCGGATTTCCGCTGTTTGCAGGCTCTTTTGTGCAAACACGCGGTTATGCCAGTCCGTGAGCAAGGTCCAGGCGGTTTTTACGGCCCAATCTATGAGGCTCCCCGAGTACATCGGAATGGTCAGAATGGGGTATGTGTGTGCATATTCCAGCGGCTCATATTGCTCGGTCAGCAGGGTGACACCATATCCTTGCCGCACGAGAAAATCGCACAGATAGCGCAGACGCGGCAAATAGCCCGGGGCTGCCGGCGGATCGGATATGACAAGGATGTTTTTCATTTGAGCATAGCCAATACCTTGGGGTATAGTGATTTATGATAGCTTTGCGCGTTGATGTTGCTGTTATGCCAGAGCAGATTCAGTTCGCCATGATGCATGCGGACCTTGTCGATGATTTGTTGGCAAAGGAAGTAGGCCTCATCTTCTGTTAGGTGCATATATTTCTCCTCGCTGAGTGTGGTATCCATGATCATAAGCGGATGGAGCGTCAGGCCTGTGAGCGTCCAACTCTCCGGGTCAATCCAGCGTATCGGACGTGTGGTCTGCAGTCGAAAACCGGCACGGTCTGCAAAGCCCATCGTGAAATCGTCGGTGTAACCTAACTCGCAGAGGGAACGCATCTTAGGAATTGGGCATCGCAAGTAATGGCAACGCTGGAACACCACGGGATGTGCGGCCGTCTTGTCCGGGATGATGCGTTGCGCAAGGTCGTAATAGCTGTTGTGTATGCCGGTGAATGCACCCTGGGAAAGAAGCCATTTATTCAGTTGCTGAAAATCACGTCCACGCAGACGGTATTGCGGGTAGTCGTAGCCATGACCAAAGGCCATCTTGATGAAATAGATGGCTTGTGCATCAGCTACTTGACGGTCCTGCTCCACGAGCCAGGGGAAGGTATATAGCGGGTCGTGATGAATATCTTTCCATGCCCGAACTACTTGCCGCCACTCGCCGCGCATGATTCCGCCAAGCGTACCGCGCAACGAACGGTATTGGGTGAGTGCATCGATGTCGTGCGTGAGATAAATCTGCGAGAATCCTGGGGTAGGCAGGGGCAACTCCAGGCATTTCATCAGTACGCGGGCGTACTCATCCAATAGGGGAATGAGCAAGCGGTTGCCACGGCCTAAGATGGAGTGCCGCGCCAAGAAACGATCATGTTCGTCTCGGTCTTTATGGATGATTTCCTCGGCTCGCGAAGCAAAGAAGAACGTAGCATATACGATGTCGGTATAGATGACGTATTTCCCCTTGGCTACCTGATTGACTACGGCTTTCTGCATGTCCGGAAGGACGATGTCCTTGCCCATGTGTCCGTTGGGAATGATAAAGACGTCGTACTGGTCCAACTGCTGTGTGTCAGCCGAATAGGCAACCCGATGAGCCGCCTCTTCGTTGCCGTAACATAGCCATGTGATAATATAGTCAATCAGCGCTTTCATGCTTCGTTCAGTAGTTCCCACTCGTACATTTTTTGCTCTATCTGGTGCTTCACCGACTCGTATTTCTGAAACAGTTCGGCTGTCTGGTTTTCCGGCAGGTTGAGAAGTGCCTCTATCTCGGCTTGTTGTGCCTCCAGACGGGTGATTTCGGTTTCGGTCTCAGCAATCTGCTTCTCCTTCTTACGTCGAGCAGCCGCTTCCGCTTTCTGGGCTGCGTAGTCGAGTTTGGAAGAAGTCGGCGTATTCTGAATAGCAGGATTAATCGGCGTACTCGGATTTTTTTTCTCCAGCTCTTGGAGACTATCGATCTTCTTATGACGCAAGAAATCGTATATGCCGCCCAAGTGCTCCCGTACGCGGCCGCCGCCAAACTCATACACTTTCTCTACCAAACCATCCAGAAAATCACGGTCGTGGCTAACACATATGACCGTACCGTTAAAGTCTTTTAGGGCGGCTTTCAGAACGTCCTTGGACGGCATGTCCAGGTGATTGGTCGGCTCGTCCAATATGAGCAGGTTGCATGGCTCCAGGAGCAAACGTATCATGGCCAGACGGCTGCGTTCGCCGCCGCTGAGCACTTTCACTTTCTTGTCGGATGCCTCGCCTCCGAACATAAAAGCGCCCAGTATGTCGCGTATCTTGGTGCGGATATCGCCTACGGCTACGTAGTCGATGGTCTCAAAAACGGTCAGGTTTTCGTCCAGCAAGGCCGCCTGATTCTGCGCAAAATAGCCGATCTTTACGTTATGGCCGATTTTGAGCGTACCGAGGTAGTCGAGTTGGTTCATGATGCACCGTACGAGCGTGGTCTTACCTTCGCCGTTCTTGCCGACGAATGCCACTTTCTCACCGCGACGGATGGTGAACGTGACATCGTGGAAGACGTTGTGCTCGCCAAAGTCTTTGCGCAGGTCCTCTACGATGAGCGGGAAATCGCCGCTACGTGGTGCAGGCTGAAAACGCAGGTTCAGCCGTGCTGTATCCTCCAGGTCTACTTCCAGTCGCTCCAGCCGTTCCAACTGCTTGATGCGGCTTTGCACCTGTACGGCCTTGGTGGCTTTGTAGCGGAAGCGCTCAATAAACTCCTCGGTATCATGAATCATTTTCTGCTGATTCATGTAGGCACGCACCTGTTGCTCATGGCGCTCCTGACGCAGCGTGACGAACTGAGAGTAGGGGACGTTGTAATCGTAAATGCGTCCCAGCGTAATTTCTATCGTACGGGTGGTGACGTTGTCAATAAAGGCGCGGTCGTGACTCACCAGAAGGACGGCACTCGGCGATTGCCGCAAGAAGTCTTCGAGCCACTGTATGGACTCGATGTCCAGGTGGTTGGTAGGCTCGTCCAGTAGCAATAAGTCGGGATGACGCAGCAGAATCTTAGCCAACTCGATACGCATGCGCCATCCGCCGGAGAACTCTGACAATTGCCTGTCGAAATCACGCCGCTCGAATCCTAAACCGATGATCGTCCTGTCCATCTCGGCAATACGGCGAGCCTGTTCGGACTCGTCCTCGTGGGCAAACACCGACATCACGTCCTCCCGCAACGTACAGCCGTCTTGATGCAGCATCACCTGTGGCAAGTAGCCGATGGTCATATCCGTCTCGCGTGAGATGCGACCGGACGTAGGCTGGTACTCCCCGGCTATGAGTCGGAGCAAGGTCGTCTTGCCGGCACCGTTCTTACCGACTAAGGCAATCCGCTCACGGCGGTTGACCAGCAGCGAGATATCATCCAGTATGGGACGCGAAGCAAATTCTATGGACAGGTGTTCGATACTAAGCATCCGTTTCGTTCTGCATATTTTTACGATCGATGACACGCCAAAGGATGACGGTCAGGATAGTGGCTATCAGGAAGTCCACGCCCACCAGCAACCACATGTTCCAATTCCGCCCCACTACTGCCAAAGCAATGAAGCAAATCGATACGCTGAGCAGCACACACGTGGTCTGGATATGATTAAGCCCGGTGCGCAACAGCAGATGGTGGATATGGTTCTTGTCGGGGAGGAAAGGCGACTTATGGTGCTTGATGCGGGTCAGGCTGACACGGATCGTGTCGAAGAGCGGTACGGTCAGTACGCAGATGGCTACCGCCGGTGCACCGGACATCTGGAAGGCTGTCGGCACCTCGTGATAGGCATTCAATTCGCAGAAATGGAATACAAAAGCACATAGCACATAGCCCAGTAGCAAAGCCCCTGAATCACCCATGAAAATCTTCTGCTTATGTCCGAATACGTTGAAGATGAAATACACGGCCAGACTACCTATCAGGCTGATTGCCATGATTGACCATGCCGTCTCTCCTACCAGGCCAAAATAGATGGCAAAGAACAAGCAGTAGATCATACCGAGTCCGCTGGCTAGTCCGTCAATACCGTCGATGAGGTTGATGGCATTGATAATAGCTATCAGCACAAAGAGTGAGATCAGGTATGACGGCAGAATACCAATCTGCTCAATTCCCAGAAAACCATGCAGATGGGTTATGCGCATATCCGCAAATCCCACCATAGCTATTCCGGCCAGCATCTCGCCCAGCAGCTTGCCCAGCGGCGAGAGCACCAGGATATCATCTACCAGTCCGACAGCAACGATAGTAAACACACCAATCAGCAGGAACTGACTCTGCTGCAAGGTGTTGAACTCAAACAGGAGGTAGGTCAACAGAAAACTGCCGCATATGTCTATACCGCCGATATTGGGGATACTACCCGTGTGGGACATGCGCTTGTTGGGACGCACGACAAAGTCTTTTTGCTTGGCAATACGTATCACGAGTGGCATGAAAGCCAATCCTAACAGGAAGGAAAAAATGCCTACCAAATAGAGATGATTATAAAAGAAATTGAGCATTTATTTGTCGAGTTGTTCGTAGATGGAATTATTACTAATATATTCAGGTACAAGCTGTTTCATCATTTGTACGGTCATAAAAGGCTTGTTGCTGTGGGCAATCTCAATCAGGGCTTCGATACGCGGTTTGACCTCGTCGTACTGCTCTTCGCGAACACGTGCCACCAGGATCTTCTCGTTTTCGGTGGGCAGCGTGGTCTCTTTCTGATTCAGCAGTTCCTCGTACAGTTTCTCACCCGGACGCAGACCCGTGAAGACAATAGGTATCTCTTCGCTCGGCGTATAACCGGCCAGGCGAATCATGTTCTTGGCCAGATCCAGAATCTTGACCGGTTGTCCCATGTCGAATACAAATATCTCGCCGCCCTTACCCAGCGTGGATGCCTCTAACACCAGCGTACAGGCCTCGGGGATGGTCATGAAGTAACGGATGATATCCGGATGCGTTACGGTGACCGGTCCTCCTGCAGCAATCTGTTTTTTGAAGTAGGGGATGACCGAGCCGTTGGAGCCCAAGACGTTACCAAAACGCGTCGTGATGAACTTCGTGCATTCCGGATCCGTCGCGTGCAACTTGTTAAACAACGACTGCACATAAATCTCAGCGATGCGCTTGCTTGCACCCATGATGTTGGTTGGATTTACCGCTTTGTCCGTCGAGATCATGACAAATCGGTCGGTCTTGTATTGTACGGCCAGATCGGCCATATTCTTGGTGCCCAGTACGTTGGCAATGATGGCCTCGTTGGGGTAGTTCTCCATCAGCGGCACATGTTTGTAGGCGGCTGCATGGAAGACGATATCCGGACGAAACTCATTGAACACCTGCTCGATACGTTGACGGTCCCGTACATCGGCTATTACCGGAATGAAACGAGCCTGCGGGTACTGGTTCTTCAGGTCAAGCACCAAGTCGTGCAGAGGAGACTCGGCCATTTCCAGCAGTACGATGGCACGCGGTCGGAATTTCTGCACCTGGCGCACCAGTTCGCTACCTATACTACCGGCCGCACCGCTGATCAGCACCACTTTCTTCTGCATAGTATGCAGCACGTTGTCAGTATTAATCTGTATGGTAGGACGCTCCAACAGGTCCTCAATCTGTATCGAATCAATACGTCCGATACGCTTCATGTCCACCTCCTGACCATTCTCCAGTTGCGTGAAATAGGGGGTTGTCAGGATGCGTATGTTATGGTTGATAAATACTTGTAAGTCACGAGCCGGTTGTATCTCGCGCATCTTGATCGGTGAGACGATGACATGGTGGATATTTCGGATTTTCATCCACTCAAATAGTTTGTCGTTCAGCGGATGTACATGCAGACCCATCAGGTCGTAGTTCTTGCGCTTCTCTGCATCGTCGATGAAGCCGACAGGACGGTACGGTGCATTGCCGGCCGAACGCAGCATCTTGGCGATCGCTATGCCTGCCGACTTGGTACCGTAGATCATCACCTTCGGACTACCGGATGCATGCTGATAGAGCATCTCATACAGGGTCTTAACGCCTACGCGCAAACAGAAAAGCAAGACGAAGGCGATAGGCATATAGATGGCTATCAGCGAGTTGAGTAGCAACTGATGATTTGCCAGATGGTTGTATGCATAGTTGAAGATCAATAGCACCACGCCGCAACAAACCACTGCAAAAAGCGACTTGATGGTATCTATAAACGTCGAGTAACGCAGAATACCAGAATAGGTATGAAACAGCCAGAAGCAGGCTGTCTGCATAACTACCACAATCAGGAATTGTTGCCATGCCGCCAACACACCTCCGGGCAATATCTCATAGGAGAATGCCCCATATCCTATCCACAGACTCGTCCAAAAGGCCACCGATACCAGTACGATATCGATCAGCAGCACACCCCAACGCGGCAAATAACTGGCATCGGGTATGTGGGCAAAAATGTCCGAATTACGGATTTCGTTTCGTTTGCTTATCATGTGTATCTCTATTTTATCAATTCACGGATGTATTTCCCCGTATAACTCTTTTCGCATTGCGCCAGATCCTCCGGCGTACCTTCAAACACCAGGTAACCTCCCTCTTCGCCGCCTTCCGGACCCAAGTCGATCACGTGGTCTGCGGCCAGAATGACAGAGGCGTTATGCTCGATGACGATGACCGTATGTCCCTTGCTTATCAGCGCGTTGAGTGCTTTTAGGAGCACCTGTATATCCTTGTGATGCAATCCTGTCGTAGGTTCGTCGAACACAAATACCGTGGCTGACTGATTCTCTTGTGCCAAGAAGCTTGCGAGCTTGACACGTTGGCTCTCGCCGCCTGACAGCGTACTGCTGGATTGTCCCAACTGGATGTATCCGATACCGACATCCTGCAGCGGTTTCAGGCGCTGCACGATCTTCTTGCAGTCCGGATCTTCACCAAAGAAATCAATCGCCTGATTGATGGTCATCGTTAGTACATCGTATATCGACTTACCGCGATAGTGTACGTCCAGTATGTCCTGCTTGAAGCGCTTGCCGTGACATTGTTCGCACGTGATTGTCAAGTCGGCCATAAACTGCATCTCTATCGTGATCGTGCCTTCGCCTTCGCATTCCTCGCAACGTCCGCCGGGTGTGTTAAAGCTGAAATGCGCCGGTGTGAGTCCCAACTGTTTGGCCAAGGGCTGCTCGGCAAACAAGCGGCGTATCTCATCGTATGCTTTTAGGTAGGTCACCGGATTGCTTCGGCTCGATCGGCTCAGCGGATTCTGATCCACA
Source organism: Bacteroidales bacterium UBA3742 (assembly GCA_002371785.1). GTDB lineage: Bacteria > Bacteroidota > Bacteroidia > Bacteroidales > Paludibacteraceae > Colicola. Next base: position 13,345 of record DFGU01000088.1, read on the forward strand.
AACTCAATGTTCTTCACGAGGTGCAGACTACCGGTCAGCGACCCGTAATTTCCCGTACGTTCCGCCATGCCGCCATAGTGCTTCTTCATGGCGGGGTAGAGCACTTTGCTGATCAGCGACGACTTGCCGCTTCCGCTCACGCCGGTCACGACCGTCAGCACTCCTAACGGGAACTTGACATTCAGATCCTTGAGGTTGTTCTCGCAGGCATTTGTCAGCTCAATATAGTTGTTCCATTTCCGTCGGTGCTGCGGTATAGCGTAGTCAAAACGCTCCTTCTGTGGCTTGCCCTCATACACGATCTCTCCGCCGTGACGACCAGCCGCCGGACCGATCTCTATGATATGATCTGCCGCACGGATGATCTCCTCGTCATGCTCCACGACCACAATGGTATTTCCCAGATCCCGTAGTTGCTTGAGCACACCGATCAGTCGCTCCGTATCACGTGCATGCAGGCCGATTGAGGGCTCGTCCAAAACGTATAGCGAACCTACTAGGCTGCTGCCCAACGACTTGGCCAGACTGATGCGCTGACTCTCGCCGCCCGACAAGGTGTTGCTGCCTCGGTTGAGGGTCAGATAGCCCAGGCCCACATCCTGCATAAATTGCAGACGCGAACGTATCTCGGCCTGCAAATGACGCGTGATCTCTTGCTCCTGCGGCGTCCATTCCACGTGTTCAAACCAATCGGCCAAACGCGTTATAGGCATCTGAATCAGATCCGTAATGGCCATGCCATGCACCTTCACGTAGCCCGCTTCGCGGCGTAGCCTTAATCCCATGCAGGTCGGGCATAGGGTCTTGCCCCTGTAACGCGCCAGGATGACGCGATATTGTATCTTAGAGTGCTGCTTGCTCTCCAGTTCGTGAAAGAAATCATTCAGTCCGCGGAAATAGGCATTTCCCGTCCATATCAGCTGTTTCTGCTGCTCCGTCAGGGCGTAGAAGGGTGTGTGAATCGGGAAGTCGAACTCGTGGGCACTGTATATCAAGGCCTTGTTCCACTCGCTCATCTTCTCTCCGTGCCAGCATGCGATAGCCTCCTCGTAGATCGACTTCGACTTGTCCGGTACTACCAGGTCCGGATCAATACCGATCACGTTGCCAAAACCGTTACACTCAGGACATGCACCCATCGGGTTGTTAAAATCAAACAGGTGTTCCGAAGGTTCCTGGAACTGGATGCCATCGATCTCAAAACGCTCGGAGAAGATATGTTTCTCTCCCTCTATCCATATGATACACTCCCCGTGCCCCTCAAAGAAAGCCGTCTGTACCGAGTCGGCAAAATGGTTGCTGGTGGCAGGCTCATGATCCACAACGACACGATCTACCATCAGGTAGGTCTCCGGCAACAATTGGCCCGTTGTGTCGGTGATGAGGTCGATGGTCTCCTCCGTCAGACGAACGGTCTGACCGGCTTGCAACAGACGTACAAAACCCTCCGCACGCCATAGATCCAGTTGCTCGCCCAACGTCCTGTCGTGCAGCACAATAGGGGATAGCAGATAGAGACGCTTGCCCAGCTCTTGCTCCTCCATAAACCGTACGACGTCTCGAATCGTATGTCGTCTGACTTCCTTATTGCTCACAGGCGAGTACGTACGACCCACGCGCGCGAACAACAATTTTAGATACTCGTATATCTCCGTCACCGAACCTACCGTACTGCGCGGATTGCGATTCGTCACTTTCTGCTGAATAGCGATGGCCGGAGGAATATTGTCGATTCGCTCGACATCGGGCTTTTGCATTCTACCCAGGAACTGACGCGCATAGGCCGAGAGACTCTCGACATAACGTCTTTGTCCCTCGGCATATAGCGTATCAAACGCCAGCGACGACTTGCCGCTACCGCTCACACCCGTTACTACCGTCAGCCGCTCTTGTGGAATATCCACCGTTACGTGCTTCAGGTTGTGGGTGTTGGCTCCCTGTATGTGTATCTTGCCTTGCGTCAATTCTTATTAAGGTACTTCTGATACAATTCGTGTATCTTGAGCTGCGTCTTCGGGTTGCGGATGTCTTGCTGTTCAGGCGTCAGGTACGGTACGTTGATTCGTGAACCGATAGCCACGTTGTCCGGATCGCCCAGATGGTCCTCGTTGAACTGATAGATAAATACCCATAGGTCACCATGACCATAGTATCTTCGGGCAATCTTGGATAGGTCCTCGCCTTTGCGCAAACGAACCGTTGCAATAACGTCACCTTCCTTGTACTGCGGTTCTTCCGGTGCGGCTTTCACTTCTTCTGCCTTTACCGGTTCTTCCTTTTGCTCTTCTACTACCGGCACTTCTTCTATTACGGCCTCTTCTGCATGTACTTCTTCTACTGCTATCGTGTCCGTTGCAATCGTATCCGGTTCTTGCGGTATATCCACTACGGCGGTCGTGTCGGTCACTACCGGTTCTACCACTTGCTCCACAGGCGTCTGCATCTTCTCACGCAATGAGTCCACCCATTTGGTCAACTCCTGACGGAAGAAATAGAATGCACCGGCCAGTAGCAATAGTAAGATGGTCAGCGTAATGAGCGTATCGCGGAGGAAATGATATTTCGGCTTCTCCGGTTCTTTCTCCGGTTCTTTTACAGGCTCCTTCTCGGGCTCCTTTACGGGCTCTACGACGGGTGTAACAACAGGAGCAACAGGCTCTGGGGCTACAACAGGTGCAACCACCGGCTCCACTACTGGTGTCACTACTGGCGCAACAGGCTCCGGGGTTTTGACGGGCTCGGGAGCTACTATGGGTTCCGGCTCAACCTTAGGATCTGGTTTTTCCGGAGTCTCTGGAGTTTCCGGAGTTTCCGGAGTTTCCGGAGTTTGTGGGATTGCAGGCTCATCCACCTTCTTGGGTGCTTGACCCAGATCGGCCAAAAGTCCTACGATCTCATCGGCTTGTGCCCCCAGTTTCTGCAAGGGTGTTGCCGGTTCGGGCTTCTCCTCTGTCGTTTCCTTGAGGTTTAAGAAGAGCTCTTTCACACCCGACTCCGGCACAAATGTCACCTTCTCATAGCCCGGTATGACAATATCTTCACCCGTTGCTACATTCACGCTCTTGCGTGCCGCAACGGCTTGTAACTTAAAACTGCCCAGACCCGAAATACGCACCACTTTGTCCGTGCGCAAACCCTCCATGATCTGCTTTACCAGTTCGTCCATGAAGCTATTTACCTCTTTCTGACGATCTCCCGAGCGCACCGCTATAGCGCGGCGAAGCTCCAACCATGTCATCTTTTCTGCCATAACTTACTGGTTTTTCAGGTTGTCTTTCAGGTAAACCGACGGACGGAAACTGATCTGTTTCTTGGCCGGTACGATATTGCGCTCACCCGTACGAGGGTGTACAATGACGCGCTCATTCTTTTGTCTCAATTCCAGCGTACCAAAACCCTGTAATGGTACCGCCTGATCGCTCATCAGCGATTCAATAATTACTGAATTGGTGACCGATAGCAGTTCGGTCACGTGGCGCTTGGTCATACCAGTCGCCTCGGCAATGTTGTTGATCAAATCTTTGGTTAACATAGTATTGCGTATAAATCAAATTCTTCTGCTCTCACAATCTCCACCTCCACGAAGTCTCCGCTTTTGACTTTCGACTTTCGACTTTCGACTGGTATCAGCACTTCACAATCCACCTCCGGGCTATCCTGTTCCGTTCGTCCCACATAGTAGTCTCCTTCCTCGCGGTCAATCACCACGCGCAGCCGTTGGCCTACTTTCTGTTGCATCAGTTCGCCGGAGATCTCTTGCTGGATAGCCATCAACTCCTCCAAACGCTTTTGCTTCACTTCATCCGGGATATCGTCTTTATAGTGACGGTTGGCATACGTGCCTTCCTCGTCCGAATAGGCAAACGCACCCATCCGGTCGAATCGCATCTCACGAACCCATGCTTTCAGTTCCTCAAAATCCTCTGCGGTCTCACCCGGATGGCCGACAAGCAAGGTAGTGCGGATACATATCCCCGGCACTCGTTCGCGTATCTTGCGAATCAAGGCATCTTGCTCCTCTCGTGTAATATGTCTGCGCATCACGCTCAACATATGGTCCGTACAATGTTGCAAGGCGATATCCAGGTATTTGCATACGTTCCGGTGCTTGGCCATCACGTCCAGCAACTCCTCCGGGAAATCCGTGGGGTAGGCATAATGGAGTCGTATCCATTCCACGCCGGGGATTTGGGCGATCTCATCCACCAGTTCCGGCAACATATGGCGGTGCTCCAGGTCCAGTCCATAGCTGCTCAGGTCCTGTGCAATGACGTTCAGTTCTTTCACTCCCTGGGATACCAGCCACTGCACCTCCTGAATGATCTCCTGTTTTGGGCGGCTGGTATGTCGTCCTGTGATCAGCGGTATCGCACAGTAGGAACACATGCGGTTGCAGCCCTCCGAAATCTTGAGGTATGCATAGTGTTTGGGTGTGGTGAGGGTGCGTTCATACCAGGGGTAAAGTCTAGGATTACCCTGACTTGCATCTGACTTAACCTGCTCTATGATGGCTTGGAAGTCAAACTTTCCGAAGTAGGCATCCACTTCCGGCAACTCCTCCTCCAGTTCGGCCCGATAGCGCTCGCTCAGGCACCCCATGACATAGAGGCGGTTGAGCTTCTTTTGCTTCTTTCGCTCCGCGAATTGCAAGATCGTATTGATACTCTCTTCCTTCGCGTCGCCGATAAAACCACAGGTGTTGATGACGGCTATTTCGCCCGAAGGCTGTTCCGGGTCGTGCATACACGTCCAGCCGGCAGCTTCCAACTGCCTCATCACGCGCTCTGTATCCACCAGGTTTTTCGAGCACCCAAGCGTTATGAAATCAACGACACCTTTTTTCACTTTTCAAAGATAGCTATTTTTCGGAGTGCCCGGAGGCACCTTTGAATTTTCAATTTTTAATTTCCCAAGTCGCAATGGAACTTAATACGCACCAGACGGACATGGATGGGATCGTAGTAGTCTTCGCCTAACTCGTCCATAGCCAGGTGGAGGTTGTCGTTATCCGCGTTCTTGAAGTAGTCGTAGATCTCCTCTTTCTCGTCGGGATCGATGACCTCGTCGATAAAATAGTCGATATTCAGTTTCGTACCGGAATAAACGATGGCTTCTATCTCGCTGAGCATCTCCTCCATTGACATACCCTTGGATTCGGCCAATTCGTCCAGTTCGACACGGCGGTCGATGGCCTGGATGATGCTGATCTTGCGGGTGGAGTCTTTGGCAACGGTACGTACACGCAGGTCCTCGGGACGGATAATCTCGTTCTCCTCGACGTACTCCTTGATGATACGCAGGAACTCCTCGCCGTAACGTTTTGCCTTGCCGACACCCACGCCCGGGATGTTTTGCAGTTCCTCCATCGTGATCGGGTAGGTGGTAGCCATGGCTTCCAGACTCGGGTCTTGGAAGATGACGAACGGCGGCACTTCCAGATGCTTACTCAGCTTCTTACGTACATCCTTAAGGATCGAGAACAGCACATCGTCCGCTGCGGCGCATGCTGCTATCGGACCTTCTATGCCGTCACCTTCATCCTCGTCGTGTACCTCGATCTTGACTTCGAATTTATGCGGCTTTTTGAGGAATTTCTTGCCCTCCGGCGATAGTTTTAGTACGCCGTAGGTCTCTACTTCTTTTACAAGGAAGCCACTCAAGCGGGCCTGACGTATGATGGCGAGCAGGGTTGTCTCGTCCTCATCTTCGGCTGCACCGAAGTTCTCTATCTCGTTGTGCTTGTAGCTGACCACGTCGTTGGTGGCGTTGCCGTGGAGGATATCCACGATATGCTCGGTCTTGAACTTCTCGTTGAGCTGCACGATGGTCTCCAGAATCAACTCCAGCAGTTCGGTGGCATCGATGGTATGGTAGGTCTTCTTGCAGTTGTCGCAATTGCCGCAGTTCTCCTCGGTATAATCCTCGCCGAAATAGTTGAGCAGCAGTTGTCGGCGGCAGTTGGTGGACTCGGCATAGGCCTGGGTCTCAAAGAGCAACTGGTTGCCGATTTCGATCTCGGCCACCGGCTTGCCCTGCTGGAACTTACGCAGACGCTCCAGGTCCTTGGGCGAGTAGTAGCAGATACATTGTCCCTCGCCGCCGTCACGTCCGGCACGACCGGTCTCCTGGTAATAGCCCTCCAGCGATTTCGGGATGTCGTAGTGCACCACAAAGCGCACGTCCGGCTTGTCGATACCCATTCCGAAGGCTATCGTGGCTACGATCACCTGGCATTTCTCCATGAGGAACGCATCCTGGTTCGCGCTACGCGTCTGCGCATCCATGCCGGCATGGTAGGGTAGGGCTGCGATGTTGTTCACCTGCAGCGTCTTGGCCAGATCTTCCACCTCTTTGCGCGCGAGACAGTAGACAATACCGCTCTTGCCTTCCATGCTCTTGATGTACTTCACCAAGTCCTTGTCTACGTTCTCCGTCTTCTGGCGTACTTCGTAGTACAGGTTTGGACGGTTGAAGCTGCTCTTGAATACCGTGGCATCCATCATGTCCAGGTTCTTCTGGATGTCATGCTGCACCTTCGGCGTGGCGGTAGCTGTCAAGGTGATGATAGGCGCCTTGCCGATACGCATCACCATATCGCGTATCTGACGATACTCGGGACGGAAGTCGTGACCCCATTCCGAGATACAATGCGCCTCGTCCACCGCGTAGAACGATATCTTCACGCCTTTGAGGAAGTCCACGTTTTCGGTTTTTTGCAGACTCTCCGGCGCCAGATACAGCAGTTTGGTTCTACCGGCCAACACGTCTTCTTTCACGGCCGTGATTTCCGGACGCGAGAGCGACGAGTTGATAAAATGCGCCACGCCATCCTCTTCCGAGTAGTTGCGCATGGCATCCACCTGGTTCTTCATCAGCGCTATGAGCGGCGATACCACGATGGCCACACCCTCCATCAACAGCGACGGCAACTGGTAGCAGAGGCTCTTTCCTCCACCCGTGGGCATAAGCACGAACGTGTCTTTGCCGTCCATCAGGTTGTTGATGATCGCCTCTTGGTTCCCCTTGAAACTGTCGAACCCAAAATTCGTCTGTAGCGCCTTTACAAGCTCTTCATGTGTGATCTTCATATAGATAGTTCAATATTTTTCTTTGAAAAAACATGCAAAAGTACGGAAAAAAATCGACATGTGCAAATTTTTCGTACTTTTTTTTCAAATTATTTTTTCCGCACCTCTTTTTCTTTCCGTCCCAATGTGTGATAATTGGTGGGCGTTTTTGCTGTTTGTCTAATTTTGCCCTTGCGCCCGAGCGTGCAAAAAAATATATAAAATGTGAAAAAAATGTCAAAAAAACTTGCGTATATGAGAAAAAAGTTGTAATTTTGCACTCGATTTTAGTGAATTTAATGCTAATTAACTCTTAATCATATACAATGGAAAAACGCAATCTATCTTTTGGACAGTTGTTTAACCTTAGTTTCGGTTTCTTTGGTGTCCAAATTGCCTATGCGCTGCAGAGCGCGAACATTTCCCGTATTTTCGCTACGCTCGGTGCTGACCCGCACAGCCTCAGTTTCTTCTGGATCCTGCCGCCGTTGATGGGTATGATCGTGCAGCCGCTTGTGGGAAAATATAGTGACAAGACCTGGACTCGCATGGGTCGTCGTAAACCCTATCTGCTCGTAGGAGCACTGATTGCAGTCGCTGTGATGATCCTGTTGCCGAATGCCGGTAACTTCTCGTTCGCACAGGCCGCTTTTCTCGGGCTGAATGCCGCTATGTGGTTCGGTCTGTTCAGCCTCATGTTCCTCGACACCTCGATCAATATCGCTATGCAGCCGTTTAAGATGATGGTGGGCGATATGGTCAACGAGGAGCAGAAAGGTACGGCTTATGCTATTCAATCGGCGCTGTGTAACGCAGGTTCTGTAGTGGGCTACCTGCTTCCGATCTTCTTCACATGGATTGGTATCGCCAATACCGCTCCCGAGGGAGTGATCCCCGATAGTGTGAAGTGGTCGTTCTATATTGGTGCCGCTATTCTGATTCTCTGCTCGCTCTATACCTTTGCTACCGTTAAGGAGCTCAATCCGCAGGAATATGCTGAGTTCCACGGAATTAAGGCTGATAAAGAGGAGGAAAAGAAAGAGGATCCCGGCTTTATTAAATTGCTCGTTGAGGCTCCCTCTGCATTCTGGACCGTTGGTTTGGTTCAGTTCTTCTGCTGGGCAGCCTTCATGTATATGTGGACCTATTCCAATGGTATGATCGCTGTGAACTGCTTCGATTGGGCGGGTGTCAATGCCGCTGATGAAGCCTTCCAGACGGCTGGTGGATGGGTAGGCGTTGCTTTCTGTGTGCAGGCCGTTGGCTCGTTGCTTTGGGCTGCGTTCCTGCCGAAGCTGGAGCACTGGACAGGCAACAAGGGCGCATATGCCGTTTCGCTGGTAGTAGGTGCTATCGGATTTATCTCGGTATTCTTTGTACATGGCAATTTTGTGTTGTTTGGCAAAGTGCTGCCGAGCATTTGGCTGTTCGTTAGCTATCTGCTTATCGGTGCTGCATGGGCTGCTATGCTTGCTCTGCCGTTTACGATCGTTACCAACGCCATCAAGGGTGGCAATATGGGATACTATCTCGGTCTGTTCAACTGCACGATTTGTGTGCCGCAGATTGTGGCTGCGCTGTGCGGTGGACTGCTCCTGAAGTATGTCTGCTCGAACGTGCAGGCAGGAATGCTGGTTGTTGCCGGAGTGCTGTTGCTCCTCGGTGCCGCTTCCGTATTCCTTATTAAAGAGAAGAAAAACTAAAAACAAACATAAACAACAAAATCTATTATGAGAAACAAACTACTTGTATCTGTGTTCGCAACGGCGATAACTGCTTTGGCTTTCACCGCGTGCGAGAACAAGACAGCTGCCGACGTTACAGAGGTTTGCACCGACATGGTCAAGGAGAGCCTCCACAAATCGGCGCGTAGCCTTGTGTCACTCGACGGAGAAGTGCTCACTATCGAGGAGCTCGAATTCGCCGGAGGCATCAATGACAACCGACTCATCTACCGTACCCTCTCGTTCGGTAATGGTGTTTACAAAGCAAAAACGGTGGACACGCTGACCTATGAGTACGGCGAGTGGCAAGACCAGAACACCACCTTCACACTCATCGTTACCCCGAAGACAGGCGAGCCTTACAAGCTCCTGTACAATGGTAACTCGCTCATCACGCCCGCAGGACACGTGCTCGGCGGTGAGGGACTCAACAACGCAGCTCGCGTAGAGAAGTGGGAGAAGACCCTTGCTACGCTGCCCAACACCAAGTGGGAAGCTACCTACGGTGCTGAGTTCGTGATGGATAGTATCTTCCGCGACTCTATCCGTACCATCTTCATCCCGCCGATGACCTACAAGAAGGATACCATCAAGATCTTCAGCGGCAAGATGGATACCCTGAGCGCCGATACCACGTGCTACTACACCATCGAGTTTACCCACAATCCGGCTACGAATGCTACTACCGGTCATTTCTATCAGAAGAGCGTACGCTCTACGTATAATCGTGAGACCAAAGAGACGACGATCGTAACGCAGAAGGTTCGTGAGTTTGACTACAATTGGTTCTTCACCGAAGTATCCTCCGATGCGAAGTTCGTGATCGAGCTCAAGAGCCTCACGTCGGGTGTAGAGGGCGAGAAACTCAATATCTCCAAGTACAAAGTCGATGACGCAGGCGCGCCCGCAGAATTCCTGCTCAATGGTCTGACGTTCAAGCCCGTAGTGAATCCTTAATCCTTAAATCAATATCATAAATCATTAGCAACAATGAAAAAGATGAACACAAATATGTTTCGTACTTTAGCCCTTGCGCTCATGATGATGCTGGGAACGGCTGCTGCTTTTGCGCAGATGACCGTGCAGGGTGAAGTAATTGATGCTTCGAATGGAGAACCGATCATTGGTGCCTCCATCTTTGAGATTGGTACTACCAACGGTACGGTCACCGACTTCGACGGTCAGTTCGTACTGAAAGTACACAATGGTGCCAAGCTCGCCATCTCCTATATGGGATACAAAAAGCAGGAACTCGCAGCACAGCCTGTGATGAAGGTACAGCTCCGCGAGGATGCCGAGATGCTGGACGAGGTCGTTGTAGTCGGCTATGGTGTTGTTAAGAAAAACGACGCTACCGGTTCTGTAACGGCTATCAAGCCCGATGATATGAACAAGAGCCTGCAGACCAACGCCCAGGACATGATCCAGGGTAAGATCGCCGGTGTGAACGTATCGACCGATGGCGGTACCCCGGGTGGTGGCGCTACGATTCGTATTCGTGGTGGTTCGTCGCTGAACGCTTCCAACGACCCGCTCATCGTGATTGACGGTCTGGCAATGGATAATAACACCATGCCGGGTGTATCTAACCCGCTGTCGCTCGTTAACCCGAACGATATTGAGACCTTCACCGTGCTGAAGGATGCGTCTGCTACTGCTATATATGGTTCGCGCGCGTCTAATGGTGTCATCCTGATCACGACCAAGAAGGGTAAATCCGGTCAGAAGATGAAAGTGACCTACGACGGTAACGTCAGTTTCGGTACCGTGCTCAAGCATATGC
>DFGU01000080.1 GCA_002371785.1 Bacteroidales bacterium UBA3742
ATATTTTGCGCCAACTCCTTTCGTCTTGCTTGTTCAAAATCCGATTTCTCTATCCACAATTTCCGCTGCTTACGCACCACGACCGCACCCCAAATCAGCAGCCCGATACCTATTACCCCTAATAGGAGTGCTTTCCACGGAACAGCCTGTTCCTTTTTTGACAAATTTTGCTTCAATAGTTGTACCGCCTTCATCAATTCGCCATGCCGTTCTGCAATCTGTTTCTTGACATCCGCCCGCTCGGACGATAGTCGGCGAATCTGCTCGGCATCCGCATCCGCGTCATGATGCGTCACAATATAATACAGATCATCCCTGTAAAACAGATTTGTCATGCGCGGCAACAACTGCTCCGCATAATACATCGCCGAGTCATCTACCTGCAGGTAGGAATATGCCTGTGCACGTAGCATGAGCAAGTAGTCGTTATCCGCCCTGCTTGTATAGTAAAGTACCGAGTCATATTCCTCCCGAAAGAAGCATGCAGCCGCTTTGGTCTCAATAACCTTTGCTCTTAGCGTCTGAAGGCTGACGGCCGATAGCTGAAGGCTCAACGCCGAATCCACAAGCTTTAACGCCTCCTCTTTCTGTCCCATCGCCGCCTGCTCCCAGGCCATATTGTTCAGCGCGTATGCATATGCCAAACTGTCGTCCGTCTTCCCAAAATGCGTCGCACTCATCTCATATACCTCGTACGCCGTCTCGTGGTCATTTGCCTGTCTGCACATATTGGCCATATTTGAATACACACGCCCCAACAACGCCTCATCCTCCGTACCGCTATGCGCCGCCTCGATGAACGCCTGCATGGCTTCCACCTGCTTTCCCTCCTCGCGCAACGCTTTGCCGTTCTGGTATAGCGTCATGGCGCACGACACTAATATGACCGCTAAAATACGCATATTACCACATTTTTACGCCAAAAGGTGTATAGAACTGATTGTTAAAAAAGATATACACGCTTCCGTCCTGCATGACTTTACGGGCTTTTTCCATCGGATAACGGAACGTACCATAGACGGAACCTATACTCGGGAGGTATAGATGTATGCAGTATTGTGCCGTATCCGTAAGGGTCAACGTAATGGACTCATTGAAACAGGTATCCACAACTATATGCGAATCCGTCTCGTTCGCCACCGTAATTAGGGCAGACCCTTCCATCCCCTCATAGACCTTCAGCGTGCTGCCGGTCAGTTCCACTTTTGCTTGGTTTGGGTCTATAGGATCCACCGTGGAAGAACCCGAATCGTCCAAACTGTCAAATATAATATATTCATAATGCTTCAGCGGAATGATCACCGTTGAATCGGCATGTGCAAATAGGACACATGCGCATATTCCTATAATTGATAAAATACGTTTCATGGCTTTTGTGTTTATTGTTCCGTAAGCACCAGATAATAAGCTTCGTATGGATCAAACAAACCTACACTCGGGGCATACAAATATACCGCTACCTTCTTGGTGGAGTTGCCATAATAATGTTGGAACTCCTTCTGATAAGATACGCTCTGCCAGATATGTTGCATTTCCCATTCATTGTTTGTCTCAATGTAAGTTCCATCCTCGTTTAGCCGCGCAAAATGCTCGATACCCGGATAAGGGATTCCTTCGCTAACGGGCAATCCGGCACGGAAACTCTCTGGGAAAGTCAATGCCCCGCAGCCGTTCCAAACAATCGTTCCGTATAGCAGCATATTGACGGAATTATTGTAATAAAGTTTAATAAATCCGAAATCGCCCGGTGACTGATATTCTGAGACAACAGGAATCAGTTCCCCGTCCTTTATTTTACCCGATACGTTCAAAGCATAGAACCCCTTGTATTGGAAAGTCAAATAGTCCACCTTGGAAATCAGGATGTCTTTCTTGAGATCTGACTCTTTCAGGTCACTTTGGGTGAAATCATCAGAAGGTTGTCCTACGCGCAGATTATTAATATCCATATATACACCTTTCAGGTAAGTGGCCAACACCAGTTCATATCTATTAGCATCGTTGTCGTTGCCATTAAAAGAGGCACTGATATCTTCGGCAGATGTGATTGTATCCAAAGCCGCAAGAAGTTCTTCTGGTGTACTAAAAGTCAATTCACCGTTTCCCCACCCTACGCTGAGAGAATATGAAGCTCGGACGAGGTTGTTATAGACTTTTGACCTGCGCATTTCCTGTATCCATTGTTTGAAAACGGATTTCAGAATGGTATAATCATCGTTATGTACAGTCATAGCAGCGTATGTAGGTGCCGAGATATGAACCTCCTTTGTAACGTTATTTTCCGTTAGATTGAATTTCTGGTAATACTTTTGCACATCTTCATGGCTATACCCCTGTTGCATCAATAGGTTAATGGCTTCCTCCTCCTGCTTGCCAATACATGCTTTAACCAGTGTAAAATCGTTGGTAACAGCTTCCAGCTCCTCTGTTGGGTGGAGGATTGGTTGAGAAGGTTCAACCTGAGAGTCACACGCTGTAAAAATGAGTGCTGCAAATACTATCGGCAACAATGACTTTTTCATAACAATCGACTATTTTCGTTTGACGGTGCAAAATTACTGCTTTTTTTCTACCTATGCAAGAAAATGGCTTTGAAAAACGCAAATACTAACGCTTTTATTTTCAGCCGTTTGCCGATTTGCCTATTTGAAAACGTACTTTTTTACGCAAAAAAGCGCCTCGAAAGACGCTTTTAACCAATATGTCAGCGCTACGCTTTGCGCTTGGGTTGATTGGTCATATATTGCCTATAAAATATCATGTAGGGCATAGTTAACTCCAAGAGGGGATAAGAAGAACTGCTCCCCCCTAGTCAATTAAATACTAACCGTAAACGGATCCACGTACTGCACCTGGCCGTTCTCACTAAAGATGAGCGGCTGGTTGTCACGACGATGTTGCTCGACGATTTTACGATGGGTAATTTTCAATCCTTGGCTAATCTTAGCCTCCAATTCCATTTCACTCATATGCTTAGCAATAATTGGTTCCACATTTCTGTTTCAATCAATTCGACCTTATCAACTTGATTTTTCTTTCTCGCCACAAGTCTTGCAGGAGTGTGCACGTTGTTATACACTAACACACTATCACAAATCGGCATATACAAATTGATCAAATTATAGATTCCGCGCTTGAAGCGACGACGGATGTCGGATTCAGGGATGTTATGTCCACCGTTACTTACTCGTTGTGCGACACGAGCTATTGCTTGTTCTTCGTTCTCCAAAAAGAAGAAAATCAAGTGAACTTTATATCCTAAAGCTTGTGCGCGATGTACGAGATGCACGTACGAACGGGTAGCAAGCGTCGTTTCGATAGCAAAATCCTCGCGCTGCGGCAGTAATTCCTCTATGCGTTGCAACATGATACGTCCTGCCTGAAAAGCCACCGCCTCCGGAGCAAAGGGTGATAAGCCACGAGCTATCTCGTCAGCGTTAACAAAGTTCGGGCAATGCAGCACCTCGGGAAGCAAGGTAAATGATGCCGTTGTCTTACCCGCACCATTTGGCCCCGCAATAATATATAAATTAGGATTCTGCATATATCACCTTTTGTCTTTGCAACCTTTGCGGCTGCAAAGTTACTGATTTTTTTTGACATACGCAAATAAATTTGCAAAATATAATAAAAAATCGCCCGAATGGACGATTTTTTGTTTTATCAGAACAGCTGTTGTTGGCTGTCGCGGGAGAAGGGGGTTTTGCCCAGATGGCGATAGGCGAGTTCGGTGGCTTCGCGGCCGCGGGGGGTGCGCTTGATAAAGCCCTCCTTGATAAGATAGGGTTCATAGACATCCTCGATCGTACCGGCATCTTCTCCCATCGCCGTAGCTATCGTATTCAGTCCGACAGGTCCGCCGCGGAACTTATCGATGATAGTCAAGAGCAGTTTGTTATCAATTTGGTCGAGACCGAAGGTATCGATATTGAGTGCCTCCAGGGCATACTGGGCTATATCGAGGTCGATACGGCCGTCACCCTTGACCTGGGCAAAGTCGCGCACACGACGCAGCAGGGCATTGGCGATACGCGGCGTACCACGACTGCGACGGGCTATCTCGCCGGCTGCCTTATCATTGATCTCCACACCCAGCAGACCTGCCGAACGGCGCACGATACCCGCGAGGATATCGGCATCGTAGTACTCGAGATGGCAGTTGATACCAAAGCGGGCACGGAGCGGCGAAGTGAGCAGACCGGAACGCGTGGTAGCACCGATAAGCGTGAAGCGGTTGAGGTCGATCTGGATGGTACGCGCCGAAGGGCCCTTGTCGATCATGATGTCGATGCGATAGTCCTCCATCGCGGAATAGAGGTACTCCTCCACCACGGGCGAGAGACGATGGATCTCGTCGATGAAGAGCACATCGTTGGGTTCGAGCGAGGTGAGCAGACCGGCCAGGTCGCCGGGCTTGTCGAGCACAGGACCGGAAGTGACCTTGAAGCCCACACCCAGTTCGTTGGCGATAATGTTGCTCAGCGTGGTCTTGCCCAGACCCGGAGGGCCGAAGAGCAGGACGTGGTCGAGCGACTCGCCACGGAGCTTAGCGGCCTCGACGAAGATCTTGAGGTTGGAGGTCACCTTGCTCTGACCGGCAAAGTCGGCAAAGCGCAACGGACGCAGGGCGTTGTCCTGCTCACGTTCGGATTGTTGTTGACGGATATCGAATTCCATTTTTTCGGTATAACGTTATAACGTGATAGCGTACTTACGACGCAGTTTTCTGGTGGAACAATTGTTCCAAGTCGGGGATTTGGTCTATCATCTCGTCGGCTTTTATCTCACCGTGGTCGAGGATCACGACACGGTCGCACATCTCGCGCACCTCCTGCATGATATGCGTCGATAGAATAACGGTGCGCTCCCGGCCGAGCGAACGGATGAGGCTGCGGATCTCAACGAGCTGGTTGGGATCGAGGCCCGTGGTGGGTTCGTCGAGGATGAGCAGCTGGGGATCACCGAGCAGCGCCTGAGCAAGACCGACACGCTGACGGTAGCCCTTGCTGAGCTGACGGATATGCTTGTGGGCCTCCGGGGTGAGACCGACGCGGTCGATGATATCGGAGACCGTTTCACTGCAAGACCGCTGCGCTATAGGACCGGCTTCGCCTATAGGACCGCTCGCGTTGCTCGCTGTTAGACCGGCCATGAAGCGGAGATACTCCGTGACGTACATATCGTCGTAGAGGGGGTTCTGCTCGGGCAGGTAGCCGATACGTTCCGGCACTTGGACACTACCGCTATCGGCCTGCCATAGACCGATGAGGATCTTCATGAGCGTGGACTTGCCCGCACCGTTCGGTCCGAGCAGGCCAAGCACCTGTCCCCGCGGTATCTCCAGCGAGACATCGCGCAGCACCTGTTGGGTACCGAAAGATTTGTTGATATGATTAATACTTATCATATTAGTCAAAAGTCGAAAGTCGAAAGTCGAAAGCTTTAGACGGTGGCTTCTATGTTCCAGACAAAGGCGCGGACGCCGACTTCCTCGTTACGCATATCGAGCTTCTTGACGGTCTCCAGGAGCGTAGGTACCTGCTCGTCGGGCACGATGGTGATGACGCACGAGTTCATCTCGGGCCAGGCGTGGGTGCCGCGACGGGGTTCGCCGCCGTTCGTACCACGTCCCTGAACCTGCTCAAAGAACGTGAAGCCACGTATGTTGAGCATATCCAGCAGGTATTCTACACGTTCGGTATTCGCCTGATTAAAAACGATCATTACGGATTTCATGCCTGTACCTCCTCTGTTTTAGGTTCGTCTTTTTTTACCTTAATATCCATGAAGATGAAGTTCTTGCGGACCTTCTTGGCCTTGTTGACATCGTCGTGACGCGACATAGCGCCGTAGAGCGTAGGCACGATGAAGAAGGTGAGCAGCGTAGAGACGAGCAGACCGCCGATAACGACGATACCCATCGGTTGCCACATCTCGGCACCATCGCCCGTCGAGAGCGCCATCGGCACCATACCGAGGATGGTGGTGAAGGCCGTCATGAGCACCGGACGGATACGGCTACGGCCGGCCATCTGGATAGCCTGGTTGAGTTCTGTACCGCGTTCGCGCATGAGGTCGATATAATCAATCAGCACAATACCGTTCTTGACCACAATACCGACGAGCATGACCAGACCAAGTGCACCGATCATATCGAGCGAGCGGCCGGTGATCCAGAGCGCCAGGATGACGCCCGAGAGGGCAAACGGTATGGTGAACATGATGACGAACGGTTTCTTGAACGACTCAAACTGGGAAGCCATCACGATATAGACGAGCAGGATGATGAGGGCTGCCAGCAGACCCATCTTGCCGAAGGTCTCCTGCTGGTCCTCAAAGTCACCCGCCAGACGCACAACGACGCCGTCGGGGATATCCAGTCTATCGACAACAGCCTGGATACGCGTTGCCAAGTCTCCCAGCGAAGTCTCGTAGGGCGTGACAGAGACGGTAACCACACGCTGACGCGACTTACGCTCGATAGCGGGCGGCGTCCAGTACTCGCCGATAGAGCAAACCTCGGAGAGCTTGACCTTGCCGCCGGCAGGTGTCGGGATGGTGAGGTCGAGCAACTTGGGGATGGTGTTACGGTCCTTCTCCTCGAGACGGCAGAGGATAGCGTACTCGGATCCGTCCTCCTTGAGGTAGCCGCACGACATACCATTGACGCGGTTGCGGAGGTATGTAGCTATGGTAGCCGAGGTGAGTCCGAGGCGCATGGCCTTCTGCTTATCCACGTTGATCTTGATCTCCGGACGCTCGTCGTCACGTGAGATAGTGGCATCGCGGGCACCCTCGACCTCGTGGTTGCAGATCGACTGGATCTGCTCCGCCAAGGCGCTGGTCTTATCGAAGTCGTAGCCGTAAATCTCGACATCGACGGAGTTGGACGACATACCGCCTCCAGAGGAGGTAGATACGTTGAAGTCGGTGATCTCAGGATATTGCTTCAGTTCTTGGCGTACCGCCTCAGCGATCTGGAAGATGGTGCGCTCGCGTTCGTACTTCTTGGAGGTACGGATGGTCATGTTGATGGTGTTATTCATCGTAGAGGAGAACAGCGCACCGATACCGGCATCGTCGTTGGAGCCGGCGGAGGTAGAGATCAGTTGCACCTCGGGGGCTATCTCACGAATACGGCCCTCGAGCTTACGCGCTGTCTTGAGCGTCTCCTCGATACGCGTACCGCGCTGGAGCTCGACCTTGACGGTGAAGCGTCCCATATCCTGCTGCTGCATGAAATCGGTACCGATCTTGCCGGCAAAGACAGGCAGCAGCGTGAGGCCAAAGATGATGAATAGGATCGAGAAGGTAGCCCACTTATGGCGCAAGCACCAGCCGAGCATGTCGGCATAGCGGTCGTCGATCCAGTCGAGCAGACGGACCACGGTGCGGTCGTACCAGGAGCGGCGGTTGTCGTCCTCTACGAGGTTGCCGTCCTTATCAACATGCACCTTCTTGGCCTTCAGCATCTTGCTGGCGAGCATCGGGGTGAGCGATATAGCGATCAGCGTAGAGGTACAGCAGACGATGGTGATGATCCAGCCGAGCGACTTGAACATCACACCCGCTACACCGGTCAGCATCGTCAGCGGCACGAATACGGCCACGATAACGAGCGTGGTGGCGATAACGGATACCCATACCTCGTTGGTAGCATAGATAGCCGCCTCGCGGGGGTTCTCGCCACGCTCGACGTGCTTGGTGATATTCTCCAGCACCACGATAGCATCATCCACCACCATACCGATGGCAATATTCAACGAACAGAGCGAGATGATATTGAGCGAGTCGCCGGATAGCATCAGGTAGATAAAGGCGACGATCAGCGATATAGGAATCGTGATACCCACGATAAAGGCTGCTCGCCAACGTCCCAGGAAGAACATTACGACCAGAACCACAAATAACAACGCATAGCCGATGGACTCCTCCAGCGAGTTAATGGAGTTGCGGATATTCTCCGACGAGTCGTAGATAAGACGTATCTCCACATCTGTCGGCAGGTTTTTCTGGATCTTGGCTATCTCCTTACGGACGTCTTCACAGACTTGCACCGTGTTGCCGCCGGTCTGCTTGGTGACGATGAGTCGAGCACAGTCAATACCATCGGTCTTCTCGTCGAGCGAGAGCTCCTTGATAGTATCCTTGACCACCGCTATGTCACGCAGGAAGACCTGGCGTCCCTGCGGGTCGGAAGCGACCACCACATTGCCAATCTCCTGCGACTCGGCATACTCGGAGCGCACCTCCATCTGGTACTGCTCTCTCTCCAGCTTGACCGTACCGGACGACATGTTCAGGTTCTGCGCCGTGACCATCTGGCCGACGTTCTCCAGCGTCAGTCCGTAGGCATCGAGTTTCTGCTGATCCAGGTAGATATAGACGCGACGCTCGGGTTCACCGGAGACGGTGAGGTTACCGATACCATCCACGCGGTTGAGTTGCGGAATGATCTCGTCATCCAGCAGTTTATCCAGCGAGGGATACGACTCGCGGGCCGTGACCGAGTACTGAATGACCGGCATCATCGAGGTGGATAGACGCAGGATGATGGGGTTGGAGCAGCCGTCGGGCAGGTTGTCCTTACAGAGGTCCACATAGGTACGTATATCGTTGACTATCTCGTCGAGTTCGACCCCCCACTCAAACTCCAGGGTCACCTGCGAGAGGTTGTCCTTGGACTTGGAGGTCAGTTCCTTGAGGTGGTCAACAGAGTTGAGCGAGTTCTCCAATATCTTGGTCACGTTGGTCTCCACCTCGCTGGCAGAAGCGCCGGGATAGGTGACCATGACCGTGACGTACGGCGGGTTCATCTCGGGGAACTGGTCGATCGGCAGCTGGGTATAGCTGAACAAACCGATTACAATGACCGCCACAAAGATAAGGGCAGTAGTAATTGGCTTTTGGACCGAAGTTTTATAAATAGACATAAACGCTTAATTTTCAGTTTTCTATTTCTAATTGTCCATGGGCTTAGTGGG
Organism: Bacteroidales bacterium UBA3742; assembly: GCA_002371785.1. GTDB lineage: Bacteria > Bacteroidota > Bacteroidia > Bacteroidales > Paludibacteraceae > Colicola. Next base: position 8,985 of record DFGU01000080.1, read on the forward strand.
TAGCTTTGACCTCTACGCGGACACTGTCCACCAGGCGTGCCTCGCCGGCGGTGATCAGCTCGACACCGTCGTGTATCTCGGGTGCGGAGATCTCGACGTCATCGCCGAAGCGGTCACCCATCTCGACGGTAACGCGCTGTGCACATCCCTTGTTGTGGATGAAGACATAGCGATCGTTGGCACCGATGAGCTTGAGCACGGTGGAGTACGGTGCGGTGATGACGCGGTCGGTACCCAGACCGATGGTGGTTTGGACATACATACCCGGGCGCAGCAAGCCCTCCTTGTTGGGCACAACGACCTTAGCCTGGAAGGTATGGGTAGCGGCATCGATGGTAGGATATACCACCTCGACCGAAGCCGTGAAGACGCGATCGGGATAGACGTCGGACAGGAGCTGGAGCGACATACCCTTGCGGATACGCGGCAGGTAACTCTCCGGAATAGCCACGAGCGTCTTGAGTCGGTCCACCTCTGCCAACACAACGATAGGTTGTCCGGAGTAGAGCTCGCCGTCCTCATAGTTCTTAGCGGTGACGACGCCCGTGATAGGCGATAGATTAAACGTGTTGGTTGTCAGGAACTTGAGGTTGACCTTGGTCTGCTCAAGCTGTAGCTCCATCTGGTCGCGCTGTTGCTGCGTAGCCGAACCGTAGGTGAGCAAGCTATCCAGACGGGCCATCTCGACGCGCAGGTTGGCGATAGTCAGTCGAGCGGTCTGATACTGCTGCTGATCCATACGTACGATAGAGTCGCCGCGACGTACGCGGTCGCCTATCTCGACGTAGATATGCTCTATCTTACCCGTGAGGGAGGGTGAGATGCTCACCGTCTCATAGGCCTGGAGGTTGGACGACAGCGTGATACGGCGCTCCACTTCGTGAGTCTGGAGACGCGTCACTTCTACCGGCTCGATGCGCTCTTGCTGCTCGGTAGTCTCTTCTTCTTTTTTACCGCAGCTGATCAGCATGATAGCAGCAGCTGCAAATAGAAAAAATTTCTTCATATATTGTATTGTTTTTAGTCGAAAGTCAAAAGTCAAAAGTCGAAAGTCGAAAGCGATTTCCTTTCAATTTTCAATTTTCAATTTATTTGAGGAATTTAGCCAATTCTACCTCCGCATTGATAAGTGTCAGCACAGCCTGTACATAGGTGGACTGGGCGGTGATCACATCGTTGCTGGCATTGATGAGTTCCAGGTTGCTGTTGGTACCAAATCGATACTTGTTGCTCACCGAGCGGAACACCCGATTGACAACATCCAGGTTCTCCTGCTCGGTAAGATAGGTCTCGTAAGCATTCTGCAGATCGTAACGGAGCTGCTGATACTGGATCATGAGCTGATCGGAGGTCTCAGCCAAGGTGTTGCGTGCCTGCTCGAGGGCGATTTTCTTCTCCACCACACCGGCCGCCCGCTTACCGCTGGACCAGAGAGGCATACGAAGGCTGACTTGCACTACGTTAGGCGGTGTCATACGCATACCTCCCTCGCCGTAGTACTGCTGGTTGGTATAGTTGTACGCCAGGCTGACAGTAGGACCATACGCCCAACCAGCCATGTGGACATTCATCTTGGCGATCTCGAAGTTCTTCTCCAGCATGCGATAGTTGAGATTATGCTCCTTGATAAACTCCTCGCCCAAGAGCGCGAGCACCTCGTCGCCAGACAGCAGTTCGTCCAGCGAACTGGTAAGCGTCAATTTCGTCTCAGCCGGCACGTCGAGCAGCACCTTGAGACTGTTAGTAGCCAACTCAATAGAACGACGCTGGCTCTGGATATTATTCTTGAGCGTGTTGGCTCGAATAGCAATCTGATCAGCCGTGGTCTGCTCATTGACGCCAAACTGAACCGTACGCTGTGTCATCTCAATGATCTCATTCACATTAGTCAACGATGACTCAAGCAAGCGAACCACATCCTCCAATACGAGAATAGCGATATAAGACGTCTTCACACTTGCGCGTAGCTCATCCTCAGACTGCTCCAGCGATAGACGCTGCATGTCAATAGCTAAATTTTGAAGCAGTACGCCCACAATGCCCTGTCCGTTCAGCCCCACAGAGGCGGTGATGCCAAAGGCACCCTGATTCGGCATATCGATCTTGAAATCACCCATGGCGGTGGACATCGTAGCGCTGTAACCCAGATAGTTGCTGTAGCTGTACGAGGCATCCACCTGTGGCAACATAGAGGCTATGGTCTGCCAGCGAGCGGCATATGCCTGTTGCACGGACAGCGAGGCATTGCGCATCGAGCGATTGGCCCGAACGGCATAGTCTTGTGCCTCCGTAACGGACAGGCTGAGTGCAGCGGGCGCCTTGTACGTAGAGTCATCCAGCGTATTGCGCGTAGCCATCATGACAGAGTCGTGCTCCATGATCCAGTTGGAGCGATGCTTCGCCGTGTCGGCATCGGCAGCCAGGGCTGTTCCAAGTGACAAAGTGACAAGGAACAAAGTACTAAGTAGTATGCGTTTCATAACGTTCATTTTTTGCTTTATATCGGGGTGCCCGGAGGCACCTTTTGATTATTTGCTTTCGACTTTATATCGGGGTGCCCGGAGGCACCTTTCAATTTTCAATTCGTATATAGTCTCATGCCCTCGTCGGAGAGGACGCCGCGAACGAGGATATCGAGGGCGGCATGTCCGAGTTGGGGCAGGTTGTAGCCGGCGGCCTCCATCTCTTCAAAGTCACGCAGAGCGACCGCATAGATCTTGGCAAAGAGCACCGCCGTCAACTCCATATTAATATCCGCGCGCACGAGGCCCTCGGCCATACCCTTCTCCAGGAAGGTACGGATATAACGCTGTTGCTGGAGGAAGGCCTGACGCTGAAAGTCAGCAAACTGGCGGGGATAATACTTCTTGAGGTCATACACCAGCTGCGGCACACGACGCACATCGTCGTGCTCGGTGTTGCGGCGCATGATGTCGGCCACGACGCTACGCAGCCCGTTGGCGGAGAGTAATCCCTCTAACTTGCGGGCTGTATGCTGCAAGTTAGCCTGGAGGAGCTGGTCCACCAGGGCATCCTTGCTATCGAAATAGACGTAGAAAGTCTTCTTAGAGATACCCAGTTCGTGGCAAATGTCGTCGATCGACACGCTACGAATACCGAGGCGAAAGAATAGTTCGCCGGCTGTTTTTACAATATTTTTCTGTACCTCTTCAGACATTTTTCTTCAAAAACGCGGTTTAGAACCGAGCAGATTTTCCCAAAACGGGTGCAAAATTACTACTTTTTTTTGACATACGCAAGTTTTTTGGAAACTTTTTTCACTTTTTTAGTTTCCTTGTGCAGAGATGCCAATTCTGCGGGAGAAATCGACAAAAAAAATCCCACACTCGTCGAGAACGGGCGTGGGATATGTTGCGATTGGGGGCAAGGGGTTTAGATCTCTTTCCCTGTTTGTTCAGAGGCTTCGAATGGGAAGAGGCCGAAGAGTTGGGCATCGATATGGTCGGTGACCCAACGGAAGTCGTCGGGGTTGTCGCCAAACTTGATATGGTCGCCATCAACGATGAGCAGGTTGCCCTTATAGTCTTTGATCCAATTCTCGTACTTGTCGTTAAGTCCCTGGAGGTAGTCGAGCTTGATCTGCTGCTCATAGCCGCGAGCACGTTTCTGGATCTGGGCTACGAGTGTGGGCACCGAGGCACGCACATAGATGAGCAGGTCGGGCATCTTGACGAGCGAGGTCATGAGGTCGAACAGGTCTTGATAGTTGTCGAAGTCGCGATCGGACATGAATCCCTGGTCGTGGAGGTTGGGCGCAAAGATGCGGGCATCCTCGTAAATAGTACGATCCTGGATGATGTACTTGTCGGACTGGTCGATCTCCACAACGTCCTTGAAGCGCTTGTTGAGGAAATAGATCTGGAGGTTGAACGACCAGCGTGCCATGTCGGCATAGAAATCAGACAGATACGGATTGTACTCCACGCTCTCGAAGCGCGGCTCCCAGCCATAATGTTTGGCCAGCATGTTGGTCAGCGTTGTCTTACCACAGCCGATATTACCTGCTATTGCAATATGCATGCGCGTTCAGCAATCTCGGACACCGACTGACGACCGGTCGTCATTTTAGTCCTCGATGCCTCCGCTCTTAAAATCAAACATCACTACGTTAGCGTTTGATTTTAGGAAAAGAGGCTCCTCTATGCCAGAGAGGGTTTAAATATGTTATTTACTCCAATTGTGTTCACTAAACAGTCCAAAGAGTTCGGCATCCACGCGGTTGACCACGCGGCGGAAGTCCTCGGGGTTGTTCTCAAAATCCATATCGTCGGATTCGATGACGAGTACGCGGCCCTCGTACTTACGGAAGATAAAGTCCTCATATTTCTCGTTAAGTCCCTGCAGATAGTCGATCTGCATAGTCTGCTCGTAGTCGCGTCCGCGCTTCTGGATCTGGGCGATCAGGGCCGGAACGGACTTGCGCAGATAGATCATGAGGTCGGGGTACTTCATCTGGTGCTTCATGAGGTCGAACAGATCCATGAAGGTGGTATAGTCGCGATCTGAGAGGTCGCCACGCTCGTAGTTGTTGCGTACGAAGACGTAGACGCCCTCAAAGATCGAACGGTCTTGCACGATGGTATGCGTGGCCTGTTGCACGGCCAGCATATCCCGGAAACGCTCCTTGAGGAAATAAGTCTCGAGGCAGAAGGCCCAACGATTGATATCGCCGTAATAGTCCTCGAGATACGGGTTGAAAGTCACGCTCTCGAAGCGTGGCTCCCACCCGTAGTAACGCGCCAGCATCTTGGTCAGCGTCGTCTTGCCTGCACCAATATTTCCTGCTATAGCGATGTACATTCTGTTTACTCTTCCTCGGCCTGAGTAGCTGCGTAAGCAGCCAGCAGTTTCTCCTGTACATCAGCCGGAACGAGCTGATAGGAGTTGAACTGCATCGTGAAGGTAGCACGTCCGCCGGTGAGCGAAGAGAGCGTCGTGGAATAGGTGCTGAGCTCCTTCAAAGGCACCTGAGCTTTCAGACGCGTAAACTGCTTCTCCGTCTCCATACCGAGCACCATACCGCGGCGTCCGTTGATATCGGACATGACGTCACCGACGATGTCGGACGGAACGAATACCTCTACATCATAGATCGGCTCCAGCACCTTCGGGTTAGCCTCCTTGAAGGCCTGTGCAAAGGCGTTACGGCCTGCCAGACGGAACGAGATTTCGTTGGAGTCAACCGGGTGCATCTTACCATCGTAGATGATGACGCGTACATCGCGGGCATACGAACCGGTGAGCGGTCCCTGCTCCATACGATCCATGAGACCCTTGAGGATAGCCGGGATGAAGCGTGCGTCGATAGCACCACCCACGATCGAGTTAATCAGAATCAGCTTACCACCCCACTCGAGGTTGATCTCCTGCTGGTCCTTTACGGAAATCTTATACTCCTGGTTACCAAACTTATAGGTCTCCTTAACCGGCATACCCTCCTCGTAGGGCTCTACAATCAGGTGCACCTCACCGAACTGACCCGAACCACCGGATTGCTTCTTATGACGATAGTCGGCACGAGCGGCCTTGGTGATCGTCTCACGATACGGGATCTTGGGCTCGTCGAAGACGATTTGCATCTTGTCGTTGTTCTCCAGACGCCACTTGAGGGTGCGGAGGTGGAACTCGCCCTGACCCGAGATGATAGTCTGCTTCAGTTCCTTCGACTGCTCTACTACCCACGTAGGATCCTCCTCGTGCATACGAGTGAGCAGGGCAGCAAGTTTCTCGTTGTCGGACTCAGTCACGGGACGGATAGCACGACGGTAACGCGGCTGCGGATAAGCGATAGGTGCATACTGCAGGTCGCAGTCCTTGGCATTCAGGGTGTTACCCGTACGGGTATCTTTCAGCTTCACGGTAGCAGCGATATCGCCGGCAGCTACTTCGTCGACCGGAACGCGGATCGAACCGGCTACCATGTAGAGCTGCGAGATACGCTCCTTGGAGCCACGCTCCATGTTCTGCAGGTCGTCACCATTGTGGATGGTACCCTGCATTACGCGGAAGTAGTTCACCTCACCGATATGCGGCTCTACGCTGGTCTTGAAGACATAGAGACTGGTCGGCGCCTTAGCATCCGGGGTAACGGCCTTGCCGTCTACGGTAGGATAGCTGAACTGTGCAGGCGAGGGAGCCATATTGTTGAGGAAGTCCATCAGACGACGAACACCCATATCCTTCAGACCCGAGCAGCAGAGTACCGGATACATCGAACCGTCGGCATACACGCCCTTGAGACCCTGCATGATCTCCTCGTCGGTCAGACCTTCGCCCAGGAACTTATCCAGCAGCGACTCGTCGGCCTCGGCAGCCGCCTCGGAGAGCTGTGCACGCATCTCCTCTACCTTGTCTGCATACTCAGCCGGGATATCCTTGAGCTCAGGAGCACCGCCCTCGGCCTTCCATACCAGCATCTTGCCCTTGAGCACGTCGATCACGGCATTGAAGCCGGCGCCGGCGTTGACGGGGAACTGGATGAGTGTACACTTGTTACCGAAGTTCTCCTTGAGTTGATTGAAGGTGCGCTCGAAGTCTGCATCCGGATGGTCGCACTTGTTGATCACGAAAGCCAGCGGCTTCTTAGCGTGATCTACGAGGCGGAAGTTGTTCTGCGTACCTACCTCTACGCCACCGTTGGCGCTGAGCAGAATCATAGCCGAACCGCACATCTGCAGGGCAGCTACCGTACCGCCGCAGAAGTCATCCGAACCTGCGCAGTCGATGATATTGAGTTTTTTGTTCTCAAATTCGATGTTACATACTGTGGAGAAAACGGAATAGCCGTACTCCTTCTCTACCGGGAAATAGTCGCACACGGTGGACTGCGCATCAATCGAACCGCGGCGCTTGATCACCCCGCACTCGAACAACATCGACTCCATGAGAGTCGTCTTACCGGATCCACTGCCGCCCAACATAGCGACATTCTTGATCTCATTAGCTTGATAAACTTTAGCCATAATTTAAAAATGTGTATATTTTAAGGTTATCTAATATCCATTACCAGTCGTACCGACTCACCCCAACACCGCATGTCGTAGGTGTACATCTCGGGTATGAAGGAGTTGAAATACAGGTCGAAAGCGCACGTGAGACCGCCCCCCAGAAAGGACGACGAGGACCAATAATGTCCGGCCGTATTCAGGTTCTCCACATGCAAATTATGATTCTGGATGGTGCGACATCCGGCGCAGGGCAGGAAGACGGCACCGGCATCCTCCAGCACTTTCCACTCGGCGTAGCTATACTCGTTGGTATCCCAACCCAAGCCATATCCGGGATCGAAACTGGCACCCCAGGGCGTCTCCCAGTTGTCGGGCAATAGCACCATGCCGTGCGAACCGTTGATCGTCGCCTGACCACGCAGGTTCTCGTAGTTAGGACGCTCCTGCAGGATATAACGCCACTCCTCGCGGGTCAGCGTACGCCACATACCGCGGCGGTTGCCACCATTAGAGATCGGATTATACACGCCCCAGTCGAGATTGACGAAGTCGTACTCCATGTTGTAATGATCCGGTCGCGGAACAGAGTCAATAATTATCTGGGGAACATAATGCGTTGGATCATCATCGGTATCCCAGGGCTGCGTTACTTTAGCACCACTCTGCCATCCGCTCGTACCCCAACCGAAAAGGTCGATCCAGCCGTCGTAGGTCTGGCTCACCATGAGGTTGTCACTCTTCACGCCGTCACGCGTAGGATGGCCTACATTGCCCGTACCGTCCTCACCGACGATAGCATACTGGCGGGGCGCAAAACGCCAGGTATCGGTAGCCGCACAATATTGGAGGTTGCCTATCGAGAAACGAACCTGTCTGCTACCGGTACTGAACACACCGGGTAGCGCCCCATCCGGAAGCTCTGCAGCAGAGACAGTCTCCACAGAAAAGGCGATGATCGCCATGAAGATCAGAAGTAGAATTTTTGCGTTTCTCATTGTAGTAGGCATAAAAACCGGTGCAAAGGTACAAATTTTTCACGACATACGCAAATAAAAATGCAAAAAAATATCATTTTATTAATATACAGATATAGTATCTATACATACTATTGTCCGAACCCATCCTTCTAATTGCACAACAAGAGACGAAAAACAGCCCAACTTGGCTACTTACGAGAGAAAACGTTGCGAATGATGCTGATTTATTATCTTTCAATATTGTTCGCTGTGTTTTTAAGCAGGATTCTGCGATTTTCTGTTCGCTTCGTGCGCGCCTTCGCGCGTAGGCGAGGAATTAGGGGTTTAGAAAAGAACCGAATCATAAGAATCGGAAAGAAATATTGCTATTTCGTCACTAATAAGCTGATTTAGTCGGTACAGCCTATAAAATTGGTAGAATTTCGAAAAAAGAATTAGGAATTTTTCGAGAAGGCTTGCATATGTGGCAAAAAAGCAGTAATTTTGCAGTCGGAAAAACAACGAATATACGAGCAGGGGTATGCTCGGGAGAAAAATATGTGGATTGTATTAGCGTTTCTATCGGCCCTATGTCTGGGCGGCTATGATATCAGCAAGAAGATCGCGTTGCGCGAAAACAAGGTGGTGGATATCCTGACCTTGAGCGTCTTGGTATCCAGCAGCATATTGCTTGTGCCGCTATGCTTAAGCAGGCTGTGTCCGGAACTGATGACAGGTACGCATTTCTACGTGCCGCAACTGGACACCAGGGCACACATACTGACGCTGCTAAAATCGGCTATCGTGCTGAGTAGCTGGGTGTTTGCCTACGTATCACTGAAACACCTGCCGCTCAGCATTGTGAGTCCCATGCAGGCTACGCGACCGATGTGGACGCTCGTGGGAGCGTTGCTGATCTTCGACGAACGGCTGAACGGCTGGCAATGGACCGGCGTCGCCCTTGCGATAGGGAGTATCTTTCTTTTCTCGCTCGGGAAACGCAAACAGATACATCAGATAGCGCATGAGGGCGAAGGCAACCGCGGGTACTACGTCTGCCTGGTGCTGGCTATACTGATCGGTGCCGGTAGCGGACTGTATGACAAGTACCTGATGCGGCAATACGACCACAATGCCGTGCAGGTGTATTACACACTCTATCAGGCCGCTATGATGCTGGTAGTCTGGGCCGTGATGCACCGCGAAGACCTCGCTAACCGACGGTGGCCACAGATCCGATGGACATCGGCTATCGTGCTGATCAGCGCGTTTCTGGTGGTGAGCGACAATGTGTATATGCTGGCCTTACGCGACCCAGCGTCGATGATCGCCGTAGTAAGCACGATACGTCGTGGCGGAGCGGTGATAGGCTTTGCCTACGGCCTGATATGGCTACGGGAAGACGAGGTATGGCCGAAAGTGGCCTGCATGGCCGGTATCTGTGCCGGACTGGTATGTCTCGCCATGGGAAGCGTCTAGTCATTAGTCGTTAGTCGTTGGTCGTTTGCAAATTTTCTTTAAAAAATAGCCCAGAATTTGCATATATGCAAAAAAAGTAGTACCTTTGCAGGCTGAAATGGGTAAGAAGGACGCACATAAGCCGACCGGCTCCTCGGAAAAGGAGATACGGGTGATTGGTGCACGGGTGCATAACTTGAAGAATATCAACGTGAGCATCCCGCGTTATCGTCTGTCGGTCATCACGGGTCTGAGCGGTAGCGGCAAGAGTTCGCTGGCGTTCGATACTATCTTTGCGGAGGGTCAACGTCGTTACCTGGAGACCTTCAGCAGTTATGCTCGCGGCTATATCGGTACGATGCAGCGTCCGGACGTGGACCAGATCACGGGTCTGAGTCCCGTCATCTCCATAGACCAGAAGACGACCAGCAAGAATCCCCGTTCTACGGTAGGTACGATCACCGAAGTGTATGATTTCCTGCGCCTTTTATACGCGCGGGCTGGCGAAGCCTACAGCTACCTGACGGGCGAGAAGATGGTGAAATATACCGACCAGCAGATCCTGGAACTGATCCAACGGGAGTATGCCGGTAAGAAGATATTGCTGCTCTCGCCGCTGGTGAATAACCGTAAGGGCCACTACAAGGAACTCTTTGAGACCATACGCAAGAAAGGCTACGTGCAGGTACGCGTAGATGGCGAGGTGCAGGAACTGGTGCCGGGCATGAAGCTGGATAGATATAAGAACCACACGATAGAGGTGGTGATCGATAAGCTGAAAGTCGAAAGCGGGAGTGCCTCCGGTGTCGAAAATGAAGAGCAAGATTTGCGACGGATGCGGCAGTCGGTGGATAAAGCGATGGAGCAAGGCGATGGGCTGCTGATGATCGCGGATACCGAAGGTAAGACGCGGTATCTGAGTCGCAGTCTGATGTGTCCGACCACGGGTTTGGCCTATCGAGATCCGGCACCGCATACCTTCTCGTTCAACAGCCCGAGCGGTTGGTGCGAATGCTGTAAGGGACTGGGACGTATTAGGTCTTCGGTCGTCAGCCATCAGCCTTCAGACCAAGCTGTAGAAGACATTATCCAGCAGGATGACTGGTTCGAGAAATTGCGTCAGTTGTCGGGCATCGAACTGGAAGACGATACGGACGAGACCCAGACGGAATGGACCGTATGTCCGGAGTGCGAAGGCAAGCGACTGAGCAAAGAATCACTGAGTTACAAAATAGGACCCTATACCATCCACGACATGTCGTCGATGGATATCGACGTGCTGCTGGAGACGCTGCAAACCATCAGTCCGCAACTCACGGAACGGCAGCAGGCGATCGCGGCACCTATCCTCAAGGAGATATGCGGGCGGCTACGCTTCATGCAGGCCGTGGGACTGAGTTACCTGAGTCTGGGACGTCCGTCGGACAGCCTCTCGGGTGGCGAGAGTCAGCGTATCCGTCTGGCGACGCAGATAGGATCCAGGTTGGTGAACGTGCTGTATATCCTGGACGAACCCTCGATAGGTCTGCACCAACGCGACAACCAGCGACTGATCAGTTCGCTCAAGGAACTACGGGACCTGGGCAACTCGGTGATCGTGGTGGAGCACGACGAGCAGATCATGCGGGAGGCCGACTGGATCGTAGATATAGGTCCGAAGGCGGGACGTCTGGGCGGTAAGGTGCTGTTCAGCGGTACGCCCGAGGAGATGCTACGGACCGATACACTCACGGCGCAGTACCTGCGTGGAGAGCTTTCAGCTGTCAGCCATCAGCCATCAGACAGCCATCAGCCATCGGCCGTCAGCATTCAGCCGGAAGAGCAGAAATGGCTGACGCTAAGCGGCTGCACGGGCAATAACTTGCAGGACGTGACGGTGCGTATACCGCTGGGGCAGATGGTAGGCGTGACGGGCGTGAGCGGTAGCGGCAAATCGACACTCATCAACCAGACGCTCTACCCCATCCTGTCGCAGCATTTCTACCGCAGCCTGAAGAAGCCGCTGGCGTATCGCGAGATAGAGGGGCTGGAGGAGATTGACAAAGTGATCAACGTGGATCAGTCGCCGATAGGTCGTTCGCCCCGATCGAATCCGGCCACCTATACGAATGTGTTCAACGACATACGCGACCTGTTTGCCCAGATGCCGGAGTCACGGATGCGCGGATGGAAACCGGGCCGATTCTCGTTCAATATGCGCGGCGGACGCTGCGAGGAATGCAAGGGAAACGGCTTCAAGACGATACAGATGCACTTCATGCCGGATGTGTTTGTGCCCTGCGAAGCCTGCAACGGACGGCGGTATAACAAGGAGACGCTGGAGGTGCGATTCAAGGGTAAGTCGATCGGCGAGATACTGGATATGACGGTGAATCAGGCGGTGGAATTCTTTGAGAACCAACCCACTATTCTGCGTAAGATCAAGACGATACAGGATGTAGGACTGGGTTATATCAAACTGGGGCAACCCTCCACGACCCTCTCGGGCGGCGAGAGTCAGCGTATCAAGTTGGCCACCGAACTGTCGCGTCCGTCGACGGGCCGTACGCTGTATATCCTGGACGAACCCACCACGGGTCTGCACTTTGAGGACATCCGCGTGCTAAACGGCGTGCTGCGCCAACTGGTGGACCGCGGCAATACGGTGGTGGTAATAGAGCACAACCTGGACGTGATACGCGCCTGCGACTGGTTGATTGACCTGGGACCGGAAGGCGGACGAGGCGGCGGACGCATCGTAGCAGAAGGTACGCCGGAGGACGTGAAGCAATGTAAAGACAGCATTACAGGAAAGTTCCTTTAGTCGTTGGTCGTTAGTCGTTAGATAATATGAGCGAGTTTATCTTTGATAATCAGCTGAGTGTACTGGCGTTGATGATCGGAATTATTCTGATCGTACCGCCCGTGTGCCGTAAGATCCATGTGCCGAGCATCGTCGGGTTTATCCTGGCGGGTATCGCCATCGGTCCGTTCGGCCTGGGTTGGTTTAGCGGTACGCAGACGATCCAGACCCTGGGAAAACTGGGTATGCTGTATATCATGCTGCAGGCGGGTATTGAAATCGACCGCAACAATTTCTCGCAACACAAGCGTCAGGCCGCCGAGTTTGGCGTGTTGAGTTTTCTGCTGCCCTTTGTGCTGGGTATGATCACGAGCCGCTGGGTGCTGCAGTTCGGCTGGAGCACGAGCATGTTGCTGGGAGCGATGTACGGTAGCCACACGCTTATGACCTATCCGATCGTGAGTCGCTACGGCGTTCAAAACCAGCGCGTAGTGAATATCGTGGTGGGCGGAACGATGCTGACTATCACGCTTTCGCTGCTGGTGCTGGCTATGCTAAAAGGCAAGATGCTGAGTGCGACGGATGCCTCGTTCTGGTGGGTACTGCTGGCTAAGACGCTACTGTTTGCCGTAGTCGTGCTGCAGGTATTTCCGTTTATCACACGTAGGGCGTTCCTACGGGAACATGATCCGATGTTCTGCTATATGCTGGTGATGGCGATGCTGGTGGGTGCCGCATGGCTGGCCGACTGGGCCGGACTGGAGAGCATCCTGGGTGCCTTCATATGTGGCGTGGCGCTGAATAAGTACGTACCCAACCGCAGTCCGCTGATGCAGCGCATCAACTTCATCGGAAACAGCCTGTTCGTACCGCTGTTCTTGATCAGCGTGGGTATGATTATCGATGTGAGTCTGGTATGGGAGAGCTGGTGGACGCTGGCGATAGCGGGTGTGATGATCGGTACGAAGCTGCTGGGTAAGTGGCTGGCCGCCTGGATCGCCCAGATGCGTTTCGGCCTGAGCGGCATGGAGCGTCAGTTGGCATTCGGTCTGACCCACGCCACGGCCGCCGGTACGCTGGCCATCGTGACGATAGGCTATGAGATAGGCTATTTCAGTCCGCATATATTGAACGGTGCGGTGCTGATGATATTGATACTATGCACCATCTCCAGTTTCGTAACGGAGCATGCGGCCAAGGAACTGGCCCTGCAGGAGGAGTCGCGTCTGGAGGCCGACCGTCAGGACGACAGTTGGTTGGTCCTGTCCGTGGGCGAAGACCTGCTGCCACAACTGGAGGAACTGAGTACGCTGAGCGACCTGCACCGCACCGAGTTTGCTACGGAGCAGAACTGGCAGGAGGCGCGTGAACATATTGAACGTACGTCACGTTCCGTGATCGTCTATCATGCCGAGCAGACATTGAGTACGGTCAACCGCCTGCTGGTAGCCGTTCCGAAGCATGCGGAGAAGGAGCATGACTTCATCTCGTGCTTCGGCCAGATAAGAAGATTGAGTAGCCAGATAGGTGCCAAGGTGGTCTTCTTCTGCGACGAAGACACCCGCGAGGCGCTGCGCGTCATGTGCCGTCGTAAGGGTAAGTACCTCCGAGCTTCCTACCGCGAGATGGGCGACTGGGAAGACGTGCTCATGATGGCTAAGGAGGCACGACCGGACGACATGATCGTGATGGTGAGTGCCCGTCAGGCTACGGCCAGCTACAATACCCTATTTAAGCAGATACCCGACATGCTGGAGCGCTTCTTTGGGGGCTACAGCTACATGATCCTGTATCCCGAGCAAACGGGTGCGGCCGGCACGGACGTGCTGCTGAGCGAACAGGTACATACCAGCGGCGTATGGAGCATGATCGGCCTCATCAAGCGCATGATAGAGAAGATTATCTACAAGATACAAACCCGATAAGCGCATGCATTCCTACCTACAGCAACTGGCCAAGCAGATGGTCCGCGAAGCGGGCGACCGGATACAGGACTACACCTTTGTCTTCCCCAACCGCCGTGCGGGTTTGTTCTTCCGTCACTACCTGGCGGGCGAGATGCAGCACCCGATCTGGGCACCCGAGATACTAACTATCAACGACTGCTTTGCGGCACTCAGTCCGCTGCATACGGTGGATCAGTTGACCTTACTCATTCGCCTCTATCATGTCTATCGCGAGCAGACGCACAGCGACGAGACCCTGGGCGACTGGATTTACTGGGGCAAGATGCTGCTGCAGGACTTCTCGGAGGTGGATAACCACCTGACGCCGAATGTGCGCGAACTCTTCACCACGATACGCGACCTACGGATGGTGGATGAGCAGTTCGGCTACCTGAGCGACCGGCAACGCGACGCTATCAGCACCTTTTGGCAAGAGGTCAAGCCGCAGGGCAAGGAGACCACGGAACGATTTATGCACCTGTGGGACTGCCTATGGCCGGTCTATAGCGCCTTTCGCGAGGAACTGCTGCGGGACGGCCTGGCCTACGAGGGCCTGCTGCACCGCCACCTGATCGAGAACTGGGACACGCTGAGCCTGGGACGGCTCCGGAAGCACTATGTCTTCATCGGCTTCAACGCCCTGACGGGTAGCGAAGAACAACTCTTGGTGCTGCTCCGCAAAGCGGGTCTGGCGGAGTTTCATTTCGACTATACCGACCGCAAGGTGGCGGACCCCGAGAACCGCACCTCGCTCTTCATCGAACGCAACAAGGAGCTATTCGGCTTGACCGATATCGGTACCCGCGAGGACGAAGAGAAAGATATCCGACTCATCAGCGTACCGAGTACTACGGGCGAGGCGCATGAGGTATGGCGGGTGCTGAACGACATGTTCCCGAAGGGAGAGCCGCACGAACCGCTCACGCGGACGGCCGTCGTGCTACCCGACGAACGCATGCTGCTACCCATCCTGAACTGCCTACCCGAGCAGATCGACAAGGT